>NZ_CAACUY010000273.1 GCF_900659615.1 Actinomadura fibrosa | reverse complement strand
CACCGAGATCTACACTCTTTCCCTACACGACGCTCTTCCGATCTACGTCCGGCGGCGGCCCGGCCGGGCGGCTCGCGGAGCGGCGGCGCGGGCGCGAGCTCACGGCCGCTCCCGTCTCGCCTCCCGCGGGGTCCCCCGTGTCGCGCAGGGTCTCGTCATCGGTTCCTTCGGCGTTGGCCGAGTCTTCGTTCTCTAGCATCCGGGCAGTCTCCCGTCAGGCTCCCGGGCGCGACCGCCTGCTCCGCCAGGGGGCGGATCGGTGCGGTGCGCCGCACGAGAGCTCTCCGTCAGTCGTCGGCGTCGTCACCGCCGGACGGTGGTCCGGCCATGACGACGAAGTCGTCGGGGGTGCGCCCGCCGGCCCCTGCGGACCGGTTCCGTGTCGCCACGGCTTCGGTCCCACGGTCAGGCGCTGACGGCATCCACGCTCGCGGTGTCCCCGGGCTGCGGCCGCGCAGGGCCGCGGGCCGCCTCGGCTTCGTCGCCGGACGGCAGGCCGGTCTCCCGGTCGGGATCCAGGGGATCCGCGAGGCCACCGGTGGCCGCGTCGAGGGGCCCCTGCGCCAGCCTGGTCACCAGTGGCGGTGACGGCGGCGCGAGGTCGGCGACCTGGCGCAGTCCGGTGAGGATGTCGTCGGGTCGAACGGCGGGTGTGGAATGCCGAACAACCATTCGAAGTATCGCACAAGGGGCATCCGCCGCCTCGGCGGCGCGCCGGTCCAGCTCGCAGGCGGACACGGCGGCGCGCACGTCGAACCGGCGCCGTCCCTTCTTCGTGAGGCGTTCCACCTCGATGTCGCCGGCGGCCATGAAGGCGGCCACGGCAGCGGCGGCGGCGTCCTGGGACACCCCGTCCAGCCGGATCCGCCATTCGGACGCCTGGAGCCGATCGGCGAACGCGCTCGGCCTGGCCTGCGCGTCCCCGGCGCGGCCCGCCCTGACCGGCACGACATCAACGATGTCGAGCCCGGCGGGGAGGGCAGCGTCGAGATCGGCCCGCACCCGCGCAGGGTCGCGGGTCTCGGTGAGCCCGATCTCGAGGTATTCGGCCTCACTGGCCACCCCTGTCGCCGCCGCGCCCGCGTACGAGATCTTCGGGTGCGGGGTGAATCCGGCGCTGAACGCGACGGGGATCCCGGCGCGCCGTACGGCGCGTTCCACGGCCCGGGATATGTCGCGGTGGCTCGTGAACCGCAGCCTGCCGCGCTTCGCATAGCGGACGCGCAGTCGCTGGGTCACGGGGGCCGGCGCCGGTCCCTCCGGCATGGGTGCCAGGGCTCTGATCCTTCCTACTCGTGTCGAGTCGTGAACGTCTCCCTATAGAGTACGGGTCGCCCGGCGCCGTTTCGCCCGTGCCCCGGCGCCGGAACCGACGCGCCGCGCAGCTCAGGGCCCTCGCGCGTCCGGTCCCGGCCTCACTGAATCGAGTTCGGACCTGGTCGGACGCGGCATCGCGGCCCAGCGTGACCGGCCAGTCACACCCGGTCGGAACCGGCGCTCAGACCACCGACAGCGGGAGCAGCCTCTTGCCGGTCGGGCCGATCTGGATCTCGGTGCCCATCGTCGGGCAGACTCCGCAGTCGTAGCAGGGCGTCCAGCGGCAGTCCTCGACCTCGGTCCCGTCGACGGCGTCCTGCCAGTCCTGCCAGAGCCACTCGCGGTCGAGCCCGGCGTCGAGGTGGTCCCACGGCAGCACCTCGACCTCGTCGCGCTCCCGGACGGTGTACCAGTCGAGGTCGACCGGCTCGTCCGCGAGGGCCTTCTCGGCGCAGGACGTCCAGCGCTCGTAGGAGAAGTGCTCGCTCCAGCCGTCGAAGCGGCCGCCGTCCTCCCAGACGGCCCGGATGACCTTGCCGACCCGCCGGTCGCCGCGCGACAGCAGGCCCTCCACGATCGACGGCTGGCCGTCGTGGTAGCGCAGCCCGATGGCGCGGCCGTACTCCTTGTCGCCGCGCAGGGCGTCCTTCAGGGCGCGGAGCCGCCGGTCCACGGTCTCGTGGTCGCACTGGGCGGCCCACTGGAACGGGGTGTGCGGCTTCGGCACGAACCCGCCGATCGACACCGTGCAGCGGATGTCCTTGCGGCCGGTCGCCTCGCGGCCCGCGCGGATGACGCGCTTGGCCATGTCGGCGATCGCGAGGACGTCCTCGTCCTCCTCGGTGGGCAGCCCGCACATGAAGTAGAGCTTGACCTGCCGCCAGCCGTTCTCGTAGGCGGTCGTGACGGTGCGGATCAGGTCGTCCTCGGTGACCATCTTGTTGATCACCTTGCGCATCCGCTCGGAGCCGCCCTCGGGCGCGAACGTCAGCCCGGAGCGGCGCCCGCCGCGCGAGAACTCGTTGGCGAGGGTGATGTTGAAGGCGTCCACCCGCGTGGACGGCAGCGACAGCGAGGTGTTGGTGCCCTCGTACCGGTCGGCGAGGTCCTTGGCGACCTCGCCGATCTCGCTGTGGTCGGCGCTGGACAGGCTGAGCAGCCCGACCTCCTGGAAGCCGGACTCGTTGAGGCCCTGCTCGACCATCGCGCCGATCGTGGTGATCGACCGCTCCCGCACCGGACGGGTGATCATCCCGGCCTGGCAGAACCGGCAGCCCCGGGTGCAGCCGCGGAAGATCTCCACGCTGAACCGCTCGTGCACGGTCTCGGCCAGCGGGACCAGCGGCTTCTTCGGGTACGGCCACTGGTCGAGGTCCATCACGGTGTGCTTCTCGACCCGCCACGGCACGCCCTGACGGGCCGGCGCGACCCGCTGGATCCGCCCGTCGGGCAGGTACGACACGTCGTAGAAGCGGGGCACGTACACCCCGCCCGACGCCGCGAGGCGCAGGAGCAGCTCGTCACGGCCGCCGGGGCTCCCCTCGGCCTTCCACTCCCGGATCACCTCGGTGATCGCGAGCGCGATCTCCTCGCCGTCGCCGAGCACGGCGGCGTCGAGGAAGTCGGCGATCGGCTCGGGGTTGAACGCGGCGTGCCCGCCGGCGAGGACGATCGGGTGCTCGTCGGTGCGGTCGGCGGCCTCCAGCGGGATGCCCGCGAGGTCCAGGGCCGTGAGCAGGTTCGTGTAGCCGAGCTCGGTGGAGAACGACACGCCGAGCACGTCGAACGCGGCGACCGGGCGGTGCGCGTCCACGGTGAACTGCGGGATGCCGTGCTCCCGCATGACGGCCTCCATGTCGGGCCAGACCGAGTAGGTCCGCTCCGCGAGGACGCCGTCGCGCTCGTTCAGGATCTCGTAGAGGATCTGGACGCCCTGGTTCGGCAGCCCGACCTCGTAGGCGTCCGGGTACATGAGGGCCCACCGGACGTCGGCCTCGTCCCAGTCCTTGATCTGCGAGTTGAGCTCCCCGCCGACGTACTGGATCGGCTTCTGCACGCGCGGGAGCAGCGGCTCCAGTCGCGGGAAGATCGACTCGACGGGCATGGCGGAGTCCTCCGTGCTGTGGCCATGGGGATGAACGTCCAGCCTACCGCCGCGCCCCCGTGCGCCGGGCCGCACGGAAGTACGCTGGATCACGCCGGGCCGTGCCCGGGCCCGGCGTCAGTCGAAGGGGCGGCGGCGGACGTGCACGGCCTGGAGCAGGCCGAAGGCGATCATGTTGGCGAACGTCGCGGAGCCGCCGTAGGAGACGAACGGCAGCGGCAGGCCGGTGATCGGCATGATCCCGAGGGTCATCCCGACGTTCTCGAACGTCTGGAACGCCATCCAGCAGACCACGCCGGTCGCGACGAGCGTCCCGAACAGGTCGGCGGCCTGGGTGGCGATGCGCAGCCCCCGCCACAGCACCACGCCGAGCAGGACGACGATCACGGCGGCGCCGACGAAGCCGAGCTCCTCCCCCGCGACCGTGAAGATGAAGTCGGTCTGCTGCTCGGGGACGAAGTGCCCGCCGGTCTGCTCGCCGTTGAACAGCCCCTTGCCGAACGCGCCGCCCGACCCGATCGCGATCCGGGCCTGCTGGGCGTTGTAGCCGGCGCCGCGCGGGTCGGCGGACGGGTCCATGAAGGCGGTGAACCGGGCGAGCTGGTAGGGCTTCAGCAGGCCGAAGAACCACACCGCGAACCCTGCGGCGAGACCGCCGCCGACGAGCCCCACCAGCCAGCGCTTCTGCGCGCCGGAGATCGCCAGCATGCCGAGGACCACGAAGATGAACACCAGCGTGGTGCCGAGGTCGGGCTGCATCATGATCAGCGCGGCGGGGACGCCGGCGAGCGCGAGGGCGAGCAGGACGTCCTTGCGGCCGGGCCCGATCTCGCCGTCCCGGGGCTCGCCGAGGATCATCGCGAGCAGCACCACGAGGCCGACCTTGGCGAACTCCGAGGGCTGCACCTGGAAGCCGCCGCCGAGCACGATCCACGAGTGCGACCCGTTGATCGTGGAGCCGAGCGGCGTGATGACGGCGACCAGCCCCACGCACGCCAGCCCGTACAGGATCGGGACGTAGGCGCGCAGCAGCCGGTAGTCGAGGACGGTGACGACGGCGCCGAGCGCGAACCCGATGACCAGGTTCAGGACGTGCCGCTTCAGGAAGCTCTCGGGGTCCTTGCCCTGCTCGATCATGAGCTGGAAGGTCGCCGAGCGGACCAGCAGCGCGCCGACCACCGACAGCGCCATCACGACGAGGACGAGCGTCCAGTCGAGGCGGCGCAGCTCGGCGACGCGGTGCTGCCACTGGCCCCGCTCGCGGTAGCTCCCGACCGTTCCCACCTTGGTGCTGTTCATCACGGCGCCGCCCCGTCGGCGGGCGGCCGCGGCAGCTCGGTCGGCAGCCGGCCGTTCTTGAGCAGCGGCTTCCTGTCCTTGGTGCCGTACATGGCCTCCCAGATCTGCCGCACCGCCGGGGCGGCGGCCGAGGCGCCGGTGCCGCCCTGCGCCACCATCGCGACCACCGCGTACCGGGGTTTCTTCACCGGGCCGAAGGACGCGAACCAGGACGTGTCGTCCTTGCCGAAGACCTCCGCGGTGCCGGTCTTGCCGGCCACGTCGACCCGCTTGAAGTCGAAGCCCTGGAAGGCGCCCGCGGCCGTGCCCTTCTTCGTCACGTCGGCGAGGCCGCTCCGGATGTAGGCGAGGATCTTCTGCTCGACCGGCAGCCGGGTCGGCGGCGCCTGGCCGATGCGGCGGACGAGCGACCCGTCCGGCCGCACCACCGCCACGCCGAGGCGCGGCGTGACGAGCTTGCCGCCGTTGGCGACGGCCGCGTACGCGCGGGCGAGCTGGAGCGGCGTCACGAGGATGTCGCCCTGGCCGACGGAGAAGTTCGCCGCGTCACCGGCGCGCCACACGTACCCCTCGGTGCAGTTCTCCGCGGAGATCGACTTCAGGTAGGCGGCGCGGGCCGGGTCGGTCTTGGCGACCTGCGGGTAGCCCTCCTTGGCGCCCTTGCAGTCGGCCTTCCTCGTCGCGTTCCAGTAGCTCTTCTTCCAGCCGCGGTCGGGGATGCGGCCGGTCGTCTCGCTCGGGAGGTCGATGCCGGTGCGCCTGCCGAAGCCGAAGTTGCGGGCCATCCCGACCATCGGGTCGGCCGGGTTCTTGCGCGGCTTCATCCCGCCGTCGCGCAGCCACTCCTCGTACGCGAACTTGTAGAAGATCGTGTCGCAGGAGACGACCAGCGCCGTGTGCAGGTTCATGTCGCCGTGGCCCTGGCCCTCGAAGTTCGTGAACGCGCGGCTGCCGACGTTGTACGAGCCGGGGCACGGATAGGTGCCGTTCAGGCTGTAGCCGTCCTTCACCGCGGCCGAGACCGAGGAGATCTTGAAGGTGGAGCCGGGCGCGAACTGGCCCTGCGTCACCCGGGAGATCAGCGGCTCGCCCTTCTTCTTGCCGAGGAGCCCGTCGTACTCGTCCTGGGAGATGCCGCCGGTCCAGATGCCGGGGTCGTAGGTCGGGTAGCTCGCCATGGCGACCATCCGGCCGGTCTGCACGTCCATGACCACCGCGGCGCCCGCGTCGGCCTTGCGGCCCTGCGAGCGGGCGCTGGTGATCGCGCCCTGGAGCGCCTTCTCCGCCGCGCCCTGCACCCCGGCGTCGATGCTGGTGACGAGGTTGCCGCCGGTGGTCGGCGCCCGCTCCTCCGCGGTGCCGGTGACGCGGCCCTGGCTGTCGACGAGCACCTTGCGGAACCCGGGCTCGCCGCGCAGGTCCGCGTCGTACATCGCCTCCAGGCCGTCGCGGCCGATCAGGTCGACGCCGCTGTAGCCGGTGACCTTCAGGCCCTTGCGCTTGTCCAGCTCGACCTGGGTGATCGGCTGGAGGTAGCCGAGCGCCTGCGCGGCCCCGGCGCCCTCCGGCTTGGGATAGTCGCGGACGGCCTGGACCTGCGCCGTGACGCCGGGGAAGTCCTCCTGCCGCTCCATGATCTGGAGGGCGCGCTTGGGGTCGACGCGGTCGTCCACGGGGATCGGCTGGTACGGGGAGCCGGGCCAGCAGGGCCGCTTGATGCCCGGCCCGCACAGCCGGATCCGCTTCTGGATCTCGTCGTAGCTCGTGCCGAGGACGCCCGCGAGCCGCTTCAGCACGCCGGTGCCGTGGTCCTTCTGCCGGGACAGCGAGGTGCGGTCGACGGAGACGACGAGCGCGCTGCGGTTCCGCACGAGCGCCCGGCCCTGGTCGTCCAGGATCATGCCGCGGATCGCCGGGACCACGATGTCGCGGGTGCGGTTCTCGGCGGCGATCTGCTGGTAGTGCGACCCCTCCAGCACCTGGAGGGACCACATCCGCCCCACCAGGACGAGCAGCAGCGCCCCGACCAGCACGTACAGGACGAGCAGCCGGAAGTGCGTCTTCGAGTTCACAGGCCCCCGCCCCGCCCGGACATCGCGCGGTAGCGGGCGGCGGGCACCGAGAAGCGGTCGCCGCGGGAGCGCTCGCCGCGCTCGTACCGGCGGGTCACGCGCAGCACCGCCCACACGATGAACGGGCTCGCGATCACGTCGTAGACGACCTGGAGCGGGACCATCCGCGACACGGTCGACCACTCCGCCCGCGGATCGCCGAGGATCATGCCGGTCGCCGCGTACAGGACGGTGCCGGCGAGCGCCCCCGCGGCGACCGCGAAGAACGGGACGACGGACTGCCGGTCCATCTCGGCCGACGCGATCCCGCACAGGTACCCGATCAGGCAGTACACCAGCGCGTACCGGCCGAGGGTGTGGTCGGCGGGCGGGATGATGTCGGCGGCGAGACCGGCCAGGAAGCCGGCGACCATGCCGGTCATCGAGCCGCTGACCAGGGCCAGCGCGACGACGGCGAGCAGCACGAGGTCGGGCTGGACGCCGCCGGGCAGCGGCAGCCGGTTGGCCACCGACACCTGGAGGACCAGCGTCACGACGATCACGACGGCCGCGGTCACGGTGCGGCCGGTCTGCGACGCCTCCGGTGGGTTCAGCACGTCAGTCCCCCGGGTTGGGTGTCGAGGACGGGCTCTTCGTGCGGCTCGGCCGCGCCTTCGGGCTCTTCCCCGACTTCGCGCCGGGGCTCGGCGAGCCGCTCGGGCCCGCCGACGGCGTCGGTGTCGGGGTCGGCTTCGGCGACGGCGGCAGCACCGCGTCCCGCGGGTCGGTCTTGGGCGGCGCGACGACCACGGCGACCACGTCCAGGCTCGTGAACCGCACGAACGGGCGGACGTAGGCGGTGCGGGTCAGGCCGCTGCCGGCGTCGTCGATGCGCTCGACCACGCCGATCGGGACGCCCGGCACGTACGGCCGCTCGGCCTGCGAGCCGAGCGTGACGACCCGCTGGCCGACGCGCATCGGCGCGGCGGCGTCCAGGAGCTGGAAGCGCAGCGGCGTGCCGCCGTTGCCGAGGCCGCGGCGGCCGCGGCCCTGCACGATCCCGATCTCCTTGGAGTCCTCCAGGCGGGCGCCGACGGACGAGGTCTGGTCGGAGGCCAGCAGGACGGTCGCGGTCGCGGGCCCGACGCGCGTGACGCGCCCGACGAGCCCCTCACCGCTCATCACGGTCATGTCGGGCTTGACGCCGTTGCGGCTGCCCACGTCCAGCGTGACCGTGTCCTCGAAGCCCTGCCCGGCGGAGATCACCTGCGCGGCGCGGATCTTGTAGCCGCCCATCCCGGCGGTGCCGAGCAGCCGCTGGAGCTGGGCGGAGCGGTCCTGGTCGAGCCGGTTGGAGCGCAGCTGCTCGCGCAGCCGCTGGTTCTCACGTTCCAGCCGGTCGGCGCGGCGCCGCTCGCCGGGCGCGTCCGTCACCGCGTCGAAGGTGTTGCCGACGGGCCGCACCACGGACGCCGACGCCCGCTCGACGGGACCGAACACCGCCGCGCCGAGCCCGCGCAGGCCGCGCAGCGGGGAGTGCTCCCCGCCGCGGTAGTCAACGGTGATCATCACGAGCGCCGCCACGAGCAGGGCGCCGAGGACCACACGGGTGCGCCGGGTGTCCTTCACCCACCGACCTCCCGATTCCTAGTCAGCCGCCGGGAGTTCAGTGCCGCGGCTCCGGGACGAGCACCTGGCGGAGCGACTCGAAGTCCTCGACGCACTTGCCGGTGCCGAGCACCACCGAGTCGAGCGGGTTGTCCACGAGGTGGATCGGCATGCCGGTCTCCTCGCGGAGCCGCTCGTCCAGGTTCTTCAGCAGCGCGCCGCCGCCGGTGAGCGCGATCCCGCGGTCCATGATGTCGCCCGACAGCTCGGGCGGGCACTTGTCGAGGGTCGTCTTCACGGCGTCCACGATGGAGTTGACCGGCTCCTCGATCGCCCGGCGCACCTCCTCCGCGGAGATCACCACGGTCTTCGGCAGCCCGCTGACCAGGTCGCGGCCGCGGATCTCGGCGTGCGGCTCCTCGTCCCCGCCGGGATAGGCCGACCCGATCGCCATCTTGATCTCCTCGGCGGTGCGCTCGCCGAGCATCAGCGAGTACTCCTTCTTGGAGAACGAGATGACCGCCTGGTCGAGCTCGTCGCCGCCGACGCGGACCGACTGGCTCGTGACGATCCCGCCGAGCGAGATGATCGCGACCTCGGTGGTGCCGCCGCCGATGTCGACCACCATGTTGCCGGTCGGCTCGTAGACGGGCAGTCCGGCGCCGATCGCGGCGGCCATGGGCTCCTCGATGATGTAGACGCGCCGGGCGCCGGCCTGGTAGCCGGCCTCCTTGACGGCGCGCTGCTCCACCCCGGTGATCCCGCTCGGCACCGCCACCACGATCCGCGGCTTGGCGAAGTGCCGGCGCTTGTGCACCTTCTGGATGAAGTACCGGAGCATCCGCTCGGTGACGTCGAAGTCGGCGATGACACCGTCCTTCAGCGGACGGACCGCGACGATGTTGCCGGGCGTGCGGCCGATCATCCGCTTCGCCTCGATGCCGACCGCGACGATCTTCCCCGTGTTGGTGTTGATCGCGACCACCGAGGGCTCGTTCAGGACGATCCCACGCCCGCGCACGTAGACCAGCGTGTTGGCGGTGCCGAGGTCGACCGCCATGTCACGGCCGAGAAAGGAAAGCTTGTTACCCATGAAGAAAGGGAGCCCTTCATGTTGACGGGCGTGTATAGCGGCCTGCCCATCGTAACGTGCCGAAGCGTCCGCGGGCAGTCACCCCCGGCGTGCGCGCCGTCCAAAAACACGGTGCTGACCAGGGCTGTTTTCGCTAAAACGCACGCGGGCCGGAAGATCCGGCCCGCGTGTCGATCGGTGCGGGACGCGGCGCGGCCGGGCCGCGCGGCGTCCCGGGGCTCAGCCCAGTTCGGGGAAGAACAGCTTGATCTCGCGCGCGGCGGAGTCGGTGGAGTCCGAGCCGTGCACGATGTTCTCACCGATCTCCAGCGCGAAGTCGCCGCGGACGGTGCCGGGCGTGGCCTTCACCGGGTCGGTGGCGCCGGCGAGCGCGCGGAACGCCTCGATGGCCCGCGGCCCCTCGACGACCATGGCCACCAGCGGGCCGCCGGTGATGAAGTCGACGAGCTCGCCGAAGAACGGCTTGCTCGCGTGCTCCTCGTAGTGGGCCTCGGCGGTCTCACGCGGCAGGGTGCGCAGTTCCAGCGCGACCAGCTTCAGGCCCTTGCGCTCGATCCGGGAAATGACCTCGCCTACGACACCGCGGCGGACGCCGTCGGGCTTGACCAGGACGAGAGTGCGCTCGGACACGGGTGATTCTCCTCAGGGAAAGGGTGGATGGGGTGGGCGCACCCCGCCGACGGGGTCCGGCCCGACGTGACGCGCACGTCGCGGCCCGCACACCACTGCGCGCGAATCCTACCCGCCGCTCGGCTCCGCGGCGCCCTCGGCGCCCGGCGCCCGCTCCGGCACCTGCTCCGCCACCTGCTCTGCCACCTGCTCTGCCACCCTGGGGAGAGTCTGCGATTCAGGCGGTGGCGCCTGCTGCGGCACCATCAGGGAGGCCGGCGCGGCGTCCGCGAAGGTCCGCGGAGAGGCCTGCGCTGATGCTTGCGCGCCGTCCTCTACCCCCGCCTCTGCCGCCGTCTCCGACGAGTGCGGCCGCTGGGACGTCCTCGCAGGCGTCGACGGCTTGGCGGGACGGCCGACGGTCAGGCGGGTCGTCACCGCGGCGAGGAGCAGCGTCGCGGCGCCGGCGGCGACGAGCCAGGTCCGGTAGCCGCCGGTCAGGGCGGCGAGCTGCCCGGCCTCGCTCACCGGCCGCGCCCGCTGGAGCCGCGCCGCCTGGAGCGAGAGGGCGAGGAGCTGCCCGGTCAGCACGGCGGGGAAGCACAGCGACAGGCCGAACAGCGCGGCGCCGGGCTTCGCGTCCCGCAGCGAGGCGGCGAGGGCGAGCCCGGCGCCGAGGCCGAGCGGGACGAGCAGCACCGGCAGCGTCCAGCGGCCCTGTGCTCCCCCGGCGAGACCGGCGACGCCGGCGGCTCCGGCCGGGAGCGCGGCGAGCATCAGGCCGTACCCGGCGAGGACGGCGGCCCGCCCGCCGGCCCGCGCGGCGATCCACACCGAGGCGAGGGCGCCCGCGACCGCGGCGGCGCACGCCC
>NZ_CAACUY010000272.1 GCF_900659615.1 Actinomadura fibrosa | reverse complement strand
GTCCGCCCGGTCGAACGGCCCGGCCCAGCTCAGCCCGTACTGGTCGTGGCCGTCGCGTGCCCGGGTGTAGAGGGACGCGGCCTGCCTGGACGCCGCCGGGCCGTCCGCCCGCCCCGCCGCCGGCCTGCGCGCCGTCGCCGCCCTGATCGGCGCCCGCGCCCGCTAGATCCGCGTGCGTCCGCGTGCGCGTCCGCTTCGCGAGGACCCGCCTCGACCGGACGAATTCGCCGTTTTCCTCCGTTCCCCTTACCGCGCGCCTCCGCACGGCTACCGTCAGAGAACTGAGGTGGTTTCGGGATCCGGACCGTCCGGGCTCCAGCCGGTCCGGGTTCCAGGCGGTCTGGGCTCCAGGCGATCCGGGTTCCAGGCGATGCGGGACGGCGGCGGGGTAGGGGCGAGCGGCGCGGGTCCGCGGCTCCGTGCCTCCGCCGAGGGGCGTGGGGGTCGTCCCCCACAAGGAGGCGACATGAGCGGATCGACCGGGACGGGTGGCGGTCGGCGGCAGGGCGACCTGCCCAGGGGGCTCTCGGATTTCGTGGGACGGACCGCCGAGCTGGCGGAGCTGGTGAAGCTCCTGGACGTGGTGCCGCTGGTGACGCTCACCGGCGTCGGCGGGGTCGGCAAGACCCGCACCGCGGTGGAGGCCGCGCACCGCGCCGCGGACCGGTTCCCCGACGGAACGTGGATGGTGGAGCTGTCCGAGCTGCGCGATCCGGAGCTGCTGCCGCACACCGTCGCGGGCGCGCTGGACGTGGGCGACCAGAGCACCCGGCCGCTGCCGGACGTCCTCGCCGACTTCCTCGCGGACCGGCGCTGCCTGCTGATCCTCGACACCTGCGAGCACCTGGCGCGGGCGTGCGCCGCGCTGGTCACCGAGCTGCTGGACGCGGCGCCGGGGCTGCGGGTGCTCAGCACCGGGCGGCAGCCGCTGGACGTGCCGGGCGAGCACGTCGTGACGCTGGCGCCGCTGCCCGTCCCGGCCGAGGGCGAGGAGGCGGGGGCGGGCGCGGCGGACTACGACGCCGTGCGGCTGTTCACCGCCCGCGCGCGGCACGCCGTCCCGGGGTTCGCGGTGGACGCGTCGAACCGGGCGGCCGTGGCGCGGCTGTGCCGGCGGCTGGACGGCCTGCCGCTGGCGCTGGAGCTGGCGGCGCCGTGGCTGCGGGTGCTGCCCGTCGAGGCCGTCGCCGACCGTCTCGACGACCGGTTCCAGCTCCTCGCGCGCGGGCCAGGAGGGGAGCCCGGCCGGCATGTCACGCTGCGGACGGCGATCGGTTGGAGCCACGAGCTGTGCGGTCCGGCCGAGCGGCTGCTGTGGGCGCGGGCGTCGGTGTTCGCGGGCGCGTTCGACCGCCGGGCCGTCCTGGAGGTGTGCTCGGGGGGCCCGCTGACGCCGCTGCGGATCCCGGCCGTCCTCGACCGGCTGGTGCACACGTCGATCCTGCTGGAGGAGGGCGAGGGGGCGCGCGTCCGGTACCGGATGCTCGACACCGTCCGCGAGTACGGGGCGCGGTGGCTGCGTGAGCTCGGCGAGACCGGGGAGCTCGAACGCCGGCACCGCGACTTCCTCCTCGCCGAGGCGCGGCGCGCCTACTCCTGCTGGATGGGCGGGCGGCAGATCGAGTGGTACGAGCGCGTCCTCGCCGTCCACGCGGACGTGCGGGCGGCGCTGGAGCACTGCCTCGGCGATCCAGCGGGCGGCGAGGACGCGCTGGACCTCGCGGGCGCGCTGTGGTTCTTCTGGTACGTCTGCGGCTTCCAGCGGGAGGGGCGCCACTACCTCGAACGGGCGCTCGCCGCGCACACGAAGCCGGGGCCGCCGCGGACGCGCGCGGCCTGGGCGCGGGGACTGATCACGCTGTCCCAGGGCGACCTCGGCGCGAGCGCGGAGTGCGTCGAGATCTGCCGGACGGCCACCGACCCGGTCGCGCGGACGGCCGCGGCGTTCCTGGAGGCGTCGGAGCTGACGCTGCGCAGCGAGAACGCCGCGGCGCTCGCGATCCTCGGCGACCTGGAGCTCGACCCGCGGCGCGGCGGCGTGGAGGAGGCGGTCTGGCTGCTCGAACGGGGCGTCCGCGCGTTCGCCCACGTCCAGCTCGGCAGCCCGGCGGAGGCGGCGGCGCTGGCGAAGGAGTCGCGGGTCCGCAGCGCCGAGCGCGGCGAGCGCTGCCTCCAGGCGTGGGCCGACTACGTGCAGGCGCTCGCGGAGCTCGCGCTCGGGCGGCCCGGGGCCGCCGTCGCGCACGGGCGCAGCGCGCTGGAGCGCAAGCTGCCGCTGCACCGCGACACCTGGTTCATGGCGCTGTGCCTGGACGTGCTGGCCCTCGCGACCGCCGGGACGGGCGAGGCCGGGCGGGCCGCGCGGCTGCTCGGGGTCGGCGAGCGGATCTGGCGCACGCACGGGCTCGCGCAGCTGGGGGCGCCGGAGCTGGCCGCCGCGCGCGAGGCCTGCGAGCGGGGCCTGCGCGCCGTGCTCGGCGACGCCGGGTTCGAGAGCGCCCACTCGGCCGGGCTGCGGGCCACCCACGAGCAGGGCATCGCGCTCGCCCTCGGCGAGACGACCGCCTCCACCGCCGACCAAGATCGGTAAAATCCCCGCAAGCCGGGCATTTCCGAGTAGCGTTCCAAGCCCGCGGTGCCCTGTCCCATCAGCGCAGATACGGAGCGCGCAGTGACCCACGACGACCAGCCCTCGCTCGCCGACATCCCGAACGACGTGCCGACCTCGGCGCGGGCCTACGGTTGGCTGCTCGGCGGCAAGGACAACTACGAGGTCGACCGGCAGTTCATCAGGAAGCAGCTGGAGTCCCACCCGGCCGGGCTGGACATCACCCGCCAGAACCGCCTGTTCCTCTACCGCGCCGTCCGTTACCTGGCCACGGAGGCGGGGATCCGGCAGTTCATCGACATGGGCTGCGGCCTGCCGACCGACAACAACGTGCACCAGGTCGCGCAGCAGTTCCGGCCGGACGCCCGCGTGATCTACGTCGACATCGACCCGATCGTGCTGGCGCACGGCCGGGCGCTGCTCGCCGGGGACGCGTCCACGACGGTCATCACCGCCGACATGCGCGACCAGGACTTCATCCTGGAGCACCCGGACGTCAGGCGGCTCATCGACTTCTCCGAGCCGGTCGCGACGCTGTTCCTGTCCGTCGGCCACCACCTGCCGGACGCCGACGACCCGCGCCGCGTCGTCCACACCATCATGGACCGGGCGGCCCCGGGCAGCCATGTGACGTTCTCGCAGGTCGCCTGCGACGACCCGGTGAAGAGCGCGCTGATGACCGAGCAGGTCACGAGCGCCGGGATCCCGTGGCAGACCCGCACGCCCGCCGAGATCGACGAGCTGCTGTCCGGCTTCGACCCCGTCGAGCCCGGCCTGTGCAACCTGGTCGACTGGCGTCCGATGGACCTCCAGCCGCCGCTCGCGCCCGTCCCCGCGGAGCTCGCCCAGTACGAGGGGGCCTCGAAGGCCGACCGGTCGATCTACGAGTACGGCGGCGTCCTCCGCAAGCGCTGACCCGCCGCCGGGACGGACCCGCCGCGCGAGCTGACCGGGCGCGAGGGCGGAGCTGACGATCTCTTGGTCCGGGGGCGGCGCACGGCCGCGCCCGGACCGCCCGTCCCGGCGGGCCTGTCGGACATGTCCGATCAATTCGCGGCCGGACGTTGCCATTCGCTTACCCCCGTATGGGCATTGCCCCAGGTCACCGGGGCATCACCCTGTGTCCGCGCACATTTCCGGCGATTGGGGGGAAACAGCGATGTGGCACTATGCAGGCCGCGACACCGCGATCGATCTGGGCAGCGCGACCGTGCGGATGCACGTCGAGGACCGCGGGGTCGTGTGCAGGGAGCCGTCCCTGCTCGCCCGGTCCCGGCGCACCGGCGCGATCCTGGCGCTCGGCGCCCCCGCCCTGCGGATGGTCGGGCGCGACCCCGACGTGCGGCTCGTCCGCCCCATCCGGGAGGGCGCCCCCACGGAGACCGACGAGGCCGAGTACCTGATGCGGCAGCTCGTCCGCATCCACCACCGCCGCCGCCTCATGGCCCGCCCGCGACTGGTGATCACCGTGCCGAGCGGCATGACGTCCGTCCACTACCGGGCGCTCCAGTTCTCCGCCTACCAGGCCGGGGTGCGCCGCCTCACCGTGGTCCCGACGCCGATCGCCGCCGCCGTCGGCATGGGCATGACGGGACGCGGCCACGAGATCGCCGTCATCGCGGACATCGGCGCCGAGCTCACCGACGTCGGCGTCATCGCGTTCGGCGGCCTCGTCACCTCGCACACCGCGGCCGTCGGCGGCGCGGACCTGGACCGCGCCATCATCGCCCTCGTCAAGCGCGAGCACGGCGTCGACCTGTCGGCGGAGGCCGCGGAGGCCGCGAAGATCGCCGTCGGGACGGTCCCGACCCTCGGACGCCACGCGGTCCGGCGGACCGTCGTGGACGGCCGCGACCTCCAGTCGGGGCTGCCCCGGCGGCTCATCCTCACCACCTCGGACGTGCAGCGGGCCATCGAGGGCCCGGTCTCGCGGATCGTCGAGGCCGTCCACCAGGGGCTGCGCGGCTGCACCCCCGAGGTCGCGGGCGAACTGCTCGCCGTCGGCATCACGCTCACCGGCGGGACGTCCCGCCTCCCCGGGCTGGAGAAGCTGATCCAGGAGCGGACCGGCCTCGGCGCCTGCATCGGGGACGCCTCCGGCGACGCGGCCGTGATCGGCGCGGCGCGGGTGCAGCGCACCAACGACTCGCAGAAGCCGGCCCGGGACGTCACCCCCCACCCGCGGCTGCTGCGCACCGTCCCGCAGCCCTGACGCGCTCCGCCGCCCGGGACCGGGAACCGGACCGTCCCGCGGCGAGGGAAACGGACGGCCGTTCCGGGCCGCTTGGCGGCGGGCTCGCCGTTTCCGCCACGCCCGCGTCGCCGCGACGTCACGATGGGTGCATGGCCTTCGAGAGGATGCCCGGATACGACCTGATCAACGTCGTGCGGGAGCTCGACCCCGTGGAGGCGGTCCGCGACCAGGAGGCGGCCGAGCGCATGCGGGTGTATCCCAAGGTCGTCGGCGCCGGGCCGCCGGACTTCGGCGTCGCCAAGCAGTCCGGCCGCGACTGGCGGATCCTCGCGCTCGGCGCGATGGCACCCTGCGGGGCCCGGGTCGACCTCGCGACCCACCTCCGCGAGACGGCCGCCCGGCTCGGCGTGCGCGGGCGCCGCGAGCTGCGCGCGCTCGCCGACCGCCTCGATCCCGAGGTCGGCGAGGCGGCCACCGGCACCGAGTTCAGCGCGGGCGCGTCCCGGTACCGCATCGTCCGGTCGCTCGGCTTCACCCGCTTCGGCGCGGACGGGCCCGAGCCCGCGCGGGCCACCGACACCGAGCAGGGCCCGATCCGCTCGTTCCTCATCGACCCGGCGGCGCCCGTCGGGCCGTCCGGCGCCGCGCTCCGGCTCGAACTGCTGAGCCTCGTGCCCGCCGCCGGCACCGTCCCGGAGCGGCTGCGCATGGAGGCCCTCGACGCCATCCGCGTCCACCCCGGGGTCGTGCTGCTGCCCCCGGGGTTCGCCGTCGTCGAGGACCTGGACGACCGGTGGCGGCCGATCACCGGCGGCGACGGCCCGCAGGACGCCCGGGACGCCCTCGCGCACTACTTCCGCGTGATCCTGCCGGGGTTCGTCCCGCCGGGGACGCGGCCGCCGAGCCCCGGCGAGCTGGACGAGTACGCCCGCGCCGCCGACCGCGTCGACGCCCGCCGCGCGGTCGAGTTCGTCGCCTGCGGCCGCCGCTTCCGGATCGTCCGGGTCGTCCGGACGATCCGCGTGGGCCCCGACGGCCCGGAACCCGCCCGCCCGTCCGACGAGGACGCGCCGAACCCGGCATGAGCCCGTCCCGAAGATCCAAGGCGGATCGTCGGGCGCGTTCGCTAGGCTGCCGCACGGCAAGGCTGTAGCGCAGAGGTCGTCGCGCCATTGCTGCGAGCTGGAGGACGTCGGTTCGAATCCGACCAGCCTTGCCCCTGTCGTCCCCCGGGAGCGAGGAGTGCCGTGCCGCCCGTCCCCGCCGACGCCCCGGACCCGGCGGAGCTGGCGGCGTGCCTGCGGACCCTGGAGCGGGCGTGCGCCGCCCGTCCCGACGATCCGGCCTGGCGGGCCGTGTTCGAGGCGGCGTCGCAGGTCCACCGGGCCGGGAAGAAGGCGCGCAAGGCGTCCCGGCTGGCCGAGCGCCGCCGCGGCGACCGCGAGACGCTCGCCGCGACGACCCGCTTCCAGGACCAGAACCCGTCGCCGAACCCGCACGTCCCGGCCCGTCCGGTCGGGGCGGGCGTGCTGGTGGGGGCGCGGCGCTGCTATGTCTGCAAGGAGCCCTACCGCGACGTCCATCCCGACTACCACCTGCTCTGCCCCGGCTGCGCGGCGGAGAACGCGGCGCGCCGGCATGCGCGCTGCGACCTGCGCGGACGGCGGGCGATCGTCACCGGCGGACGGGTGAGGATCGGGTTCCAGGTCGCGCTGAAGCTGCTGCGGGACGGCGCGGAGGTGCTCGTCACGACGCGGTTCCCCCGGGACGCGGCGCGCCGGTTCGCCGCGGTCGGCGACTCCGCCGACTGGCTCGGCCGGCTGCACGTCCACGGCGTCGACCTCCTCGACCTGCCGGGCGTCGCCGGGTTCCTGGAGGCGGCGCACGCCCGCTTCGACCACCTCGACGTGCTGGTGAACAACGCGGCGCAGACCGTCCGCAGGCCGCCCGCGTACCACCGGGAGGTGCGCGCGGCGGAGGCGCTGCCGCTGGACGGCCGCGCCGACGAGGTGGACGTCGCGGAGGGCGTGCGTGCCGCCCTGGATCCGGGGACGCCGGCCGCGCCCGCCGTCCGCGATGACGCGCTGTTTCCCGCCGGGCTCACGGACGAGACGGGCGAGCCCCTCGACCTGCGCGACCGCAACAGCTGGAGCCTGCGGCTGCACGAGGTCGACCCGGCCGAGTGGCTGGAGGTGCAGCTGGTGAACGCGTTCGCGCCGTTCCTGCTGTCGGCGCGGCTGCGCGGGCTGCTGGAGGCGTCGCCGTTCCCGGACCGGTACGTCGTCCAGGTGTCGGCGATGGAGGGGAGCTTCTCCCGCGCGAACAAGACCGTCCGCCATCCGCACACGAACATGGCCAAGGCGTCGCTGAACATGCTGACCCGCACGTCCGCCGCCGACTACGCGGCGGCGGGCATCCACATGACCAGCGTCGACACCGGCTGGGTGACCGACGAGCGCCCGCATCCGGGCAGGCTCGCGGAGCGGGCCGCGGGGTTCCGCCCGCCGCTGGACGTGATCGACGGCGCCGCCCGCGTGTACGACCCGATCGTGCGGGGCGTCGGCGGCGAGCGGCTGTCCGGCCTGTTCCTCAAGGACTACCGACCGGTGGAGTGGTGACGATGGAGCCGACCCCCGTCCGCTGCCCGGCGACCGGGCATCCCGACGTGCCGCTCGCCGATCCCGCCGCGCTCGGCCCGCTGCTGGCGCGGCTCGCCGACGGCGCGCCGCTCGCGGGCGACGAGACGTTCCCGCTCGGGACGCTGCGCGGCGACGGCCGGGTCGACCTGTGCAAACAGGGCCTCGGCGCGGCGGGCGTCGCGCGGCTCGTCCCGGCCGCGGTCGCGTCCCCGCACGCGGCGCACCTGCTGCTCGGGACGAACGCGATGGGCGGCGCGGGCGCGCGGGCGATCGCGGACGCGCTCGAACCGGGCCACGGCGTCCGGACCCTCTACCTCGGCTGCAACCGCATCGACGCCGGCGGCGCCGCCGCGCTCGCCGGGCGCCTCGCCGGGGACGCCGAGGTCCGGGCGCTGTGGCTGAAGCGCAACCCGGTCGGCGACGCCGGGGCCGCGGCGGTGGCGCGGATGCTGCGCCGCAACACGGCGATCCGCACCCTCGACCTGGTCAACACCGGTCTTGGCCCGGACGGGCTGCGCGCCCTCCTCGACGCCCTCCTGGCGCGCGAGACGCCGCTGGAACGGCTGTTCCTCGGCGGCAACGGCCTCGGCCCGGACGCCGCGGACCTGCTCGCCGCGCTGATGCGCGACGCGGGGGTCCGCGAGCTGTACCTCCCCGCGAACCACCTGGGCGACGAAGGCGCGACCGTCCTGGCGGAGGCGGCGCTCGCGTCACCCGACCAGCCGGTGCGATTGGGGCTGGGCGGGAACGGGATCGGGCCGGACGGCGCGCGGGCCCTCGCCGGGGCGCTCGGGCGGATCGAGTCGCTCGACCTGGGACGTCCACCCTCGGAGCGCGCACTCGGCGCACCGCCGAACACCACCGGCGACGAAGGGGCCGCCGCGCTGGCCGACGCACTCCCCCGCAGCCCGCTGCGCAGCCTCGAACTGCGGCACACCGGCCTCACCGGGCGAGGCGCGAAGGCGCTGCTGGCCGGGGTCGGCGACGGCACGCGGCTGGAGCACGTCGGGCTCGGCCCCGGCCTGCCGCGCAGGGTGAAGCGCGAGTTCGCGCGGCGGCTGCGCCCGGCGGCGCGCCCGCACCCCGACCTGCGCGCGATCGCGAGCGTCTACCGGTGAGCCGCCCCCTGCCCGGCCCGGGTGGCCGCCGATGAGCGGTTCGCCGCCCGCGCAGCGCCTCCGCACGGACCTCGCGATGTGGCGCCGGGCCCGCCGCTACGCCGTGCCGCGCCGGATGATCGAGCGGGCGGCGGAGCGGCGGCTCGCGGGCGACTGGCGCGGTGCCTGCGCCGCCGCGAACGTGGACGTCGCCTTCGACCTCGACGGCGTCGCGGACGAGTTCGGCGCCGAGGCCGCCGCCCGGCTGTCGGACGACCTGCGGCACTTCGCGCCGGACCTGCTCCGCTGGCACCTCCCCCGGGTCGGCGGCGGCCGGACGACGATCGCGACGTCGCTCGTGCTCGTCCTCGCGCGCTACGAGCCCGCCGGCCCCGGCGGGCGGCCCCTGGTGCTGAACGTCCGGACCCCCGAGCTGGTCACCGGCTCGCAACGGCTGACCCTGGCCCTGAGCCGACGCCTCCGTGACCCGCGCCTGAGCCCGCGGGACTGGACGGCCTCGCGCCATCTGTTCGACGCCCGCCATTCCGCCGACCTGCTGCGGCACACCGGCGGCACCGACCGTCCACCGTTCTTCCACCCCGACGGCACACCGCTGACCGGCGGCGAACTGCCCGCCTCCGCCCCGTCCAGCGCCTCCCAGTCAGCGTTGACCGAGTGGGCCGTCCTGCTGCTTGAGCGGGGCGACCTCGTGGGGGCCTTCGCCGCCGTGGGGCTCGACCTGCGCCTCGTGGACGATCCGAAGCGGCCCTGGTGGCTGCGGGCCCCGGACGACGTCATCGCGAACCTGCCGGTGTCCCCGGTGCTGCTGGCCCGGGAGGTCGCCCGCCATGCCGCCGCCCGCCCCGAGACCGGTGTCGTGCGGATCGCCGCCGATCCCCGCTCCAGCGTGCGGATCACGGTCGGGGGCGAGGGGCGCGGACGGCCCCTCGCCGAGGTGGACGGCGAGCGCGGGCACGACGCCCCGCCGCTGCTCGACGAGCACCGCTGGCGCCGCCTGCCCGACCTCGACCTCCTCCGCGCCGGGCTGGTCACCCCGGAGGAGCTGCACCCGCTCGTCCGGTCGGCGCTGTTCCCGGCCCGGCCCGGCGCGGACGGTCCGGTAGGCCCGCCGGAGGGAGCGCCTCCCGGGCCCGTCCGGGTCCGCTGCCTGGGCGAATGGCACGAGGTCCGGTCGGCGGGCGGCCGGTTGCGGACGCCGCACACCGCGCGGGAGCGCGAACGCGAGAACGCGATGCGGGCGCTCGGCGGCGCCGTCACCGGCTGCTTCGCCGTCGAGCACGCGTGGCGGACGGCGGCCGGGCGGCTCCCGCGCGCCCTGCGCGAGCAGCGGAGCGACCTGTTCGAGCGGGCGCAGCACGGCGACACCGAAGGGGTGCTGCGGCTGCTCGACGCCGGGATGGACCCCCGCGTCCGGGACGGGCGCCGCCGCACCCTGCTGCACTGCCTACACACGCTGGACCACGAGGTGCTCCTGCCGCGGCTGCTGGACGCGGGCCTCGACCTGGAGGACCGGGACCACCACGAGCGGACGCCGCTGCACGTGGCGGTCGGCGACCACGGCACCGCCGCGCTGTGCCGGGCCCTGGTGGACGCGGGAGCGCGCACCGACGTGTCCGACGGTTCCGACCTCGGCCTCAAGGACCTGATCGACCTGCGTAGACGCACCGACCTGACGTGGCTGGCATGACACCCGACACCCCCGGCGCCGGACCCGATCTGCTCGCCGCGGCGGACGAGCTGAACCGCCGGGCCGGGGCCTGGCGCAGCGAGCCCGCCCGCAGCACGCAACTGGAGGCGCTCGCGCTCGCGGTGTCGGCGAACATCCCCGTGCTGCTGTGGGGCGAGCCCGGCATCGGCAAGTCGGCGGGGATGGAGCGGCTCGCGGAGGCGCTCGGCGTCCGGCTGGAGACGGTGATCGCCAGCGTGCACGAGCCGTCGGACTTCGCGGGCCTGCCGATCGTCGGCGCCGACCCGGCGGCGGACGGCGTCCCCATGGCGCCGCCGGACTGGGCGGTGCGGCTCGCGCGGGCCGGGCGCGGCATCGTGTTCTTCGACGAGCTGTCGTCCGCGCCCCCGGCCGTGCAGGCGGCGCTGCTGCGGGTCGTGCTGGAACGCCGCGTCGGGAGCCTCGCGCTGCCCGGCCCGGTGCGGGTCGTCGCCGCCGCGAACCCCCCGGCCAGCGCCGCGGACGGCTGGCATCTCAGCCCGCCGCTCGCGAACCGGTTCGTCCACCTGCACTGGACGCACGACGCGCGGACCGTCGCGCGCGGCATGGCGGGCACCTGGCCGGAGCTGACCGTCCCCGTGGTGGACGAGGGGAGGACGGCGGCGGCGGTCGCGCGCGCCCGCGGCGCGGTGTCGGGGTTCCTGACCGCCCGGCCGGGCCTGGCGCACCGCCT
>NZ_CAACUY010000271.1 GCF_900659615.1 Actinomadura fibrosa | reverse complement strand
GGCCGCGCCCTTGCCCGTCGTGCCCGCCGTGCCCGTGGGAGCGGGGCGCGTGCGGTCGGGCCGGGAGCGGTCGGGCCGCGCCGGTTCGGGCCGCGTCCGGTCGAAGGCGGCCACCACGTCCAGCGCGGCGGCGAACAGCGACTGCCCGGCCTCCCGGACGTGCCGGCCCACGTCGCCGCCGGCCTCCCGCTTGATCGCGATCGCCCGGCAGACCGGGCAGTCGCGGCACTCGGGCGCGCCGGTCGCGATGCGCGGCTCCGGCTCCTCGGTGGTCGCGCGGCTCCACACGTCGCCGCCGGAGCTCCCGGAGCCCTCGGGGCCGCCGGGGCCGGTGCCGTGGCCGCCGCCACCGCCGGTCCCGAAGGCGCCGCCGATCCGGCTGCGCAGCGCGTCGAAGAGCTTGGCCGCCTCGTCGAGGACGTCGCCTGGCTGCTCGGTCATGACCACATCTTCCATCCGTCGTCGGCGTGAAACCGTATCGCCCCGAGCGACCGGCCGGGAACGCTCAGCGTTCGACGTGCCGCTTGAGGCCCTTCAGCGCGGAGTCGATGATCCGCTTCTCGCCCTTGCGCTTGACCATCCCGATCATGGGGACGCGAACGTCCACGGCCAGCTCGTAGGTCACCTCGGTGCCGTCGCCGGTCTCGGCCAGCCCGTAGGAGCCGTGCAGGCCCGTGACGACCGCGCCCTTCTCCACGAGCTCCCACGTCACCCGGTCGTCGCCCTCCCAGGTGTAGGCGAGCCCGACGGTGTCGCTGAACGGGCCGCCGTCGAACGTCAGCCTCGCCCGGGCCGCCCGCCCGTCCGGGCCGGTCTCCTGGACGGTGAACTCGCGGATCCCGCTGGCCCACTCCGGATAGGCCTCCAGGTCCGCGATCACCGCCATGATGTCGGCCTTCCCGGCCTTCACGGTGATGGAAGAACTCGTGCGGTCCGCCATCTGCGCTTCCCTCCGGCTCTGGTGGGACCCGCGCCCGGGCCCGGTGTCCTACAGAAGTATCTTTCACACCGACAGGACGTAAGGCACCCCGCTGGCCCGGAAGTGGCCCACGTTCACGCATTCGGTGCGCCCGATCCGCATCCGGCGCGCGAGCGGCTGGTGGACGTGCCCGAAGAGCACGTACTTCGGCTGCGTCCGGTGGATCGCGTCGAGGATCGCCTCGCTGCCCCGCTCGAAGCGGCGGGCCACCGTGTCGTACAGCAGGTCCGGCACGGCGGGCGGGATGTGGGAGCACAGCACGTCCACCGCCCCGACGGCCTCGACCTTGGCGGCGTAGGCGTCGTCGTCCAGCTCGTAGGGCGTGCGGTACTCGGTCCGCAGCCCGCCGCCGACGAAGCCGAACGTGAGGCCGCCGATCTCGGCGGTCTCGCCGTCCAGCACCCGGTGCCCCTCGCGCAGGTGGTCGCCCCACATGCGCGGGATGTCGACGTTGCCGTAGGTGAGGTAGGCCGGGGCCGGCATCGCGGCGAACAGCTCCGCGTACTGGCGGCCGACGGCCCGCTCGATGTGCGGCCACGCCTCCCCGTCCAGCCCCGCCCACAGCGTCCGGGAGAAGTCGCGCGCCTCGTCGAAGCGCTTCTGGGTCCGCAGCGCGATGAAGCGGTCGGCGTTCTCCTGGCCGAACAGGTCGGCGAAGATGCCCTGCGCGTGGTCGGAGTAGTCGACGAACAGGATCAGGTCGCCCAGGCAGATGAACGCGTCCGCGCCGTCCCCGGCGCTCCTGAGCGCCTCCGCGCGGCCGTGGACGTCGCTCACCACGTGGATCCTCATGAACCGACTCTAATGGGACGGACGACGCACCGGCACGCGGCGGGGACCGGCCGCCGCGGCGATCGGAGGGGTGGTCAGCCGCCCGCGGCGGCCGAGACCAGCGCCCGCCACTCGGCCACGAGCCCGGGGTCGACCGGGGCGTCCCAGGCGCCGTCCGGGCGGACGGCGGTGCCCACGTGGAAGGCGGTGACGCCCGCCGCCGCGAGGACCGCGACGTGCTTGCGGCGCAGGCCGCCCCCGGCCATGATCATCTTCGCCGCGCCCGGGTCCTCGGCGGCGCGGCGGACGAGGACGTCCACGCCCGCGTCGACGCCCCGCGCGGACCCGGCCGTCAGCACGGCGTCGAGGCCGCCGCCGAGGCGCCGGACGGCCTCCCACGCGGCGGCGGGGTCGGCGGCGTGGTCGACCGCGCGGTGGAAGGTCCACGGCAGCGGCACCGCGGCCTCGGCGAGCTTGGCCGTGGCGGCCTCGTCCACCTGGCCGAGCGAGTCGAGGAAGCCGAGGACGAACCCGTCCGCGCCCGCCGCGGCGAGGGTCCCGGCGGCGTGCCGCAGCCGGTCCAGCTCGGCGACGGTGGTGCGGAAACCCCCGTTGGCCCGCAGCATCACCCGCATGGGCAGCGACGTGACCTTCCTCATCGCCTCGACCACGTCGGGGTCGGGGGTGAGCCCGTCGGCGTCCATGTCGGCGACGACCTCGATCCGGTCGGCGCCGCCCTCCTGCGCGGCGAGCGCGTCGGCGGCGGTGAGCGCGATCACCTCGAGCAGCGACATGGCGGTCCCCCCGGGGTCATGTCCGTGGCCGTCCGTCGCGGCCGGGTCAAGCGTAGGCGAAGGCGCGCCCGCCGCCGGAGGACGCCCGGCGGTCTTTGCACTGCCGTTAACCGAATCCCGCCAGCAGGGCGTTTTCCCTACTCGTGGGTATCATTTCCCTTCGGAGAAGCCGGAACGACTTCCCCGCGTCCCCGAAGACCAACCGAGGAGTGGGCCGTGCGCGAGTTCAGCGTCCCCGCGATGGTGGAGGTCCCCGACTCCGCCAATCTGACCGACGCGCCCTTCACCCGGGCCGCCGAGCACCCCGGCGCCATCGTGCTGCGCCGCCGCACCGCCGGCGGCGGCTGGAGCGCCGTCACCGCGGCGGAGTTCGCGGCCGAGGTCGCCGGCGTGGCCAAGGGCCTGATCGCCGCCGGCATCGAGGCGGGCGACCGCGTCGCCCTGCTGTCGAAGACCCGCTACGAGTGGACCGTTCTCGACTACGCGATCTGGGCCGCGGGCGCGGTCGCGGTCCCCATCTACGAGACGTCGTCCGCCGAGCAGATCGAGTGGATCGTCGGCGACTCCGGCGCCCGCGGGCTGTTCGCCGAGACGTCCGACCACCTGGCGGCCGTGGACGAGGTCCGGGCCAACCTGCCGGAGCTCGCGCACGTGTGGGGCATCGACGCGGGCGGTGTGGCCGAGGTCACCGCGCTCGGCAAGGACGTCGCCGACGACGCGGCCGAGGAGCGCCGCCGGAGCCGCACCGCCGCCGACGTCGCCACCCTCGTCTACACCTCGGGCACCACCGGCCGCCCCAAGGGCTGCGAGATCACCCACGGGAACCTCGTCGCGACGTCCCGCAACGCCATCCAGGGCGCGATCTCCGAGATCGTCGTGGACGGCAGCTCCACCCTCCTGTTCCTCCCCCTCGCGCACGTGTTCGCGCGGCTCATCGAGGTCGCCACCATCGAGGCGGGCATCGTCCTCGGGCACAGCGACATCCCGAGCCTGCTGCCCGACCTCGCCTCGTTCCGGCCGACCTTCCTGCTGGCCGTCCCGCGCGTGTTCGAGAAGGTCTACAACGGCGCCGAGCAGAAGGCCGCCGCCGACGGCAAGGGCAAGATCTTCAAGGCGGCGGCCGACACCGCGATCGCCTACAGCCGCGCGCTGGACGAGGGCGGCCCCGCGCTCGGGCTCAAGGTCAAGCACAAGGTGTTCGACGTGCTCGTGTACGGCAAGCTTCGCGCGGCCGTCGGCGGGCGCGTCCAGTACGCAGTCTCGGGCGGCGCCGCCCTCGGCGAGCGGCTCGGCCACTTCTTCCGCGGCGTCGGCATCACGATCCTGGAGGGCTACGGCCTCACCGAGACCACCGCCCCCGCCGCGGTCAACCGGCCCAGCGCCATCAAGATCGGCACGGTCGGCCGGCCGATCCCCGGCGTGGACGTCTGCATCGCCGAGGACGGCGAGGTCCTCGTCCGCGGCGTCAACGTCCTGCGCGGCTACTGGAACAACGAGACCGCCACCAAGGAGGCCCTGGAGGACGGCTGGTTCCACACCGGCGACCTCGGCGCCCTGGACGACGACGGCTTCCTCAAGATCACCGGGCGGAAGAAGGAGATCCTCGTCACCGCGGCGGGCAAGAACGTGGCGCCCGCCCCGCTGGAGGACCGGCTCCGCGCGCACCCGCTGATCAGCCAGTGCCTCGTCGTCGGCGACGGCCGCAAGTTCATCAGCGCCCTCATCACCCTGGACGAGGAGGCGCTCGGGCCGTGGAAGGAGCGGCACGGCAAGCCCGCCGCGATGACGGTGGACGAGCTGCGCACCGACCCCGAGCTCGTCGCCGAGATCGAGGAGGCCGTCGCGGGCGCGAACCGGTCGGTCAGCCGCGCCGAGGCGATCAAGAAGTACGTCGTCCTCGGCGTGGACTTCACCGAGGAGGCCGGCCACATGACGCCGAGCCTGAAGGTGAAGCGGAACGTGGTGATGAAGGACTTCGCGGGCGAGATCGACGCCCTCTACGGCTCCTGACCGCAGCTCCGGCGGGCGCCCGGCCCCGGGGCCCGCCGGAGGGCGGCGGTCAGCGGAGGGCGGCGACGGCCTCGGCGATCGGGACGTCGCCGTTGAGGAGGTCGAGCGTGCGGCGCCGGACGTCCCGGGCGTCGAGCAGCGCGACGATCACCGCGGCGACGTCGTCGCGGGTGACCGCGCCGCGGCCGATGGGCGGCTCGGCCAGCGCGACGAGGCCGGTGCCCGGGTCGTCGGTGAGCCGCCCGGGGCGCAGGATCAGCCAGTCGAGCGCCTCGCGCGCCCGCAGGTCGTCCTCGGCCTCGCCCTTGGCCTTGATGTAGGCGGCCCAGACCTCGTCGCGCCCGGCGGCGGGCGGGTCGCCCGCGCCCATGGCGGAGATCTGGACGAAGTCGGTGACGCCGGCGCGCTCCGCCGCGTCCGCGAGCAGCACCGAGGCGTCCCGGTCGACGGTCTGCTTGCGGGCCGCGCCGCTGCCCGGCCCCGCCCCGGCGGCGAACACGACGGCGTCCGCCCCGGTCACCACGTCGGTGACCTCGCCGGGCGACGCCGACTCCAGGTCGCACACGACCGGGCCGGCGCCCGTCTCGTGGACGTCCGCCGTGTGGGCCGGGTTCCGGATGATGCTGAGCACGGTGTCCCCGCGCGCGGCGAGCAGCCGGGCCAGCCGCAGCGCGATCTGCCCGTGCCCGCCCGCGATCACTACGTTCATGCGGCGATCCTACGGACCGCGGCCCCGCCCGTCGCGGAAGCGCGGCGGGCGGGGCCGGAGATCGGCGGACGGCGCGTCCGCGGCGGGCCGGACCGGAACGGGGAACGGGCCGGCGCGCGAGACCACGCGCATCACGCGAGGTCGCGCGGGTCATGCAGGTCGTGCGGGTAGCGCGCGTCGGGCGGGGATCAGCAGGTGCGGCCCCCGTTGATGCACTGGACCGCGCGCCGCATGAGCGCGGGCGACATCACGTTCTCGAAGTCGGCGTGGTCGGTCACCGGGTCGTGGCCCTGCTCGGGGAAGGTGTCCAGCGCGAACGCCAGCGCCTTCGCGGGGACGTTGTAGGTGAGCGACAGCCGGAGCTGCGGCACGGCCCGCGTCCCCTGCGGGCAGGCGCCGGACGCGGCGGGGAAGACCACGTGGGTGCGGTGGTTCGCGCTGTCGGTGTTCTGCCCGTCCCAGCAGCTCGGGAAGTTCAGCACGCGCATGACCCGGCTGCCGCGCGGGCACAGCGGGTACTTGTCGGTGAACGCCTGGTTGGTGAAGCCGGTACAGGTCCACTGGGCGCGGGCGTTCGCCGGGCCGTTCGTCGCGGCCTTGGCGTCGCCCATGATGATCCGCATGAACTGCGGCATGGCGGTGACGCGGCTGCGCGGGTTGCCGAGGAACTGGATGCGCGCCGACTGCGGCGTGACGACCGAGCCGGTGTTGCCGTCCGCCTGGCTCTGCTGCGCGGCGTCCGAGTTGTCCTGGCCCGCCCGCAGGCGGATGACCGGCCAGTAGTAGGTCGACTTGTCGCCGTTGGTGCAGGTCGTCCCGGCGGCGGCGAGCGTCTGGTCGGTGGAGAACCCGTCGGTCGACTCGTTGCCGACGTAGTCGTGGATGTGGTGCGCGCCGTTCTGGACGCCGGGCGCGACGATGAAGTTGTCGGGGTTGCTGTGCGCCTGCCCGGCGTTCGTCCCGCAGTTGGACGAGAACGTCCCCGTGGAGCCGCCGCGGCTCCGCCGTGCCTGCGCGACGCGCGGGGCCTGCCGGATGCTGACGAACTGGTCCGCCCGCGGCCCCTCCTTGATCACCGATGCGGGCGGCTGCTGCTGCTGGCCGCCGCCGTTCTGCTGGCCGCCGTTCTGCTGTCCGCCGTTCTGCTGCCCGTTGCCGTTGGGGTCCTGCTGGCCGCCGCCGGCGTTCGGATCCTGCTGGCCGCCGCCCGCGTTCGGGTCCTCGGTGACGGTCGCGTTCGGGTCGGGCGTGGCCGTGGCGTTGGGGTCCTGCTGGCCGCCGCCCGCGTTCGGATCCTGCTGGCCGCCGCCGCCCGCGTTCGGGTCCTCGGTGGCGGTCGGGGTCGCCTCGGCGCCTCCGCCGCGCGGCGGCCTGGGTTTCGCGGCCGCCGGGGCGCGGTCGCCGATCTGGACGGCCGCTGCCCCGGCCGGCGACACCTCGGCCGCCGACGCGACAAGGGCGAGCGCCGGGATGACCACGGCGAAGGCCTTTTTCTTTCTGCCCATGAAAGGAACTCCCTCAGAGCGGGGTGGAGTGCGCGTCAGTGCAAAGCCGACCTGGTCACCAGGCCCGTGCTTTCCAGCAGCGACATATGGGTGTTGACGAATTTCAGGCACCGTTCCGCGAAGGCGCGGATCTCGGTGTTCTCGCTCGCCGCGCGGACCTTGGCGATGACGGCGAAGACCTGCCCGTGCGCGGCCCGCAGCCGCAGCACGAAGGTCTTGTCCCACGCCGTTCCGTACTTGCTCGACATCTCCCGCAGCCAGCTCTTCTGGCTGCCGCTCGGCTCGTTCGGCAGGAGCACGCCGAGCTTCTGCGCGGTGGTGCGGGTGTCGGCGTCCAGCACCTGGTGCTGCTGCTGGATCATGTTGCCGACCTCCTTCACCCGGGGGCTGGACGCCCGCTGCTGGGCCTGCTGGCCCGCGGGCATCTCCCACAGGCCGGCCTGCCGGACCTTGACGAGCAGCAGCCGGTCCAGGGCGCTCAGCGGCCCCCAGCGGGTCTGCGTGGTGCCGCCCTTCTCGGCCCCGTCGGCGGGGGCGACGCCGCCCGCCGGGCTCAGGACCACCGCGAAGGCCGCCGCGACGGCGGCGACCGCCGCCAGGACCAGGAGGACACGGCCGCGCCTCAGCCGGGGGAACGCGCGCATTCCGGGGGCGCCGTATTTCTTCCTCAAGGGAACTGGTTCCTCCTTCCGGGAACATCACCGAAACGGACCCGGCGCGGGTCGCCAGGAGGTACGCACCACGCCGGGCCCGAGGTTCACCGGTCATCGATTTCTCTGCCGTTGTTTGCTGTTGTCCGAATTGCACCGCCGGGTGCGTTTCCGCTAGCGCCGCGCGGTGCTTCCGGGAATACCGCCGGTGACGCGCAGCGCCAGCGCCGGGCACATCGCGACCGCCTTCTGCACGTCCCTTTCCATCCAGGACGGGATGTCGCTGTTGAGCACGACCGGGAAGCCGTACCGGTCGAGCTGGATCAGCTCCGGGACGAGGTAGGCGCACAGGCCGTGCCCGTCGCAGCGGCTCCAGTCGATCGCCACCCGGCCCTCCGTGCCGGTCGGCACGGGCAGCGGCAGGACCCCGTAGGTCGACTGCCCGCACGACCCCCCGTACCGGTGGAGCTCGATGTCCTCGGTGAACGCGTCCATCGCCGACACCACGAACTTCGCCGTCCCGTCGGGATGGGTGCAGGCGCCGCGGCCGCGGCCGATGCCCGCCGCGCGCCGGACGTCGTCCACCGTCGCCGACCCCTCGCTGAGCGAGTTCAGGGCGCGGACGATGTCCGGCAGCCCGAGCCGGCACGGCCCGCACTGCCCGGCCGACTGCGCGGCCAGGTACGACGCGATCCGCGTCACCTCGCCGAGCGGGCAGGTGCCCTGCGTCAGCGGCAGGATGATGCCCGCGCCGACCGTCCCGCCGACCCTGCGCATGCCGCTGCGCGACAGCACCGCCCGCGAGACCCCGACCGGGTCGAGCCACATCCCGTGGTACCCGCCGACCAGCACGCCCGGCCCGGGCGGCACGTCGCAGTGGTCCAGGACGGCCTGGAGCGGCGTCCCGAGCGGCGCCTCGACGACCTTCGTCCCGCCGACGGTGAGCAGGGTCGTGCCCGGCTCGTCCTCCGTCCCGGCGGAGGCGTACAGGTCGGCGCCGAGCGACACGAGCACCGCGAGCTGCGCGAACGTCTCGGTGTTCGACAGCAGCGTCGGATACCCGTCCACGCCGGACTCGGCCGCGCGGACCTTGACGCCCGGCGGGATCGGCGTCTCGCCGTTGATCGCGCGGACCACCGCGCCGCTCTCCCCCGAGATGAACCGCTCGGTCAGCCGGACGACCCGCGCGGGCATCCGCCGCTCGCTGATCGCGGCGCGCACCGACCGCGCGGCCTCGTCGTCCTCGACGGCCACCACGATCCGCTGCGTGCCGAGCGCGGACGCGGCGATCTGCGCGCCGTCCAGCACCAGGTGCGGCGCCCGCCCGAGCAGGACCTTGTCCTTGGAGCTGCCCGGCTCGCCCTCCGCGCCGTTCACCACGACCACGACGTCCTCGCTGGACCCGCGCTCGTCGCCCCGCTCGCCGGGCAGCAGCATCGTCTGGTCGGCGGTCGGGTAGTTCACCTGCGCCGCCACCGCCATGAGCTTGCGCGCGAACGGGAAGCCCGCCCCGCCGCGGCCCCGCATGTCGACCTGCTCCGCCATCCGGACGAGGTCGTCCAGCGCGGGCGCCCGCAGCCTGCCGTGCACCGCGAGGTGCCGGTCCAGGTCGAGGCGGTCGAACCGGTCGAACCCCAGCGTCAGCCGGGGCCCGCCGATGTTCGACACGGCGATGGTCGAGCTCATCGGATGACCTCGGTATCGCCGTAGCCCGCCCGCCGCACCGGCATCCCGCGCGGGTCCGCGACGGTGGCGCGCGAGTTCTCCGGCATGCCCCGCGGGTCGTCGGCCATGAGCCGCGGATCGTCGGCCATCAGCCGCGGGTCGTCGAGCAGCGCGCGCGGGTCGTCCGGCATGTCGCGCGGATCGTCCGCCGCGACGCGCCGGTCACCGACCATGACTTGCTGGTCGGGGACGCGGACCGCCTTGCGCCCGCCACGCGTCCGCGCGCTCGCCGCAGCCCGCTCGCCGACGGGCGCGCCGAATTCCTCGCCCGCCCGCCGGACGTTGCGCGGCTTGACCACCACGATCATGCGGGTGAGCAGCGCCAGCGCGACGCCCGCCACGCTCATCACGTAGCTCAGCGTCACCCAGTTCGCCGCGGTGCGCCCCGCCGTGAGGCCGTGCATGATCCCGATCGGCCAGGAGACGTACGCGAGCGAGTGCATCGTCCGCCACACCCACGGCTTCCACCGGAACGCGAACCGCACCCGCAGCAGCCCCGTGAGCACGACCAGCATCATCAGCTCGAACGCGAGCGTGCCGAGCCCCACCGGGTCCAGCCCGGGGACGACGATCTGCTTCGGCAGGGCGAGCCCGCCGAGCTCCTTCACCGCGATGTGCGCGATCACCATCGCCACCGCCAGCACGGCGGACGCGCGGTGCACGCCCTGCGCCATCACCCGGTGCCGGATGCCGAGGATCAGCCGCTCGGTGGCCAGCAGCCCGCTCACCACCGCGGTCGTCAGCGCGAGCAGCGTGAACACGCCCGCGTAGAAGGACAGGAAGTACTGCACGTTCGCGGCCATCGCGGCACCCGGCGGGGTGGCCGCGCCGATGAGGACCAGCACCGCGCCGGCGAGCACCGCGCGCAGCGCCCAGGTCGGCACCGCGGGATCATCACTGTTGCGTGTTCGCACCGCTCAGGCTCCGTTCTCGGTAGCGGAGGGCGCCGGAGCGCCACCCGGGTCTGCGCCCTCGCCCGCCGGATCGGCGGGCGCCGGCGATGACGGCGGGGCCTCCGCCGCGGGGACCGGGCCGAGATTGGCCAGGAGGCCCCCAGGAAGCACCTGCAAGGCACCGCGTTCGGCGAACCCGAGGAGGGGCTTCGCCCGCTCCCGGAACGTCCACCCGCCGAGCACGGCCCCGTCGAGCGGGACCGACTCGGCGCCGCGGCGCAGATCGAACTCGACGTCGGCGCGGGGCGAGGCCGCCCCGCCGCAGGGCCGGTCGCCGCCCGTCCGCCCGAGCGGGTCGCCGCGCTTGACGACGCTGCCGTCGCGGAGCTGCGTGACCGACCGCATCCGGTAGTAGGTGCTGGCCACGCCGCTCGGGTGGACGACCATGACCAGCGCGCGGCCCGCGGAGTCCTTGCAGAACCGGTACAGCCGCCCGCCGCCCGCCGCGAGGACGCGCCCGTCGCCGCCCGAGAAGGCCAGCGAGCCGAGCGGCCGCACGGACGCGCCGTCCGCGGTGTTCATCGACCAGGCGTCGCCGACCTTCCACGGCAGCACCAGCCCGTCGCCGGCGCGCGTCCCGTCGATCAGCGCGGTCGCCTGCTGCGCGGTGACGGACGCGTACTTGCGCAGCGCCGCCGCCTCACCCGCCGACATGACCGACGCGGGCATCGCGCCGAGCAGCCCGTTGAACGCGGCGCCGCCCGACAGCCCGATCTGCCACCGGTCCCGCCGCCACCGCGCCGCGAAGAACGCGATCTCGGGGCTGGCCGGGGATCCGGCGGGCACGGGGATCGCCGTCATGCCGAACACCCACGTCCTGTCGGCGCTCGTCCGCGCCGTGTTCACGATCGGAGCGCCGGTCGCCGCCGCGCCGTACGCCTGCCGGGCCGCCGCGCCGCGCTGCGCGAGCGTCAGCTTGCGCACCTGCGCGGTGAGGCCCTGCGTGTCGGGCGCCGCCGGGGCCGCGGTACC
>NZ_CAACUY010000270.1 GCF_900659615.1 Actinomadura fibrosa | reverse complement strand
ACCTCAGCGTTCGGATGCGGCAGATCTGGGAGGAAGTGCTCCGAGTTCCCGTCGGGGACGGCGACTCCTTCTTCGACCTCGGCGGCGACCGCTTCGACGGCAGCGTTTCCGGCGACCGCCTCGACGGCGCTTGCAGCGGCAACGGCCCCGGCGGCGATTCCGGCGACTGCCTCGACAGCGCTTGCAGCGGCGTCTCCTGCGGTGCCGGGTGTGGTGGCGGCCGCCCCCGGCGGCGCGACCAGATCCTGGGTCACGTGCTCTCTCCCCTCGCGAGCTCGCCTCGCGGAGGCATGCGAACGGAGCGCGCGACGGCATGCCGGGCACCGCCCACCGGCCCACCCGCGAGGCCTGGACGTACGTCGTGCGGGCAGGTCTTCGGGCTCGCGGGCACCGCGCCACCTGGATGGAGGCGCGACCTACCGGCCGTCGCTTCCCGGACCTGGATCGGTCCAGTGCGTATGACGGCGGTCGTTCCCGCTGACCGCTGCGGGGCAGCCCCGGATTCGCACCGGGTTCCCTCTTGCGACGCCCCCGCCGCGAGCGGCGGGGGCGAACCAGCACGGGATTGAACCCTACATCTAGATGAGCCTCTGAGTGCAACCCCAACATCTAGGGTTTCTTTGCAATTGCCTCGGGTCGGCTACGCATCCGCCGCCGGGAGTGGGACGATGGGCCCGTCATGTCCGCACAGCCCCGGCATCCGCTGTTCCGCACCGCGCGCGCGGTGGTCTTCGCGACCGTCTGCGTGACGCTGGCGGCCCTCGGGCATGCCCTGGCGTCGCGCCAGGCCGTTCCGGCGTGGGCGGTGCTGGCCGGGTTCGGCGCGGTGCTCGCCGTCACGCTGGTGCTCGCCGGGCACGAGCGGTCCCTGGCCACGATCACCGGCGGGCTCCTCGGCGGGCAGTTCGCGCTCCACGCGCTGTTCGCGGGCGCGACGGACCCGATGCTCCACCACGTCGGCGGCGCGGACGCCGCGCATCCCGGCGGCGGCGGATCGGGCCTGACGATGACGCTGGCGCACGGCGCCGCCGCCGTCCTCGCCGCGCTGTGGCTGCGGCGCGGCGAGCGGGCGGCCTGGTCGCTGGCCCGGCGGCTCGCGTCCCTCGCCGACCGCCCGCTGCGGTGGCTGGCGCTCCTGTTCGCCGTCGAACCGGCGGCGGGCCCGGCGCGTACTCCCGTGGTACCGGCGGCCATCGCCGCCACGCTCTCCGGCCGCGTGCTCCGGCACCAGGTCGTCCGGCGGGGTCCCCCGCCGCGTTCGAGGGCGCTCGTCCCCGCCTGACCCCGGCCGTACGCCGGTCCGGGCGCCCGGGCGAGCGCCGTACGTCACCGGACGCGCCGATCCGCGGCGCCTCCGGTTCCCAGCCGTACGACTCGAACGGAGTTTCGCCATGCCTTCCTTCCCGCCTGCCCGCCGCCTGGGCGCCGTCGCGTCCCTGGCCGCCCTGTCGGTCGTCGGGCTCGCCACCGCCGCGTCCGCGCACGTCACCGTGAACCCCGGGACCGCCGAGCAGGGCGCGTTCACCAAGGTGTCGTTCCGGGTGCCGAACGAGCGCGACGACGCCGGGACGACCAAGCTCCAGGTGGACCTTCCCGCCGGCCAGCCGATCGCGTTCGTCTCCGTCCGTCCCGTCCCCGGCTGGACGGTGAAGGTGGAGAAGGCCAAACTCAAGACGCCCCTGAAGATGGAGGGGAGCGAGCTGACCGAGGCCGTCTCGCGGATCACGTGGAGCGGCGGCAAGATCGACCCCGGGCAGTTCCAGGAGTTCGACGTCTCGATGGGCCCGCTGCCCACCGACGCCGACCGGATGATGTTCAAGGCCGAGCAGACGTACTCGGGCGGCGAGGTCGTCAAGTGGGACGAGGAGCAGCGCGACGGCCAGAGCGAGCCCGAGCACCCGGCCCCGACGCTGAAGCTGACGCCGAAGGGCGCCGCGACCACCGCCGCCGCGGGCCTGACCGCGTCGGCGAAGCCCGCCGCGAAGGCCGAGGCGAAGAGCGACGACGGCACCGCCCGGCTGCTCGGCGGCATCGGCATCGCCGTCGGCGTGGTGGGCGTCGGCGTCGGCGCCTACGGCGTGAGCCGCGCCCGGAGCCGGGCATGACCCGGACCGCGCGACCCGTCTCGCGGGGCCTCGTCCGGCGAGTGGCGGCGGGCGGCGCGGCCGCCGCGCTGGCGCTGGCGGTACCGGCCGCGCCCGCCTCGGCGCACACCACGCTGAAGTCCGCGGAGCCGGCGTCCGGCGCCACCGTGGCCGCACCGTCGAAGATCGTCCTGACGTACGCGGACCCGGTGATGGTGCCGCAGATCGTGCTGACGGACGCGTCCGGCGGGCGGCACGAGTCGGGACCGGCGCGCGCGGTCGACAACACGGTGACCGAGTCCGTCGCGGGCGTCCTGCCCGACGGCGTCTACACGGTCGGCTGGCGCGTCGTCGCCACGGACGGCCACCCGGTGACCGGCAGCTTCCGGTTCACGGTGAAGGGCTCGACCGCGGCGGCCTCGCCGGGCGCGGCCGCGCCGGGTGCGGCAGGGGCGTCCGCGGCGCCCGGGGGCGCGGTGCCGGGGGGCGCGGCACCGGCCACGACGAAGGCCGCGGGCGAGGAGTCCGGCGGCTCGTCCGGGTGGCTGTGGATCGGGCTCGCCGCGCTCGTCGTGGCGCTGGCGGGCGGCGCCGTGGCCTGGCTCCGGCGCTCCTCCGGCTCCTCGGCGCCGCCCGCGGCCGGTTGATCGTTCCGCTTCCGGTCGGGTGATTACAGAGTTACAGTGATTACCCGACCGGACGCGGTGCCGCCGGCGCCGCCCGTCCTCGACCGTGCAGGGGCTGGTGCACCATGATCGTCGAGTACCTCCGGTATCGGATCGATCCCGGCGAGGCGGACGGCTTCGAGGCCGCCTGCGCGCGGGCCTCCGCCTCCCTGGCCGCGGCCCCGCAGTGCGTCGACTACGAGTTGTCGCGCTGCGTCGAGGACCCGGCGTCCTACATCCTCCGCATCGGGTGGGCCTCCGGCCACGACAGCCTCGACGAGCGCTTCCCCGCGTTCCTCGCCGAGATCGAACCGTACGTGCGGGAGATCGAGGAGATGCGGCACTACGAGCGGACGCCGGTGCGGGGCACGGGCGGGTCCGTCCCGACCCTCTACGCGTGGGCGGGCGGCGGCGAGGCGCTCGAACGGCTCACGGAGGTGTTCTACGACCGGGTGCTCAAGGACGACCTGATCGGCCCCCTCTTCGCGGGCATGGACCCGGGCCACCCCCGGTACGTCGCGATGTGGCTCGGCGAGGTCTTCGGCGGGCCGGAGCGCTACAGCGGCGAGCGCGGCGGCTATCACCACATGGTCCGGCAGCACCTCGGCAAGGCGATCACCGAGCCGCAGCGGCGCCGCTGGGTGAGCCTGCTCATGGACGCCGCCGACGACGCGGGCCTCCCGGACGACCCGGAGTTCCGCGCCGCGTTCGCGGGCTACATCGAATGGGGCACCCGCCTCGCCCTCGCCAACTCGCAGCCCGGCGCGGCACCGCCCCTGGAGGCGCCCATGCCGCACTGGGGCTGGGGCGTCGCCCCGCCCTACGTCCCGAGCGCCGGCCATCCGGCCGGGTCCTGACCGTCCGCCCGGTCCGCCCGCCTTCGGGGCTGACCGGTCCACGTCCGGTCGGGTGAGGGCGGCATGTTCACCCGACCGGACGCGGCGTCCGGGCCGCCCGCGCCCGGCGGTCCCGGCCGTCCTCGCGGCGCCGGTCCGGTACGACCCCTGGGGGCGGCCCCAGGGGTCTCGCCCGAGGAGAATCAGAAGGCGGTCAGGTAGCGGTCGATCTCCCAGCCGGTCACCTGCGACTGCCAGGCGAGGAACTCCTCGCGCCGGCCCTTGCGGTACCGGTCGGCGACGCCCGCGCCCGCCGCGTCCAGCGCCGTCCGGACGACCTCGTCGGCGGCCAGCTCGTCCACGGCGTGCAGCAGCGTCGGGGGCAGCTCGGGACCCTCGCCGACCCGCGGGTCGATCCCGGCGTCCACGCCGTCCAGCCCGGCGGCCAGCAGCACGGCCGTCGCCAGATAAGGGTCGGCGGACCCGTCGCCGAGCCGCACGACGATCCGGTCGCCGCCCATGCGGACGTGGTGGCCCGTTCCCGTGCCGCCCTCCGACCAGGTCGCCCGGGCCGGTGCCGTCCGCTTGTAGGAGTTGACGGTCGGCGCCACGATCGCCGACAGGGCCGGGGCGTGCGCGAGCAGGCCGCCGGCGAACCCGTACGCCAGCGGCGACATGCCGTCACGGTCGGGGAAGAGCGGCTCGCCGTCCCGCCACAGCGACAGGGCCAGCGACAGGCCGGTGGCGGTCCGTCCGGCGAAGGGGCTGGCCATGAACGTCGCGGTCATGCCGCGGCGCTCGGCGAGCACCTGGACCAGGTAGCGGAACATCACGAGGCGGTCGGCGGTGGCGAGGGGCTCGGCCGGCTCGAAGCGGCCGGTCCCGGCCCAGCCGAGGCCGTCCAGGGCCGCCGACACCTCGGCCAGATGGTCGTACACGCGGGTGAGGTTCCGCTCGTCCGCGACGGCGACGGCGCCCTCCCCGTCGCGCCGGACGAGGAGGTACTCCGCCTCCGCGCCCACGCGCGCGGTCAGCCCGCGCCCGGCGAGCCGGTCGAGCTGGGCGCGCAGGATGGCCCGCGGCGCGTACGGCCACGGCTCGCCGTCCACCCGCGGGTCGCAGTGGACCATCGCCAGACCCGGCCGGACGGCGTGCAGCGGCATGTAGGACGACGGGTCGGGGACGGCGAGCCGGTCGGCGACCCGCACGCCCTCCTCCACCGCGTCGGCGGGCACGAGCTTCGCCCGGGGCCGCCCGTCCGGGCCCGCGACCATGGCGAGGACGAACCGGACGTCGTCGGCGGCCATCCGCTCGGACAGGGACACGGGCACGTCGGTCACGGGAGCGTCGAGTTCGGTCACCTGCATCCGGCACCACCTCGCGGCCCAGTCAGCATCGTGCGCGTTGCCGCCCCGATGCGCCGCCGTAACGGCTGGGTTAAGCACTCCTCACGGCGCCTCCCGGAGCGGCGTGAGCCCCATGCGAAACGGCTATCAGAGCCGCTATTGGACGCGCCGGATCCCCGCCCCGATGATCGAGCCGTCGAGTTCCGCCGCTCACCTCGCGTCCCGGGAGCACCACGATGAAGAAGCTCGCGCCGCCGATCGCCGCTGCCGCCGCCGTCCTCGCCCTGATCGGCGTCGCGGGCGCGTCCGCCCCGGCGGCCCCCGCCGCTCCGGTCGCCGCGGTGGCCGGCCCCTTGGACCCCGGCCCGTACCACCACCGCCTCAACGGGCTCGTCGGCACCTGGAGGGCCGTCAAGACCAACTACGTGCTCGACCCGAGCGCGCCGATCGTCTCCCGCGACATCACGGTGAAGGTCGGCTGGATCACCAAGACCGGCGACCGCTTCCTCCAGGAGCGGACGGAGGGCACGCTGGGCGGTGACCGGTACTACCGGATGGGCGTCCTCGGGTTCTCGACCATCGACCGGCGCTACGAGTGGACGACGTTCGACAGCGTCACCCCGACCGCGATGACGTACCGGGGGCCGGCGCTGTCCGCCGTCCCCTCGGTGATCACCATCCCGGGCGAGTTCACCGACCCGGGGATCTTCGGCCCCGAGTACCTCGGCAAGACGATCCCGATGCGGACCGTCATCACGCTCGGGAGGCGGCCCGTCTTCGAGCTGTTCTTCACCCCGCCGGGCCAGGCCGAGCGCCTCGCGGACAAGGTCGTCTACACGCGCAGATTGGCCTGACCCCGCGCGGCCCTCGGTCCTCGCCCGGCCCGGGCGGGCGTCAGTCCTCTATGGCGACTCGGACGCTCTCCATCTCGGGATCCACGGCGTCCGGGATGACCATGCCGGCCTTCACACCGGACCGCACGTACTCCATCACGGCCTCGTTGATGCGCTCGCCGGGCAGGACGGCCGGGATGCCGGGCGGATAGGGCGTGATCATCTCCGCGCTGAGGCGCCCCACCGCCTTCTCCGCGCTCACCTGCTCGGTGGGGCCGAAGAAGGCGTCGCGGGGGAGGACGACCTGTTCGAGGCGCAGGTCCCCGGGGTCGGGGACGGCCACCCGCGGGGCGCCCTCCAGGTCGTCGATGTGGTCCCGCAGGTCGTGGAGGGCGACGAGGAGCCGCTCGGCCGTGGCCGCGTCGTCGGCGAAGGTGAGCTGCGCGCTGATCCGCCGGTGGTCGGACAGGTGCAGGTTGACCTGGTGGTGGTCGCGGATCCAGTCCGCCGCGTGGTAGCCGGTGGTGCCGAGCCCGTCGATGTCGATGATGATCTGGAGCGGGTCGAGGCTGTGGGCGCGGTCCGGCCCGATGAACTGCTCCTCGCCCTGGACGGTGAAGCCGGGGATCGCCCCGATCTCCCCGCGCAGCGCGGCGGCCCGGTCGAGGGCGTTCCCGAGCAGCTCGCGGCCCGACTCGACCATCTGGCGGCGCCACCCGTCCAGGCCCGCGTAGATCAGGACGGACGGGCTCGTGGTGCCGAGCAGGTCCTCGCGGCCCTTGAGGACGGCCGGGTCGACGAGGTCGCCCTGCTGGTGGAAGACCGAGCCCTGCTCCAGCCCGGCGCCCATCTTGTGGACGCTGGTCACGCAGACGTCCGCGCCCGCGTCCATGGCCCAGGTCGGCAGGTCCTCGTGGAACGGCAGGTGGGCGCCCCACGCCTCGTCCACGATCAGCGGCTTCCCGCGGGCGTGGCACACCTCGGCGATCGCGGCGAGGTCGGCGCACGTGCCGTACGGGGTCGGGCTGGTCACGAGCGCGCCGCGGGCGTCGGGATGCTCGTCGAGCCTGGCCGCGAACCCCTCCGGGGACGGCGGGTGCGCCACATGGCGGACCGGGTCCCACTGGGGGTCCACCCAGATCGGGCGGACGCCGGACAGGATGAGCCCGGACACGACGGACTTGTGGGCGTCCCGTCCCACCACCAGCTTCTCGTGCGGCCCGGCCACCGCGAGCATGGCGCTCTTGACCGACAGCGAGCTCCCGCAAGTTGAGAAGAACGTCTGCTCGGCGTGCACGGCGTCGGCCATCAGCTCCTGGGCGCGTTCCAGCACCTTGTGCCGCGACATGCGGTCGTCCAGGCCGGAGACGGCGAGGACGTCGGAGCCGAACACGGCCTCGCCGAGCACCTCCCGCACGCGCGGATCGGCGCCGCGCCCCTGCTTGTGCCCCGGCGGGGTGAACGGCATCTGCCGCTCCCGCCGGTAGGCCTTCAGTGCGTCCAGAACCGGTGCTTGCGAGTGGTCCATGTCCGACGCCTTGCCCGCGCTTGGGGCGATGTAACACAAGGGGTGAATGGGGGCCGGGTCTCCGGGTAGGGCCGCTTGCAACGTTCCGACAGGGAGTTGCCGATGAACCACCGCATATCCGCCGAAGTGGAGGAACTCTGGGAGGACTTCCACCGGCTCGTCAACATGAGCGGCGACGAGCTGCGCACCTGGCTCCTCACGGAGGCGTCCGGCGAGGACGCCTTCCCGGCCGAGCCGGACGCGGGGGTCGCCGAGCTCGGAGCCCGCGTGGTGGACGTGCTGCGCAAGCGGAAGGTCGACCTGACCCAGAAGGACAACGACGTGATGCGGCAGGTCGTGGACTACGTGGAGGACCGCCTGGAGAACGCCCCGCCGGACGCGGAGCAGCAGGAGGGGTGGCGCCACTCCCTGATGAGAGTGGGGCACGACCCCCTGCGTCCCAACCCGCACAGCGACGCCTAGGAGGCAGGACCATGCCGAACCCGCAGCAGCCCGAGATGCGCCGGTCCGACCGGACCGCCGTGACCGACCAGCCCGCGCCCGAGGCCACCGACCCGAAGGGGACCGGCGGCAAGGGCCACGCCCACGGCACCGACAAGGGCGCGAAGGGCGGCGGCGAGGGCGGGGGGACCCCGCCCGACCAGCGGCCCCCGCACCCGGCGTAGGGACGCCGGACGCGCCGGAGGCCGCCCCGCGATGGTGTGCGGGGCGGCCTCCGGCGCGGTTCACGGGCCTGTCAGGGGACCCGGGTCTGCGAGTCGTAGCCGTCGTCCTCGCCGCCCGGGGCGTCCGCCTCGGCGTTGGGCGGGTCGGTGGGGCTCGGAGTGTGCTCCTCGGCGAAGTCGTCGTCCAGTTCCTGCGGAGCGCCCGCCTCGGCGCGCCGATCGGCGAACGACCTGCCCTCGCTCTGCTCGGTCATCTCGTACCCCTCCCCTGAAGGCGCCCGCCGCGCGGCCGGCGGGCGCGATGTCACCGTTCGTACGGGTCCGCGGACGGTGTCGTGGACTCTTCTCCTAGTGGCGTGCCTTCCGGATGGCGTCGCGGGCGCGGTCGGCGACGGCCGCGAGCGGGCCGACGGCCAGGTTCTTCAGCGGCGACTCCGTCCCCTGGTGCGGATGGGTCGGCGCGACGGCCTCGGCGGCCCTGACCGCCGCCGCCATGCCCCGCATCTGCTCGGGCGTGGCCTCCTTGGCGAGGCGCGGGAACTCCTCCCGCTCCTCGTGGGAGGCGTGGGCCTCCAGGTCCTTGTGGAACTCGGAGAACAGCGCGGTGAACTCGGGGGAGTCGCGGTCGAGCTTCTCCAGCCGCGACAGGACGCCCTTCGCCTCGTTCTCCTCCTGGAGCCGGGCGTCGATCACCTTGGCGCCGTCGCCGAGGGCGCGGCGGGCGAACGGGTGGACGACCTCCTCCTCGGCGGTCTCGTGGACGGCGAGCAGGTGGCGCAGCTTCTCGAAGGCGTCCTGGCGGACCTTTCCGCTGTTCTCATCGACGATCGAAGCGAGACGGCGAATCTCCTCGTGCTGGGAGCGAAGCAGGTCAACGACGTTCTCGGTCTTCTCGGCCACTGTTCCTCTCCTTGCGGGCCCCTCCTTCCGGGGCCGCGAGCGTCAGTCAGCCCGATACCCGGGAGGCGGACTTCAACCATCGAATGTCCTTTTTTCGGTGATGCTCGCGGACGTGACGGAGCCGGCGATCTGGCGGGTGGTGACGTTGATGCGGTTCCAGGCGTTGATGGCGGCGACGCACATGATGAGGGCGAGCAGGCTCTCCTCGTCGTAGTGGTCGGCGGCCTCGTTCCAGACCTCGTCGGGCACGCCCGCCGGGTTGTCGGCGAGGCGGGTGGCGGCCTCGGCGAGGGCGAGCGCGGCGCGCTCCTCGTCGGTGAAGCCGGGGGCCTCGCGCCAGGTGGCGACGGTCCAGAGGCGCTCGTCGGTCTCGCCCGCCTTCTTGGCGTCGCGGGCGTGCATGTCGACGCAGAAGGCGCAGCCGTTGATCTGGCTGACGCGAAGCCGGACGAGCTCCAGGGTGCTGTCCGGGACGCTGCTGCGCCGCAGGTAGCCCTCCAGGTTCAGCATGGCCTTGTAGGCGTCGGGGGCGATGGCGGCGAGGTCGGTCATCCGTGCCTGCATGATTTTCCCTTTCGGAATAGGAGATATCCAGATTGAGGGCCGCGGGACGTGTTGCGGGGCCAGGGTTCAGGGAGTCAGTACGGCCCCTGGGTGATCCCAGGGGTCAAAGGCGGGATCAGTTGCGCGCGTACCAGGCGCGGACGCTCCGGTCGAGGCCGGGCGCGGCGCGCTCGGCCGCCGCGCGGACGTCGGCGAGGGTCTGCTCCGCCAGCGCCCTGCGCCAGGCCGTCTCCGCCTTCCGCATGGCGGTGTGGACGGCGCAGGGCCTGTCGAACGCGGACGCGGGCGACTCGGCGCCGATCCCGCGCTGCCGGATCTCGGTGCACTGGAACGCCTGCTCCGGGCCCTCGATCGCGGTCACGACGTCCATCATGGTGATCTTCTCCAGCGGGCGCGCGAGGCGGAAGCCTCCCCGCGCGCCCGGGGTCGAGGTGGCGATGCCGGCCTTGACCAGGGCCTGGAGCTGCTTGTTCAGGTAGGGCGGTGGGAGGTCGAAGCCGGCCGCGAGCCGTGTCGTCGACACGGGCCGGTCCGCGCCCATCCAGTCGAGGAGCAGGCAGCAGTGCGCAGCCCACTCGACTCCCTCGCTGATCCGCATAATCTAGACACTACACGTCCAGATTAGATCCGTCCACCGCCGCGACCAGCCGCCGGGGGTCGTCGCCTTCGAGGACGATCCCGAACTCGGCAGCGAGGACGTCCGGGAGCCGGGCCGGGGCGAGCTCCTCGCGCCGCTCCGTCCGCCCGTCGGGACGGGTGACCGTCAGGGTCGTCCCGTCCAGCACGCGCAGGGAGTCGACCGAGAACCGCTGCGCGAACGGGCGGGTCGTGAACGGCGAGCGCGGGCTCGTCGACACGTAGTGGCTGAGCACCCGGAAGTCGACGCGGAACGCCTCGTTCAGCGTGAAGACGTGCCGCTGGACCCAGCCGTCGGCGCCCCGCTGGTGCATCTCCCAGCCCTGCGTCGGGGGATCCCAGGCCGTGACCGTCCGGCCGGGCCGGAGCCGGAACCCCCAGCCGTCCTGGTCGACCTCGGCGGTGCCCGGGATCTCCAGCGGTTCGAGCGGCCCGGCGCCGAACCCGACGTCGCACAGCAGCGCGGGCTCGCCGGACGGGTGGCCCGGTTCGCGCACGTGCAGCAGCGCGTGGGTGGGCGACGCGACCTTCTCCGCGCCGAGGGTCACGCGCCCCACGAGCGCGGTGACCTCGAAGCCGATCCGCTCCAGCACGCCCGCGAACAGCTCGGCGTGCTCGAAGCAGTAGCCCCCGCGGGCCCGGTCGACGAGCTTGGCCTGGATCGCCTCGGCCCCGAGCCGCACCGGGCGGCCAAGGATGATCTCCAGGTTCTCGAACGGGATGGACGTGACGTGCGCGCGGTGCAGCGCGCGCAGGGTGGCGGTCGTCGGCTCGGGCTCGCCGTCGAACCCGATGCGCTTCAGGTAGGCGGGGAGGTCGATCAGGTCGCCCCGCCAGCCGTATCCGGCGTCGTCCGTCATGGTGTCCTCTCTATCCGGCCGCGTTCGTGTTCCGCTGTGAACATGGCAACGCCGAGCGCGTCCTTGATCCTTCCGGTGGCGCGGTCGACATCGGCGCGTTCCCCGGCGGGCAGCGGCGCGCCGGACGCGGCGCGGAGTGCGGCGGCGGCACCGAGCAGCCGGGCCGCGGCCACCTGCTCCGCGCGCCCGCCCGCGAGGGACCGGGCCCCG
>NZ_CAACUY010000269.1 GCF_900659615.1 Actinomadura fibrosa | reverse complement strand
GCAGAGGGGTCCGCGGGCGCCGAGTGCCCCTACCAAGGACTCGCGCCGTTCGAGAGCGGCAAGGCCGGGCTCTTCTTCGGCCGGACCCGGGCGACGCCGAGGCGGTACCCGCCAGGCCCGTGCCCGACCAGGTCGCGGCCCGCCGCCGCGCGCAGCCGGGAGACCAGCGCCTGGAGCGCGTTGCCGCCGCCGCCGGGCGGGTCGCCGTCCCAGAGGTCGTCGAGGAGCCGGTCGGCGGAGACGGGACGGCCGCCCTCGGCGGCCAGCCGGACCAGCAGCGCGCGCAACCGGGGGCCGCTGACCTCGACGGGCCGGGCGGCCCCGTCCCGCACCGCGAGCGGGCCAAGGATGCCGATGCGCACGTGTCCCCTTTCCGGGAGCCATTGTTCCTGATATCCCCCCTTCCTGAGATCGTTGACCGATGTACGAGACCACACGGACCGTGGCGGGCGTCGAGATCATCCCTCTCTGCGATGCGGTGGGGCCGATGGGTGAATCGCTCCGCCGCCCGCTCCCCGAGACGTTCCCGGGATCCCCGCCCGCCCTCTGGGACCACGTCCGGGCCGAGGCGCCGGACGTCTTCGGCCCGGACGGCGAATGGGTGCTGCGCTTCCACTGCTTCGTCCTGCGCGTCCCGCACGGGCCCACGATCCTCGTCGACACCGGGCTCGGCCCCGAGGACTCCCCCGCCGCGTCCTGGGCCCCCGTGCCCGGCGGGCTGCTCGGCGCCCTGGCCGGTGTCGGCCTCGCGGCGACGGACATCGACACTGTGGTCCTCACCCACCTGCACAGCGACCACGCCTCCGGCGCCGTGGTGAAGGGCGAGCCGGTCTTCGCGAACGCCCGGCACCTCGTCCAGCGCGACGAACTCGGCTGGCTGGACGCCGGCGGCGGACCCGTCCTGGACGACGTGGTCGAGCCCCTGCGCGGCGCCGGGCTCCTGGACGCCGTCACCGGGAAGGCCCGCCTGGCACCCGCCGTGGAGATCGTCCCCACGCCCGGGCACACGCCGGGCCACCAGTCGGTGGTCGTCGGCGACGACGCCCTGGTGGTGGCCGGTGACGTGGTCCTGCATCCCGTCCAGCTCGCCGACCCCTCGGTCACCTACGTCTACGACGACGACCAGGCCGCGGCCGCCGCGACCCGCACCGCCCTGCTGTCGCGCCTCCGCGCTCGCGGCGGCGTCCTCGCGGCCCCGCACTTGCACGTCCCGTTCGTTTCCGTGCCCGATGTGTGGACCGCGCATGACGGGTAGTTGACCCGCATGCCGAAATCACAGATCAAGGATGAGAAGAAGTACAAGAAGCTCCGCGACAAGGGCGAGAGCAAGGAGAAGGCCGCGCGGATCGCCAACGCGTCGGCGGGCCAGGGGAGCAAGAAGGTCGCGAAGAAGGGCGGCAAGAGCGCGTCCTACTCCGACTGGACGAAGGACGAGCTCATGAAGCGCGCCCGCGAGATCGGCGTCAAGGGCCGCTCGTCCATGAGCAAGTCGCAGCTCGTCGACGCGCTGCGCGACCACTGATGGAACTGGTCTTCGTCCTGGACTGCGCGGATCCGGACACCCTCGCGGACTTCTGGGCGGCGGCGCTGCACTACGAGCGGGGCGAGTTCGACCCCCCGTACGTGCGACTCACCGACCCCCGCGGCAAGGGACCGATCATCCTGCTCCAGCGCGTTCCCGAGCCGAAATCAGGGAAGAACCGAATGCATCCCGACCTGCGGATCGACGACATGGACGCCGAGCTCGCCCGCGTCACCGGGCTCGGCGCCCGGGTCGTCCGCGGCCCTTTCGTGGACGACGGCTGGCCGACGACGGTGCTCGCCGATCCCGAGGGCAACGAGTTCTGCCTGATCGTCCCGGAGGAGAAGTCATGAGCGCGGTCGTCGACACGGCACGCAAGGAGAAAGAGGCCTACACGGGCGGAGCGGACCGCCCGCTCGGCTCCTACCTCGCCACCATGGCGGTCTACGCCGCCAGCGTGAGCGCGCTGGCGGTGGCGACCTGGCGGCGCCGCGGCCGGGCACCGTCCATCGGACCGGCCGACCTCGCACTCATGACGATCACGACGCACAAGGTGTCGCGGCTGATCTCCAAGGAGCCGGTGACGAGCCCACTGCGCGCCCCCTTCACCCGCTACTCGGGCCGGGGCGGCCCTGCGGAACTGTCGGAGGAGGTGCGCGGCAAGGGCCTGAGGCACACCGTCGGCGAGCTGGTCACCTGCCCGTTCTGCACGGGCCAGTGGGTCGCGACCGCCTACGCCGCGGGGATGATCTTCGCGCCCGACGCCACCCGCTTCGCGGGCGCCACGATGACCGCCGTCGCGGGGGCCGACTGGCTCCAGCTCGCCTACGCCAAGCTCCAGCAGGTCGCCGAGGGCTAGACCGCCACACCCGCCACACCGTTCACGTTTGTCCCGGTCCGGGCGGGTACGGCCATTCCATGGATCTGTCATTCCTCAAGCCGCTGTACCAACGTCCGGGCCCCTACGCGTCGGTCTACGTCGATCTGACCCGGAACACCGAGGACGCCGCCAAGGCCGCCGAGCTGCGGTGGCGGGCGCTGCGCGCGGATCTGCAGGACCAGGACGTCCAGGACGGCACGCTCCAGGCCATCGAGCGGACCGTCGACGACGAGCTGTCCCGCCGCCGCTCCGAGGGACTCGTGATCTTCGCGGCGGACGGCGAGGTGGTGCTCACCGAGCACCTGCCTGGCCCGCCCCGCGCGTCCGGCGCCCACGTCGGCCCGCTCCCGCACGTCCTGCCCTACCTCGCCGACCGCGGCGAGCGGTTCCCGCACCTGGTCGCGGTCGTCGACCGGCGCGGCGGCGCGATCGACTGCGTGGACGGCGACGGCGGCCACCGCCGCATCGACGTCGACGGCGACGAGGAGTACCCCATCCGGAAGGTCAAGGCGGGCGACTGGAGCCAGTCCCACTTCCAGCGGTCCGCGGAGAACGCCTGGAGGGCCAACGCGAAGAAGGTCGCCGACGAGATCGACCGCGCCGCCGGGAGCTGCGGCGCCGAGGCCGTCGTGATCGCCGGGGACACGCGCGCCCGCACCGCCGTCCTGGAAGGCGTGTCGGAGAGCGTCCTGGAGCACACGATCGAGTGGGACCGCAACATCTCCGTGGACGATCCCGACCTGGAGGCCGAGCTGCACCGGCTCCTGGAGCTCAAGGGCGCCGAGCGGGTCATGGCCGTCGCCGAGCGCTTCGAGCGCGAGCTGGCCAGGGGCGAGCGCGCCGTGGCCGGTCCGCCCGCGACCGCCGAGGCCGCCCGCAACGCCCAGATCGAGACGCTCCTGCTGGACGACGACCCCGACTCTCCCGCCCGCCTCTGGATCGGCCCGGAGCCCACCCATGTCGCGTCCAGCGCGGACGAGCTGCGCGAGGCGTTCGGCGTGACCGAGCCCGTCCAGGCCCGCGCGGACGCCGCCCTGATCAGGGCCGTCGCCGGCACCGACGGCGACCTGGTGCTCCTGCCGCCCGACTCAGGCCTCCACGTAGGCGCCGTCCTACGCTTCACCACCTAGACAAAGCCAAGGGACGAAGTCCCGAAGGCAGGGGGACGAGGGGCGGAGCCCCAAGAGCGGCGGAGCCGCGATCGGGAGCGTGGGGGCGGAGCCCCCACCTCGGGGGTTCCAGGGGGGGCGCCCCCCTGGGAGAAATGACGAGGAGTGGCGGGGAAGGAGCGAAGCTCCGACCACACCACTCCCAACTCCGAGTGGAGCTATGGGGATTCGAACCCCAGACCTCCTCCATGCCATGGAGGCGCGCTACCAACTGCGCCATAGCCCCTCGGCCGGTGACCGACCGAGCAAAAGCTTAGTGCACGTTCGGGGCAGCTTGGGACGTGGGCCGCGGGGCGGGCTCCTCCGCGGCCCACGTGGCTCAACCGAGGATCGGTTCGAGGAGCGGAACCTGGAGGTTGAGGCTTTTAGGCCACCGCTTGGGGAAGCCGACGAACCTGACGTCCCGATCGGGGTTGTTCGAGACGTCGCGGGGCTGCGTGGGGTCGTAGACGACGGTGTTGTCGTTGTCGTCGGTGGTGCACGCGAGGCCCGTGGGGTCGAGCGAGGACGGGAGCAGCGCCAGGTAGCTGAGCAGCCCCAGGATGCTGCCGCACTCGTCGCCGCGGTCCTGGACGGCGCCGGCCGCGACGGGTTCCTGCTTGACCGTGTCCGGCTGGCCGTACTGGGCGGCGCCGGGGTCGCGGTACGTGACCGTCCCGGGTGCGAGCGTTCCGGTCTCGGGTGCGTCCGGCGCGGTGGTCTCGTACTCGATGGTTCCCGGCGGGAGGTCGTCCGCCGACACGGGCCCCGCCAGCGCCACGACAGAGACGGCCGCCATCGCCATGGGCAGCAGCCTTCTGCCGGTGATCCGCTTTGTCATAGGTCAACCTTCGTCTCGATCACATCGCCACTACGTGGAGGTTCCGCATGATCGACTCGGTCAAGCACGGCCCGGCGAAAGGTAGCCGTCACCATGGCGAAGGTTTTGCGTCGGGTGCGGGCCCTCAGATCCAGCCGAGCCGCTCGCCGACCTCGTCGGGCGCGTAGCCGCGCTGCCCGGCGTCGGCGATCCACACCATCCCGTCGGCCTCGACGACCGTGCCGACGGCGTGCTCCTGGGGCATCCGCGGCTGGACGGCCAGCCGCACCTCCATCCGGGGATCGAACCGGCGCAGCTCGTCGATGAGGTCGGCCACCGTGACCTCGCGCTTCGCACCTCTCCGATGTCTTCCCATACCTGGCATGAAACCATCTCGGCAGGACTGTTCGTGCCATTCGTCCTGTTCGTCCGGCCGATCTTTACCGAAGCCGAGAGCCGAGGGACGAAGTCCCGAAGGCGGAGAAGCACGGGACAAGGCCAAGGGACGAAGTCCCGAAGGCAAGGGGGCGAGGGGCGCAGCCCCAAGAGCGGCGAAGCCGCGACCGGGGGCGTGGGGGCGGGGCCCCACCTCGGGGGTTCCAGGGGGGCGCCCCCCTGGGAGAAATGACGAGGAGTGGCGGGAAAGGGCGAAGCCCGACCACACCACTCCCAACTTCGAGTGGAGCTATGGGGATTCGAACCCCAGACCTCCTCCATGCCATGGAGGCGCGCTACCAACTGCGCCATAGCCCCGTGCGACCGCGTGGACGTTCATCCCACGGCGCCTGGTCAGTGTATCGGACTCAAGGTGCCCGCTCGAACTGTTTGCGGGCCGGTCGGGCGGGGGTCAGGCGCCGTTGTCGGTGCGGTCGTCGCTGAGGACGGGCTCGGGGAGGGTGCCGGCGTTGTGCTCGGCGAGGCGCCAGCCGCCGTCGCGCATCTCGGTGAGGACGGACCAGCAGCAGTTGGACAGGCCGCCGAGGCGTTCCCAGAGTTCCTCGGGGAGGCCGAGGAGGTGGGACATGCCGAGGCGGAGCGCGGCGCCGTGGGAGGCGACGACGAGCTGGCCGGTGGGCGGCAGTTCGTCGAGGGCGCGTTCCAGGGCGGTGCCGACGCGCTTGGCGACCTGGGCGCTGGTCTCGCCGCCGGGCGGCTGCCACGCGGCGTGCTCGGCGGGGTAGCGCTCGCGGATCTGGCGGGAGGTGAGGCCCTCCCATTGGCCGCCGTCGCGTTCGATGAGGTCCTTGTCGTAGCGGACGGGCAGGCCGGTGAGGTCGGCGAGGGCCTGGGCGGTGTCGGCGGCGCGGCGGAGCGGGGAGGCGAGCAGGTCGGTGGGCTGGAGGCTCGCGAGGAGGCTCGCCGCGCGCCGGGCCTGCTGGACGCCGGTGTCGTCCAGGGGGATGTCGGTCTTGCCCTGGAAGCGGCGTTCGACGTTCCAGGCGGTCTGGCCGTGCCGCCAGAGCACGAGCCTGCGCCGTCCCGGTTCGCGGGTGGTGCGGGCGTCACTCACTCGGGCTCCCGACGGCGCGGGCGCGCTGGTCCTTGTGGAGGTTGACGCTGTCGGGCAGGTCGAGCAGCGGGCAGTCCTTCCAGAGCCGCTCGAGCGCGTAGAACATGCGGTCTTCCTCGTGCTGGATGTGGACGATGATGTCCGCGTAGTCGAGCAGCACCCAGCGGCCCTCGCGCTCGCCCTCGCGGCGGACGGGCTTGGCGCCGGCCTCGTCGCGCAGGCGCTTCTCGACCTCGTCGACGATGGCGCGGACCTGGCGGTCGTTGGGTGCGGAGCAGAGCACGAAGGCGTCGGTGATGACGAGCTGCTCGCTCACGTCGTAGGCAAGAATGTCGTCGGCCAGCTTGTCGCCCGCCGCCTCGGCGGCGATCCGGACCAGCTGCGCCGCCCTGTCGGATGCGGTCACGGTGCGCTCGCGATCCTCCCTGTAGGGGTCGTCTCCGCTAACACCTTCTCACGGGTGGCGGCCGGCGGCCCGCTTTGTCGTTGTTCGACCGCGGCGCCCCGCGGTCCGTCCACTCCCAGGGTATGCGGCGGATCGCGACGTTCGCGCAGTTCAGGCGGCCTGGGCGTGGTACAGGTCACGCTTGTTGATGTACTGGACGATCCCGTCCGGGACGAGGTACCAGATCGGTTCGCCGGACGCGACGCGCTCGCGGCACTCGGTGGAGGAGATCGACAGGGCGGGGACCTCCATGAGGGAGACGCGCCCGTTGGGCAGGCCGGGGTCGGCGAGCCGGTGGCCGGGCCGGGTGACGCCGATGAAGTGGGCGAGCTCGAACAGCTCGTCGGTGTCGTGCCAGGTCAGCATCTTCTCCAGGGCGTCGGCGCCGGTGATGAAGAACAGCTCGGCGTCGGGGCCCTGGAGGCGGCGCATGTCGCGGAGGGTGTCGACGGTGTAGGTCGGTCCGGGGCGGTCGATGTCGATGCGGCTGACGGAGAAGCGGGGGTTGGACGCGGTGGCGATCACGGCCATGAGGTAGCGGTCCTCGGCGGCGGCGACCTTGCGGCCCTCCTTGTGGGAGGAGAGGCCGGTGGGGACGAAGACGACCTCGTCGAGGGAGAAGAAGTGGGCCACCTCGCTGGCGGCCACCAGGTGCCCGTGGTGGATCGGGTCGAACGTGCCGCCCATGATCCCCAAGCGCCGCTTTTGCGTCATGGCGACGAGAATAGCCAGCGGGCGCGTCGCCCGGAACGTCCGCCCCTCCGGTCGCGGCCGTCACGCGAGGCCGGGCAGCGGGGCGGGGCCGTCCTCCCAGCCGACGACGCGGACGGCCTTGCCGACCTCGACCCGCGGGACGGTGCCGGCGGGCAGGACGGCGACATCGGCGGTGAGCCCGAGCGCCTCGTGCAGCCGGTGGACGAGCTCCGCGCGGAGGTCGTCCGAGCCGGAACCGGCGTCGGGCGCGGCCTCGCAGGCGACGAGGAGGCGGACGGCGGGGCCGCGGCGGTCCACGACGAGCTGGTAGTGCGGGGCGACCAGGCCGGAGCCGAGCAGGACCCGCTCGACCTCGCTCGGGTACACGTTGACGCCGCGGACGACGATCATGTCGTCCGCGCGCCCGAGGACCTTGCTCATCCGGACGAGCGTGCGCCCGCAGGCGCATTCGGCCCGGTCGAGGGAGGCGATGTCGCCGGTGCGGTAGCGCAGCAGCGGGAGGGCCTGCTTGGTGGGCGTGGTGAACACGAGCTCGCCGGGCGTCCCGTCCTCGACGCGCTCGCCGGTGGCGGGATCGACGGCCTCGACGATGAAGTGGTCCTCGTTGACGTGCAGGCCGTCCTGTTCGAGGCATTCGGTCGCCACGCCGGGGCCGATGACCTCCGACAGGCCGTAGATGTCCATCGCCTTGATCGGCAGGACGGCCTCGATCGAGGCGCGCAGCTCCTCCGACCAGGGCTCGGCGCCGAACAGGCCCGCCTTGAGGGCGTGCAGCTCGACCCCGGCCTCCGCGGCGGCCTCGCCGAGCCGCAGCGCGTACGCGGGCGTGCAGGTGAGGATGTCGGGGCGCAGGTCGGCGAGCATGCGGACCTGCCGGTCGGTCATGCCGCCCGACATCGGGACGACGGTCGCGCCGAGCGCCACGGCGCCCTGGTGGATGCCGATGCCGCCGGTGAACAGCCCGTAGCCGTAGGCGTTGTGGACGATGCTGCCCGGCGCGGCGCCGGCGCACGACAGCGACCGCGCGCACATCGCGGCCCAGAGGTCGAGGTCGGCCCGGGTGTAGGCGACGAGGGTGGGGCGGCCGCGCGTCCCGCTGGACCCGTGGACGGCGGCGACCTGGTCGCGCGGGACGGCGAGCATCCCGAACGGGTACTCGTCCCAGAGGTCCCGCTTGGTGGTGAAGGGCAGTCGCCCGAGGTCGGCGAGGGTCACGTCGGCGCCGCCGCCGACACCGGCCTCCTTGAGCCGCCGCCCCTGGACGCCGCCGGCCGCGAGGAGCCGGTCGACCAGCCCCCACAGGCGGTGGCGCTGGAGCGCGGCGCGCTCGTCGGTGGACATCGCCTCGGCCCGAGGATCGAACATGCGCGTGCCTCCCTGGCCGGCGCGGGACGGGGGATCGCACCGGGAACCCTGCCGCACGGTGGTTCGTCAGAACTACCATGCCAGATATGACGGAGAACACACCGGATCGGGCACGAACGCGCTTCCCCGGGATCAGCTCCCGGGCCTACGAACACCCGGCGGACCGCTCGGCGCTGGTGGCGCTGCGCTCGCTCTCCGGGTTCGACGTCGTCCTGCGCAAGCTCTCGGGGCTGATCAACGAGCGGGCCCTGCGGCTGATGTTCCTCGGCGGCACCGTGCGGGTCGGCGAGAGCCAGTTCCGCAACCTGAACGACATGGTCCGCGACGCCTGCTACATCCTGGACATGCCCGAGGTACCGGACGTGTTCGTCAAGCAGGACCCGACGCCGAACGCGATGGCGCTCGGCTCCGACCACCCGTTCATCGTGATCAACACGGGCCTGATCGACCTGCTGGACGACGAGGAGCTGCGGTTCGTCGTCGGGCACGAGGTCGGGCACATCCTGTCCGGGCACGCCGTCTACCAGACGATGATGCAGATCCTCCTCCAGCTCGGGTCCCGGCTGGCGTGGCTGCCGCTCGGCAACATCGGCATCGCGGCGATCATCATCGGGCTGCGCGAGTGGTTCCGGAAGGCGGAGCTGTCGGCCGACCGGGCCGGGCTGCTCGCCGGGCAGGACCTCGACGCCGCCAAGCGCACGGAGATGAAGCTCGCGGGCGGCACGCGGCTGTCGGAGATGAGCAGCGAGGCGTTCCTCCAGCAGGCCCGCGAGTACGACGCGGCCGGCGACGTGCGGGACGGGCTGCTGAAGTTCCTCAACCTGCTGCCGCAGTCGCACCCGTTCGCGGTGATCCGGTTCGCCGAGATCGACCGCTGGGCGCGCGAGGGCGAGTACCAGCGGATTCTCGCCGGCGACTACCCGCGGCGCGACGACGACGGCAGCGCGTCCGTCAGCGAGGAGATCCGCAACGCGGCCCGGTCGTACCGGGAGTCGTGGGAGCGGACCGCGGACCCGTTCGTCGGCAAGGTCCGCGACATGGCCGACGCCGCCGCGGGCGCCGCGGGCGGCCTGTTCGACCGCTTCACCCGCCGGGACAACGGTCCGACGGACCGAACGAACTGAATCCCGCTTCAGCTCAGGGCCGCCGCGACAACGTACGCGGCGGCCTTGTCTTTTCCCTAGAACGGCGCCGGGACGAGGAGTTCCACGTTGCGGTCGTGGAGGTCGCCGCGGCGGTTTTCCTCGCGGTCCTGCCAGTCGTTGCCCGCCAGTTCGCGGGACAGGGACGCGAGGCGCGCCGGGTCGGTGAGGCGGCCGCCGTGGGACGCCGGGGCGGCGGAGTCGAGGATCGTCGCGAACACCGACAGGGTGCCGTCGCCGTTGTCGGCGAGCTCGACGATCCGGCTCTGCTGCGGGAAGTCGATGTGGGCGGCCGTGTTGACCTCCCAGAACCCGCCGCCCGACTTCCGGGCGTGCGGGATGACCTGGTTGCGGTGGGTGTGGCCGTTCACCCACAGGACGACGTTCGGGTAGCGCAGGAGGAGCGCCTCCACCTCGTCCCCGAGGACGCGGTCGCCGCCGATCGGGTTCTCCAGTGAGCCGATCGGGTGGTGGCTGAACAGGACGAACAGCTTGTCCTGGACGTTGTGCTCGACCGTGCCGCCGTCGGCGGCGTAGTAGCGGCGGCTGCCGGCCTTGAGCTGCGCCTCCAGCCAGGCGAGCTGCGCCCGGTCGAGGGAGCCCTCGGAGTAGCCGTTCGGGTTGACCGTGTCGAGGACGAGCCCGCGTACGGCGCCCTTGTCGAAGGCGTAGTAGGCCGTCCCGTCGCGGAGGTTGGCCTGGGTGAAGCCGTGGCCGCGCAGGGACGCGGTCGTCCTGAAGTGCTCGGCGACGACCTCGGCGCGGGTGAGCATGCGGCGGTTCGGGTCCGGGGTGACCGGGCGGAACAGGCCGCCGGACGCGCCCTTCTCGCGGCTGAGCCGGACGAGGGCGCCCGCGTCGGCGCCGGCGATCATCCGGGCGAGGCGCTCGGCCTGCGCGTCGTCCGCCGGGGCACCGATCTTGATGCCGCCGGTCGCGAGGCCGGACACGAGCGGGTTGACCGGCAGGTTGCCCTGGATCAGGCCGTCGTGGTTGCCGAACGCCGCGAGCCATGGGGACGCGAGCCCGGTCGCCTGGAAGGGGCGGCGGGCGGCGTCGATGAGGCCCTTCACGCGCGGGAACCCGTAGGTCGCGATCGGGAGGTCGGCCTTGGCGCCGGGCGGCGGTCCGTCGGGGTGCCAGAACCGGCGGTCGTAGGACGCCCAGTCCATGACGCCCTCGTAGCGGTTCGGGTCGCCGGAGTCGGGGCGGATCCGGCCGCCGTCCAGCAGGTCGATGATCCAGCGCAGCTCGTTGTACTGGACGTTGTCGGCCGCGTCGCCGGTGTTGATGGTGAACGCGAGGCGGAGGCCGGTCGCGGGGCCGCGCCCGACCCTGTTCATCGCCTGGACCATCGCCTCGGCGACCTGCGTCGTCAGGATCTCCTGCGGGCGGTAGGCGCCCTCGACGGGCAGGACGTTCAGGCCGTCCTTCAGCCGGTCGATGAACTCGACGCGGGCCGGGGACTGGGCGTCGACGATGTGCACGTCGGTGAGGTGGCCGAAGGCGAGGAGGCCGCGGCGGCGCGCGGCGCGGGCGGCGGACGCGGTGCCGCCGAGGTCGCGGCGCAGCAGGTGCGGTTCGCCGGGCGCGGCGACGACGGGCCG
>NZ_CAACUY010000268.1 GCF_900659615.1 Actinomadura fibrosa | reverse complement strand
CACACCGCGAGCGGACGCAATGAACGCGGCGCGGCCGGAGTCGGCGGACGCGGTGCGGGCGCACGCGGCGGGAGGCGGGCGGACGGGCGCGACGGAAGGCGGGCGGGCAAGCGCAGCGGGAGGAGGGCGGCCGCACGCGGCGGAAGGCGAGAGGGCGCACGCCGCGGAAGGTGGGCGGGCGCACGCGGCGGAACACGGGCGGGCGCATGTGGCGGGGGGCGGGAGGGCGCACGCGGCGGAAGGCGCACCGGCGGGTGATTCGGTTGAAGCTCGGTCGGCCTTGTCGTCTCGCTGGGTGGGTGTGGGGTGGCGGTGGCGGTTGGTGTCGGCTGCCGTTGCGGTGGTGGTGTTCGCTGGTGGTGTCGGTGTGGGCAGGCTGGTCGGCGGCACCGGGCCGGAGCGTCCGATGTGCTTTCGGGGGACGCTGCACCTCGTCGGCTCGACGGCCTTCGAGCGGACGGCCGACGTCCTGCGGTCCGGGTACGAGTCGCTGTGCCCGGACGCGCGGGTCGAGGTCGCGGCGATCGGCTCGAACGAGGGAGTGCGGGCGCTGACCGCCGCGAACGCCGCCTCGACGATCGCGATGCACGACGGGCACCTCAAGCCCGACTCGGACGAGATCAGGGTGCGCGCCTTCCGGGGGTTCCCCGTCGCGCTGGTCGCGTTCGCCGTGGTCGTCCACAAGGACGCGGGGGTTACCGGACTGTCCGTCCGGGAGCTGCGCTCCATCTACGCCCGCGGCGGCCCCACCGAGTGGAAACGGCTCAAGGGCGGCGGTGACGTGCCCATCAGGCTGGTGGGCCGCACCGAAGGTTCGGGGACGCGGACCGTCTTCGAGGAGCACATCCTCGACGAGCCCGAGCCGGAGCTGTCGTCCAGGGACTGCCGGCGCAAGGACGAGATCCGCGCCGCCGCCCGCATCATCCGGTGCGAGCGCAGCAGCCAGGCGCAGATCCTCGACGCGGTGAACACGATCCCCGGCGCGATCGGCTACGCCGAGCTGCACGTCGCCGCGAACGCCCGCCGCTACCCCAACATCCGCGTCCTGTCGCTGGACGGGCGGAGGCCGGACGTGTCGTCCGCGGGGAACGGCTACCCGTTCGTAGCGCCCGAGATTTTCTACACCTACGGACTGCCGCCCAACGGCAGCCCTGCGGCGGCCTTCCTCACGTTCCTTGCCGACGCGTCCGCGCGGCGCCTGCTCGAAAGGGCCGGGGCCACCACCTGCCTCACCGCGGACGCCCAAGTGACCACCCCGTGCCAGCCCACCTGACACGCGCGCCGGAGCGGCCGGGCGGGCAGTCGGTCCCGCCCGGCCTCCGGTCGGGTCAGGGGAGGTCGTGCTCGCCCTTCTTGATCTGCCGGACGAGGTCCTGCCATCCGGTGGACGGGACGGTGATGACCGGGCCGCCGGCGTCCTTGCTGTCGCGGATCCCGATGCCGCCGGGCAGGGACGCCGTCTCGACGCATTCGCCGCCGGGCACCGAGCGGGTGCTCTTGCGCCAGCGGGGGCCTGCGGCGTCCCGGAGGACGTGTTCGGTTCTGTTCTGTGGAGTCCGGCTCGTCGCCATGGCGGACTGCGCCTTTCTGTGAGCGCGGTGAGGTGGGGAGGGGCCGTCCTGTCGAATCTGGGCGGCGTCTGCCGGGCGGGCCTTCCCGTTTGTCCGTGTGGGTGCGGGAAGGCCGCCGTCGTGTCCGGGCGGTGGCCCGGGGCTACGGAGCGGCCGGAAGGTCGTCGGCCTGGTCGACTGAGAGCCGGATATGGGCCTCAAGCCATTGGTCGATCTCGGCATCGCTGCCGCCCGCACCTGCGATGTAGGCGCGCACGAGGTCGCGTTTGGGCAGCTTGCCGTTCTTGCCGATCGTGCTGAACGAGCCGTAGGAGTAGCACCGCTCGATCCGGGGATGGCGCCGGCAGGCATCCTCCATCGCCCGGAAGGGCGGGTCGCCCTTGTAGCGGCGGAACTTCTTCATCATCTCCACGTACTGCGCGGAGTCCTGCGCGGACGAGGGATCGGGCGGCGCGACCGTCACCGGAACGTCGCGGCGGCCCGGAGGCTCGTGGCGGGCCGGAGGCACTGGGTGGGCCGGAGGCTCGTGGCGGGCCGGGGGCACAGAATGCGCCGGGGGCACAGGGTAGGCCGGGGGCACATGCCGGGCCGGAGGCACAGGGTGGGCCGAAGGCTCGTGGCGGGCCGGGGGCACGTGGCGGGTCGGGGGCCACTCTTGGACCGTGTCGGTCCAGAAGTCGGACCCGGCCGAGGGGTCGGGGTCCCGCCGGGGCGCGGCCGGCTGGAACCGGTCGAACAGCTCCTGAGCGACCTGGACTTCCGCCCGGACCGCACCGCACGCCTCCAGCACCGCTTCGAGCGCGTACCAGTTGATCCCGGCGAAGTTCCCGGCGATGATCTGGCGGTACTTGGCGAAGGGGACGCCCCGCTCGCCGGCCCGCCGGACGACGATCTCGTCGCCGTGTCCCGCGAGCGAGTCGTGCAGCACCCATACGAGCACCGCGTGCAACCACTTCTCGGCCGTCCCGTCCGGGTGAATCACTTGCAGGAACGCGCGGACCTCGCCCGTGCTCTTCTCGGGACGTCGTCGCATGGGGCTCATCGGGGAGTCGGGCTCGTGGCCCGGCGTCCGGTCACCGCTCCCCCGCCTGCGAGGGGTCCGGAAACTCCTGAGGGAGCGGAGCGGCGCACGGCGGGCGCGCGCAACGAGAATTCGTCATTGAATCCCGCCTTCTCTGACTCGGATCACTGGATGCACGCGAAGACGAAACCGGCGTGCGACGTCCAGCCGGTTAACGATCAGCGAATGATCGACTGTCACGAACCGGGAGCATAGCCGCAGCAGCAGCGGAATGGCATGCGTACGTTCCAGTCCTATGCGGGAGCTATTGGGACATAGCAGACTCATTACACCAAACTAAACATCGCACCGCCCTGACCTGCGAGAACGCCAAGATCATTCTTGTTAAAGATTGTTCGATCGCGTCATGGAACTCGAACTCAGCACGGAACCGGTAATTCGCCACAGAGACCAACTTGCGCAATTGCAGACGCGAATGCGGATGCACGTGCAGATGCCCGACTTGCACATCTGCACGTGCATCTGCCGAACACGGATGATCGATCTTTCCTCACGGGCCGACGCGCCAGCGGCCCGCAGCGCTCTCCGCCGACTCAGGCTTGGTGCCAGGGTTTTCTCGGCTGGTTGTGCATGCGGCCCGGGATGCCGGGGCGTTGCTGCCAGGGGTGCGGGCCGGTCGGCGGCCGGTAGGCGACGCCGAGCGCATCGAGACGGGCGTAGTGGGCGGCGTTCATGCGCTGCTCGAAGTCGGAGAAGTCGCGCTCGTCCGGGTGCGGGAGTTCGGACCAGGCCACCTCCGCGAAGGCGGCGAGGCGGGGGAACGCCTGGTAGTCGACGCGGCGGCGGTCCTCGACGGCCTCCGTCCACAGGTTGGCCTGCGCGCCGATGACGCGGGCCGCGTGCGGGGTGCCGGCCAGGCTCGGCGGGACGGGCTCGAAGCGGTAGACGTCCTCCAGGGTGTGCACCCAGCCGAACGGGACGGGCTCGTCCGGGCCGCCGGACTGGACGTGGTCGAGGTAGACCTCCTGCTGGGGGCACATCACCACGTCGTGGCCCGCCTTCGCGGCGGCGACGCCGCCCGTGTACCAGCGCCAGCACATGACGGCCGCGCCCTGTGCGAGGCCGCCCTCCAGGATCTCGTCCCAGCCGATGAGGCGGCGGCCGCGGTCGGCGAGCCAGCGGTCGAAGTGGCGGATCATGGACGACTGGAGCTCGTCCTCGTCCGCGAGGCCGAGTTCGCGGATGCGCGCCTGGGCGGCGAGCGAGGCGCGCCACTCGTCCTTGAGGCACTCGTCGCCACCGATGTGGACGAAGGTGCCGGGGAAGATCTCCAGGACTTCGGTGAGGACGTCCTCGTAGAAGCGCAGCACCCGCTCGGTGGGAGCCAGGACGTGCGGGTTGATCCCCCAGTCGGTCTTCACCTCCAGGGCGGCGGTGTCGATGACGTCGGCGTTGCCGAGCTCGGGGTAGGCGGCGATGGCCGCCTGCGAGTGGCCCGGCAGGTCGATCTCCGGGACGACCGTGATGTGGCGTTCTGCGGCGTAGGCGACGATCTCGCGCAGGTCGTCCTTGCTGTAGAAGCCGCCGTGCGGCCGCTCGTCCCAGGTGACGGGCTCGCCCCACCCCCGGCGGGTGCGACGCCGCCAGGCACCGACCTCGGTCAGCCGGGGATGGCGCTCGATCTCGACGCGCCAGCCCTGGTCGTCGGTGAGGTGCAGGTGCAGGACGTTGAGCTTGTGGACGGCCAGCAGGTCGACGTACCGGAGGACGTCGTCCTTGGGCAGGAAGTGCCGTGCGACGTCGAGCATGAAGCCGCGCCAGGCGAAGCGCGGGGCGTCCTCGATCGTCAGGTACGGGACGGTGACGGGCTCGCGGCCGATCGGGACGCGGCGGAACGCGTCCGGGCCGAGGAGCTGGCGCAGCGTCTGGCGCCCCCAGAAGACCCCGGCCTCGCCACCGCCGACGATCTCCGCGCCGCCGGCGGACACGGTCAGGGTGTAAGCCTCGGGGGCGAGGGACGGATCGACGCGGGTCCGGACATCGCCACCGAACGGGCCGGAGCCGCCCGTCCGCTCAAGCCGCCGCGGCGCGGGAATCAGGTTCACCACGCCCACCTCCTCCCCGCCCGAACGACGCGGAACACCCGGTATCCGCGGCAGTCCGATGATGGACGCCGGGTTCGCGGGCCCGGCGCCGAAGTCCACGCAGCGCCCCCGGCGGTCACGCCCACCGCGGAAGCCATGCGGCGTTCCGACCGAGTCACGCACACCGCGGAAGGCGTGCGGCGTTCCGGCCGGGTCACGCCCGCCGCGAAAGCCGCGTCGCGGCCCGCGGGTTCAGGTGCGCCAGGTTGCGGGACGCGGGCGGCGGCGGTCAGGTGCGTCCGATCGCGGAACAGCAGGCGGCGTCGACGTCAGGTGCGCCCGATCGCGGAACAGCGGGCGGCGTCGGATTCAGGTGCGCCAGGTTGTGGGACGGCGGGCGGCGGCGTGCACGGCGGCGACCATCTCCGGCGTCAGGACCCGGCCGCGTCGCCGCAGCCAGCGTTTCAGCGCCCTGACGTCGGCGAGCACGGCGACGTCCTTCGGGCCGCCGCCGCGCACCGTGAACCCCTTGGCCCCCACGAAGACGACGACCGGCTGGACGGGGACGTGACGCCCGCACGCCGCCGCCAGGAGCGTCCGGGCGCGCTTGGCCTCGTGGCGGGAGTTGCGCAGGTAGTCGACCTTCGTGCCGCCGACGAGCATGCCGTTCTCGCCGACCCACACCTTGGAGCGCGTGGTCTTGGTGTTGACCGTGACCACGCCGAACGGCCCGATGAGCACGTGGTCGATGTCGGCGCCGTTGCGTCCGACGGGCACCGCGTGGAGCACGTGCCAGCCCTGCCTGCGCGCCCACCGGTCCAGCCTGCCGCCGACGGTGCGCTCGCCGCGGGCGCCGACCGCGAAGTCCCGTGCCTCGGTGCGGACGCCGATCAGCGATGCCAGCCTCGTCCACACGCTTCGCAACTCGACGGCACGGGTCTGCGCCGCCGAGCCCGCCCGGTTGAGGCTGAGATCCCCGACCGGCTGGGCAGGCGGCGGCAGCAGCACGTCCCTCCGAGGAGTCCTGTCCTCCGGCGGCGGCACGGTTCCGGGGACCAGGCCGGGCGGAGGCTCACCAAGCTTCGAGCACTCGGCGCGGACGGTATCCCAGAAGCCGTCCGACAGCTCCGGCATGGCGATCTCGTGCGCGCCCGCGCGGACGTCGTACCAGCCGACCGTGTCCCCGCCCCGGGAAACGTAGATCCGCAGGTGTCCGTAGCGCCTCCACACCCGGGCTTCGAGATCGCTCACAAAGACCTCCACAGCACCACCAACCGCCCCTGACACCCTAGGTCGGCGAAGTCGGGTCAGGGGTCTTTTGGGTGGGGCGGGCTCGGACGTGCATGCGTTCGCCCTGGGGGCCGAAGAGGCTCAGGATCTCGGCGGGTTCGGTGCCGGCGTTGAAGAAGGCGTGCGGGAGGCGGGTGTCGAACTCGGCGGCCTCACCGGCGGTGAGGACGAGGTCGTGCTCGGCGAGGAGGAGGCGGATCCGTCCGGCGAGGACGTACAGCCACTCGTAGCCCTCGTGCGTCTTGAGGTCGGGCAGCGCGGTCGTGTCCCGGGGCGGGACGATGTGCTTGAACGCCTGGAGGCCGCCGAGGTTGCGGGTCAGCGGCACGATCGTCTGCCCGAAGCGGGTGAAGGGCTTCATGTGGACGCGCGGGTCCCCGGTGACGGGGGTGCCCGCGAGCTCGTCGAGCTGGACGTTGTGGGCGCGGGCCAGCCGCAGCAGCAGTTCCAGGGTGGGTTTGCGCTGCCCCGACTCCAGGCGGGACAGGGTGCTCGACGAGATCCCCGTCGTCCGGCTCAGCTCGTCCAGGGTGACGCCCTTCTGCTGCCGCAGCGCCTTGAGGCGCGGGCCGACCGAGTTCAGGACGCGGGACAGGTCTTCGTCGTTCATGCCTCCAGTATTGCCGGTTCGGCAAAGAACTTTGCCATCCGGGTTCGGGGTGACGCATCCTCCCCGGCATGGATACAAACGAACGGCAATACGACGTCATCGTGGTCGGCGGGGGTGCGGCCGGGCTGGGCGCGGCGGCGACGCTGGCGCGGGCACGGCGCGCTGTGCTCGTCGTGGACGCGGGCGAGCCGCGCAACGCTCCGGCGGACGGCGTCCACAACTTCCTGGGAAGCGACGGCACTCCCCCGGGCGAGCTCCTCGCGCGGGGGCGCAAGGAGGTGGTCGGCTACGGCGGGGAGATCGTGGACGGGACCGTGAGCGGGGCCCGGCACCTGGACGACGGCTTCCAGGTGGATCTGGAAGGCGGCCGTTCGGTGCGTTCCCGGCGGCTGCTGGTGACCACCGGCCTGGTGGACGAGCTGCCGGACGTGCCGGGTCTGGCCGAGCGGTTCGGACGGGACGCGCTGCACTGCCCGTACTGCCACGGCTGGGAGGTGCGCGACCGGCGGATCGGCGTCCTCGCGACCGCGGCGGTCGGCGTGGAGCAGGCGCTGCTGTGGCGCCAGTGGAGCGCGGACGTGACGCTGCTCGTCCACACCGGTCCCGCGCCGGACGGGGAGGCGCGCGAGCGGCTGGACGCGCGCGGCATCACCGTGGCGGACGGCACGGTCACCGGGCTGCGCGTCGAGGACGACCGGCTGATCGGTGCCGAGCTGGACGGCGGGCGGGTCGTTCCGCTGGACGCGCTGGTGGTGGCGCCGCGCTTCGTCGCCCGCTCCGCCGTGCTGACCGGGCTCGGCTTGAAGGCGACCGAGATGGTCGTGAACGGGCACGTCATGGGAGAGCGCATCGAGACCGGCCCGGGCGGCGCGACCGCGGTGCCCGGGGTGTGGGCGGCCGGGAACGTCGCCGACCTCGCCGAGACGGTGATCGGCTCCGCCGCCGCAGGGGTGCGCGCGGCCGGGATGATCAACGCCGATCTCGTCGCCGAGGACACCCGCCTCGCCGTCGCCGCCCGTGAGGTGCCGTTCTCCGCCACGGCGGAGCGGGCGAACGGCGAGCGCGTCCGGAGCGGCCGCGGCCACGGCTGGTGACACCGAAGGCCGCACGGTCAGTGGCAGCGTCGGTCGGTTGGCGGTGCGGTGGGCGTCGCCCGGCAGGCCGCGCGGTCGGCGTCGCTCGGCAGCCCGTGTGGGCGGCGTCGGCCGGTTGACTGCGCGGTCGGCGGCGGTCGGCGGGCCGCGTGGGCGGCGTCGCTCGGCGGGACGGGCGGTCAGCGTCGGCCAGCGAGATGGGCGGGCGGTGTCGGTCGGCGGGACGGGCGGTCAGCGGGCGGTGTCGGCCAGTAGGCCGTAGCGTCCGTCGGGGTATGCGATGACGACCACGCCGTCCTCGATGGCGAGGATCCGGGCCGTCGAGCCGCCCGAGGCGTCCTGCCCGCGAGGCGTCGGCAGGGGGATGCGCACGAGCCAGGTCCCGGTCCGCTGGTCGAGGACGCCGAACCGGTACGAGGTGGCCGGGGCATGCTCCCAGCGCACCGGCTCGGCCAGGACGTACACGCGGCCGCCGGCGATCGCGGGCGGGCCGCCGGCCCGGAGACCGTCCGGTGGGGCCCGCTCCCAGAGCCGGCGGCCCGTGCGCACGTCGTGGCCGCACCAGCCGTCCTGGACGACCTCCCGGCCCGCCTCCTTGAGGACGCATGTGCCCACGGCGACCGGTGATCCCTGGGCGGCGCCTCCGTCGCCGATCGAGAGGGCGAGCGCGGAGCCGCCCGCCGTCCGCTGCCCGGTCCGGGCGTCGATGACGACCGGCCCGCGCGGGTCGTCGATGGCCAACCGCCCGCCGGGCAGGGCGACGACCTGCCGGAGCGACGCGTCCGAGGAGATGCGCGGGAACGGGACGCGCCACCGCTCCGCTCCCGTGGCGGCGTCCAAGCCGAGGAGGTGCCTCTCCTCCCGCGCCCGTCCGGTACAGGCCTGGAGGACCGTGACGACTCCGGCGGTGCCGTCCAGCGTTCGGGGGTCGGCGTACAGCGAGCAGGCGCGCGGCTGCGGGACGGTCCAGCGCCGCTCGCCGGTGGCCTGGTCGAGGCCCGCGACCATGAAGAAGGAGGCGACCACCACGGTCGGGGAGCCGTCCGGCCTGCCGACCGCCACGGCGCTGTCGGGGGCGGACGCACCGGTCCGGAGGCCGAACCTGTCGATGTCGCGGCGGACGTCGTGGCGCCACAGCACCTTTCCGTGGGCGACGTTCACCCGGTCGACGCGCTGGACGCGGCGGCTGTCCCGGTCCCGCCAGGTGATGTAGACGTCGCCGGCGGCGCGGTCGGTCTCCAGGCCGTCCACCGCCATGGTGTGCTCGCGGTAGTTCCAGTGCGTCCAGCCGGTGCGGATGTCCACCGCGCGGACGGACGAGGAGCCGGTGGCCGACTCGACCTTGAGGCCGCCGAAGACGAGGGGGTGGTGCCCGGTCGTGTCCAGCAGCGCGACGCGGGCGCGGGGCGGCTCGGTGGCGAGCGCGGCGGGCGGCGGGCGGTACGGGCCGTTCATCCCGTCCCGGAACACGCCCTTGATCGCGTCGAGCGCGCCGGGTGACTGCATGACGACCGCGAGGCCGAGGAGGAGCGCGAAGACGGTGACGCAGCCGAGCTGAGCCCGGGGGAACGGGTCGCCGGGCTCCTGGCTCAGTTCCTCCGAGGGGGTCAAGTTCGCAGATTAACCCGGCCGGGCCCGGTCGCGGGAGGCTCACGGCGGCGGGCGGCCGTCACCTTATGGCACCGGCCAGCAGGGCGTACCGGCCGTCCGGGTAGGCGAGGACGACCATGCCGTCGGTGATCTCCTCGATCTGCGCTGACGAACTGCCCGAGACGTCCTCGCCGCGGGGCATCGGGAGCGGGACGCGCGCGAGCCAGGCGCCGGTGCGCTGGTCGAGGACGCCGAACCGGTACGCGGTGGCCGGGGCGCGGTGCCAGTCCTCCGGTACGGCCAGGACGTACGCCCGTCCGTCGGCGACTGTGGGCGGATCCCCGCCCCACAGGCCGTCCGGGGCCGCCTGCGCCCAGAGGCGGCGGCCCGTGCGCACGTCGTGACCGCACCAGCCGTACTGGACGACGTGCTGGTCCTTCTCTTGGAGATCGCACGAGCGCACGGTGGTCGTGGCGCCCTGGGCGACGCCGCCGTCGCCGATCGAGGAGGCGAGGGCGGCGCCGCCCTTCACCGGCCGCCCGGTCCGGGCGTCGAGGAGCACCGGCCGGTCGGAGACGTCGACGGCCAGCCGTCCCCCGGGCGCCGCGACGACCTTCCGGAACGATCCCGTGAAGTCGGCGCGCGGGAACGGCACGCGCCACCGCTGCGCACCCGTGGCGGCGTCCAGGCCGAGGAGGTACCTCTCCGCTCGGTTCTTGACGGCACAACTCTGGACGATCGCGACGACTCCGGCGGTGCCGTCCAGCGTTCGGGGGTCGGTGCGCAGCGAGCAGGCGGGCGGCTGCGGGACGGCCCAGCGCCGCTCGCCGGTCGCCTCGTCGAATCCCGCGGCCATGAAGAAGGAGACCAGCGCCACGGTCGGCGAGCCGTCCGGGCGGGCGACCGCCACGGCGCTGTCCACATTCGACTCACCTTCGCGCGACCCGAACCTGTCGATGTCGCGGCGGACGTCATGGCGCCACCGCACCTTCCCTCGGGCGACGTCCACCCGGTCGATGCGCTGCACGTGCCCGCTGTCCCGGTCCCGCCAGGTGATGTAGACGTCGCCGGTGGCGCGGTCGTCCACAAGGCTCTCCACTTCCCTGGAGTGCTCCCGGTAGGTCCAGTACGTCCAGTGCGTGCGCAGGTCCACCGCGCGGACGGACGAGATGCCCGACCGCTCGACCTTGAGGCCGAGGGCGCCGAAGACGTGCGGGTAGTGCTCGCTCACGTCCAGCAGCGTTACTGCGGTGCGCGGCGGTTCGGCGGGCAGTGGCGGCGGGACAGCACGGTAGGGGCCGTTCATCCCGTCCTGGACGAGGCCCTTCAGGGCGGCGAGGCGCGCACCGGGCTCGTGCATGATCACCGCGAGACCGAGCAGTAGCACGAAGGCGGCGGCGCAGCCGATCTGGACCCGGCGGGACGGGTCGCCGGGCTCCGGGGGCGGCTGCGTGGGGGTGCCCAAGCTCGCAGGCTACTGCGGGCGGTCCGCGCGCGGCAGAGTCACGACGGTGCGGTGGACGGGTCCGCCGCCGGAGCGTGCTGAACCGCCGGGGTCACATCAGTTCGGTGGTCGGGCGGTCGGCGCCGCGCGTCCGGCCGACGGCGTCGAAGAGCAGGCGGGCGTGGCGGGCCAGCGTGCCGGGCGCGTAGGCGCGGTGGGCCGCGAGGACGATGGTGAGGTCGGCGGCCTCCAGCGCGGCGGGCAGGTCGGCGCCCGCGCTGGGGACGTCGGTGTCGCCGACCCGCCAGGCGGGGACGTGCGGGTCGTGGAAGGTGAGCCGCGCGCCGAGCCGGAGCAGGCGGCTCGCGACCGGGCGGGCGGGGGATTCGCGCTGGTCGGCGATGTCGGCCTTGTAGGTGACGCCGAGGAGCAGGACCTTGGCGCCCTTGAGGGCGCGGCCTTCGCGGTTGAGGAGCTGCTGGGCGCGT
>NZ_CAACUY010000267.1 GCF_900659615.1 Actinomadura fibrosa | reverse complement strand
GAACCCGCGCGCGGCGGCCGTGACGCAGGTCGTCCGGACCGTGCGGGCGGGCCTCGGGCCGGCGCGCGGCGGCGGGCGGGACCCCGCGCGGGACGGGCAGGTCGAGCACCTCGACATCCGCGGCGTCCGCACCGGCATCGCGAGCGAGGCGTACGTCTACCTCCCGGCGCAGTACTTCCAGCCCGCGTACGCCGCCCGGCGCTTCCCCGTCGTCGTCCTGCTCGCCGGATACCCCGCGGCCGACCGGAAGGTGTGGATCAGCAAGGGGCACATCCCCCGGGACGCGGCGGACGCCACGGCGGCGGGCCGCGTCCAGCCCATGATCTACGTGATGATGCGGCCCACCGTCCGGAACGGCTGGGACACCGAGTGCGCGGACGTGCCGGGCGGTCCCGCGGTCGAGACGTTCTTCGCCCAGGACGTGCCCGAGGCGATCGCCACGACCTACCGGACGCCGGACGACCGGCGGGGCTGGGGCCTCGCCGGCTACTCCACCGGCGGGTACTGCGCCGCGAAGCTCGCCCTGCTGCACTCCGACCGGTTCGCCGCCGCCGTCAGCATGGCCGGCCACTTCGAGGCGCTGCTCGACCCCACCACCCGCGCGCTCTACGGCGGGAGCCGGGCGCTGCGCCGCTCCAGCGACCTGACCTGGCGGCTGCGGAACCTGCCGCAGCCGCCGGTGTCGATCCTCGTGGCGTCGGCGGACGTGGGCGAGAAGACGTTCCCGTCGGCGCGGCGGTTCATGGCGGCGGCGCGCCCGCCGCTCGTCGTGGACTCGGTGCTGCTCCGCACCGGCGGCCACAACTTCAAGACGTTCCGCATGTACATCCCGCCGTCGCTCCGGTGGCTCAGCGCGCGCCTGCGGGCGTCCTGACGTGCAGCCGATCAGCGGGGCGTTCCTGCTGGCCGCGTGCGGGCTCGCCGCGGCCTGCCTGACCGCGGCGGTCGTGCTGTGGCCGCGCGCCGCCGGGACGGGCCCACGGTCGCTGCTCGCCCGGTGCGGGATGCTGCTGGCCGTCCAGGTGACGCTGACCGCGGCGGTCGTCCTGGTCGTGAACCGGCACTTCGTGTTCTACGCGACCTGGAACGACGTCCTCGGCCGCGACGGCGCGCAGGCGCGGATCGACCACGTGCAGCCGGACCGGGGGGACGCCGGGCTCGTCCGGCGCACCACCACGGACCTCGGGCCGCGGCGGCGCGGCCACCCGCGGGACCCGCTGAAGGACGGGCGGATCGACCGGCTGGAGATCCGTGGCGCGCGCAGCGGGCTGGACGCCGAGGCGTACGTCTACCTTCCGGCGCGGTACTTCCAGCCCGCGTACGCCGCCCGGCGGCTGCCCGTCGTGATCCTCATCTCCGGCGGCCCGTCCGACACGGGGACGGCCTGGCTGCGGCAGGCGCGGCTGCCCGAGGCGGCGGACGCGGCGGCGCGCGGGCCGGGGGGCGCTCAGCCGATGGTGTACGTGATGGTCCGGTCGGCGCGGGGCCTCGTCCCGGCGGCGGACGGCCCACGCCCCACGGCATGCCTGAACCTGCCCGGCCGACCCGACGGCCAGGCCGAGACGTACTTCGCCCAGGACCTGCCGCTCGCCCTGACGAGCCTCTACCGGCTGCCGCGGACCCGCCAGGGGTGGGGCGTCGCCGGATACGCGTCCGGCGGCCAGTGCGCCGTCCGGCTCGCGATGCTGCACTCCGACCGGTTCGCCGCCGCGGCCGGCCTGGACGGGCGGTTCGGCACGCCGACCGACGCCCCGGAGACTGCGCCCCCGCCCGCCGGCACGCCCGCTGCCGCGCCTGTCGCCCCGCCTGCCGCCCCGCCGAGGCCGGACGATCCGTACGGCGGCAGCGACGCCTACCGGCTCGACAACGACCTCCTGTGGCGGATGGAGCACCTCCCGCCGCCCCCGGTGGCCGTCCTGGCCGCCGCGGGCGACGGCGGCGCGGGCGCCCGGGACGCCGACCGGTTTGCCGCCCTCGCCAGGCCGCCCATGTCGGCGGCGAAGACCCTGGTCCCGGGCGCGCCGGGGACGCTCGCGGAGTGGCGCGCCCACCTGCCGCCCGTCCTGGAGTGGCTGAGCGCCCGCCTCCGCGGCGAGTAGCGCCCCGGCTACCCCGCGGGGAGTAGGGCGGCGCACTCCTGCCGACCGACGTGCATTTCGGCCCGAATGTCCTAGCGTGCAGGGATGAGCACTTCGCCGCCGCACGGGCCGGTGCGCGGGCACTGGCCCCGGCCCTCCACCTGGCCCGTGTGGGTCGTCCCGGTGTTCATGGCGCTCCTCCAGGTCTTCGGGTCGATGGCCGCGCAGCACGGCGCGTCCGGGGAGCGCGGGCCGTGGGACCACGGCGGCTGGGACGGCGGGGGCCAGGCGCACGAGTACGGCAGCACGCACCTGGACGCGCTCGGCATCGCGCTGCTGCTCGGCGGTCCCGCGCTGCTGCTGCTGCGCCGCCGCCACCCCGCGGTCACGCTCGTGGCGACCGGCCTGGTCACCGGGCTGTACTTCCTGCGCGCCTATCCCTACGGACCGGCCGCCGCCGCGGTCGCCATCGCGATGACCGCCGCGATCACGGCGGGGCACCGGCTGCTGACCTGGGCCGGGACGGGCGCCGCGCTGGTCGCCTTCTTCTCCCTCACCGCGGTCATCGGCGTCCCGTTCGAGGACCGCGGCCACGCCGGCGGGCCGTTCCCGGTGGAGGAGCCGACCCTGCCCGCGACGACGTTCGTCGTCGGCTGGGCGCTCGTCGTGCTGGTCACCGCGGAGCTGATCCGGATGCGCGGGCAGAAGGCCGCCGAGGCCGCCCGCACCCGCGCCGAGGAGGAGCGGCGGCAGGCCAGCGAGGAGCGGCTGCGGATGGCCCGCGAGCTGCACGACGTCCTCGCGCACAACATCTCCATGATCAACGTGCAGGCGGGGGTGGCGCTGCACCTGATGGACGACGACCCGGAGCAGGCCCGGACCGCGCTGGCCGCGATCAAGGAGGCGAGCAAGGAGGCGCTCACCGAGATGCGCGGGGTGATCGGGGCGCTGCGCGCGCAGGGCGAGAGCGCGCCGCGCTCCCCCACCGCCGGGCTCGACCGGCTGGACGAGCTGCTGGCCCGCGCCCGGTCCGCCGGGCTGCGGGTGGAGTGCGCGATCGACGGGGAGCGGCGCCCGCTGCACGCCGGCACCGACCTCGCCGCGTTCCGGATCGTCCAGGAATCGCTCACGAACGTCACGCGGCACGCCGGTCCCGGCCCGGTCACGGCGCTGGTCCGGCTCACCTACGGCGAGACCGAGATCGCCGTGCGGGTCGAGGACGACGGCCGCGGCGTCTCCCTGCTGGACGACCATCCCGGCGGCAGCGGCATCCGCGGCATGCGCGAGCGGGCCGCGGCGCTCGGCGGCACGTTCTCCGCCGGGCCGCGGACGGGCGGCGGGTTCGCCGTCCAGGCGACGCTGCCGTTCGGCGACGTCCCGGACCTCCCCGAACCGGAAGAATCGGAGGAGTCAGAGCAAGCGGGCACGACACCGCCGGACACGGCGCCGCCGGACGCGGCCGCGGGCGCGCCCGAGCGGGCGGGCACCGGCCCGGCCCCGGCGGGGCCGCTCGGAAGGGACAAGGGATGATCAAGGTGCTGCTGGCCGACGACCAGGTGCTGGTCCGCGCGGGCTTCCGGGCGCTGCTGGACGCCCAGCCCGACATCGAGGTCGTCGGCGAGGCGAGCGACGGCGAGGAGGCCGTCACGCGGGCGCGGAGCCTGCGCCCGGACGTCATCCTCATGGACATCCGGATGCCGGGCCTGGACGGTCTCGCCGCCACCCGCCGGATCGCCTCCGACGAGCGGCTGGACGGCGTCCGCATCGTCATCCTCACGACGTTCGAGCTCGACGAGTACGTGTTCGAGGCGCTGCGCGGCGGCGCGGCCGGGTTCCTCGTCAAGGACACCGAGCCGGTCGAGCTGATCCACGCCGTCCGGGCCGTCGCGGCCGGGGACGCGCTGCTGTCGCCGAGCGTGACCCGGCGGCTGATCGCCGAGTTCGCCGCGCGGGCCAAGGAGCCGGCGCCCTCGCCGCGGCTGAACGCGCTGACCGACCGCGAGCGCGAGGTGATGGCGCTGGTCGGCGAGGGGCTGTCCAACGAGGAGATCGCCGCCCGGCTCGTCGTGAGCCCCGCGACCGCGAAGACCCATGTGAGCCGGACCATGGTGAAGCTCGGCGCCCGCGATCGGGCACAACTCGTCGTATTCGCCTACGAATCGGGTCTGGTCAAGCCGGGGTGGCTGCCGTAGGGACGCATACCCTGCGACGATCGGGTGTGCTCCGCCGTGCCGGCATGGCAGGGTAGGACGGACAGGCCGTCACCGACGTGCGAAGGAGTCCGGTGCCGAACGCCACGAGGATCCTGGCCGTCGACGACCGCGAGGAGAACCTGGTCGCCCTGACGGCGGTGCTCGACGCGCTGCCGGTCGAGGTCGTGACCGTGACCTCGGGGCAGGCGGCGCTCAAGGAGCTGCTGAACGACGACTTCGCGCTGATCCTGCTCGACGTCGTCATGCCGGAGATGGACGGGTTCGAGACCGCGGGCCACATCAAGGCGCGGCCCCGCACCCGCGACATCCCGATCATCTTCCTCACCGCGGCCGGCGAGGCGGGCGAGCAGGCGTTCCGCGGCTACGCGGCGGGCGCGGTCGACTACCTGACCAAGCCGTTCGACCCGTGGCTGCTGCGCGCGAAGGTCGCGGTGTTCGTCGAGCTGAACCGCCGCAACGCCGAGCTGCGGCGGCAGTCGGCGCTGCTGCGCCAGACGCTCGCCGAGAGCACCGGCGACGCCGCGGCGGGCTGCAACCGGATCCTCGCCGTCCTCGACGAGCGCCTCGCCCTGGTCGAGGACGACGTCGCCCGGCTCGGCTCCGGCGAGCCCGCCGACGATCTCGCCGAGCACGTCGCGGCCCTCCGGCTCGCCCTCGACGCCCTTTCCGCCGGCGCCTGATCCCGCCCGCGCCACCCCGTTCGGACAGCTCTCCAGCGGGGTCGGCGGCCCAGCAATCCTCACCTTGAGTGATCAAGCTTCCGGGCGTCCGGATCGCATCTATTGACGATCACTCAAATAGTTCTCGCAGGTCAGCGCCCCGGATCTTTTACCTCCGCCCTCGACTTCCGGTTTGTCGCAAGTAAGTACTTGGGGGTAACTTGCACTCACCGTCACGTTCGTGACTCGCGTCACCGGGTCCCCTCGCGCGACCCCCCGAACCCCCGGGAGCCACCATGACCGACTCCGCCGGCACCGCCCTCGGCCGCGTCCGCTGGAAGCGTTTCGCCGCGATCGCCGCGCCCGCCGCGATCGGCGCGGGCGCCCTGGTCTTCATGACCGCGCAGGGCGCGATCGCCTCGTCCTTCGCCGTGTCCGGCGGCAGCTTCAAGGTCAGCGCCGACTCGCTGGACGGCCAGGGCTTCGTCCAGTACGGCGGGACGGACGGCACCAAGGACGGGACGAAGCACCCGGTCCAGATCTCCGGCATCAAGTCGGCGGAGATCCGCAACATGTGCCAGTCGGTGAAGGTCGGGCCGTTCACGCTGCGGCTCACCGCCGGCACCGGCGACACGCCCGTCCAGGCGTCCGACCTCGTCCTGGACGTGGAGCAGCTCAACGCCGACGCGACGTTCTCCAACATCGAGATCGGACGCGACGCGAGCACGCTCGACAAGGGCCCGAGCGGCGCCAAGGGCCCGATCGGGATGTTCGGCCAGCAGGCCGACTCCATCAAGCTCACCAACGTCAAGCAGGTCGCCTGGGCGACCACGGCCGGGACCTTCAAGCTGAGCGACCTCAGCATGAAGCTCGGCAAAGAGTGCTTCTGACGTCAGGGATTTCGGGGGCAAGCAAGCATGACAACGTCCACGCCGCACGGGTTCCGCCGCTGGCGGCGCACCCGCCCGTTCTGGGGCGGCCTGCTCGCCGTCCTCGGCGGGCTGGAGCTCGTCGCCATCCCGCTCGCGCCGATGCCGCTGGTCGTCCACCAGGGCATGGCGGGCGTGGCGAGCTGGCTGATCGGCGCGCTGCTCGTCGCGGCGGGCGCGCTGATGTGGTTCTCGCCCGCGCAGCGGAGCTTCTACGGCATCCTCGCCGTGCTGCTGTCGCTGGCGTCGTTCCTCACGTCCAACTTCGGGGGCTTCCTCGTCGGGCTGCTGCTCGGCCTGCTCGGCGGCGCGCTCGGCTTCGCCTGGTCGCCGTCCCCGTCCCGCGCTGAGGCCCGCCCGGACCCCGATCAGGGCCCCGGGCCGGACGGCGGGCCCGGGCCGTACGCCGGTCCGTACGCCGCCCGGCATACCGGCCAGCACGCCGCTCCGTACCCCGCCCCCACGATCGAGCCGAAGACCGCTCCCCGGTCCCGGCCGGGCTCGCACGCGGCGCCGCGCGGCCGGAGGCTGTCGGCGGTCGCGCTCCCGGCGGCGCTCCCGGCCGTCCTGGGCCTCCATCTGCTCGCGCCGTCCCCGTCGCCCTCCGCGTCCGGGACGGCGGCACCGAAGGCGGCGGCGAGCCCCACGCCCAGCCCTTCGGCCACGCCTACGCCGTCCGCCACGCCGACTCCCTCGGCCATACCGACGCCCACGCCCACGGCGACCAAGACGGCGGCGGACGGCTGCCCCGAGATCCCCGCGAGCACCGCGGGGCTGACCGAGACCGCCGCCCGCACGCTGCTCCAGCAGATCGCGGGCAGCGCGGACCCGGCGGCGTGCCTCAAGGCGAGCCCCTCCGCGAAGGAGACGGCCGCCGCGTCCGGCACGCGGGTCTACTCCGACGCCGGGACGCTGCGCGCCACCTCGCTGACGATGACGGGGCTGAGCTACGACGGGGTCGCCGCCCTGGCGTCCTCGTCCGGGACGGTCCGCGCGCTCAAGTTCAGCATGTCCAAGGCCGTCCTGAAGGACGTCGACCAGACGGCCCGGCACGGCGGCGCGACGTCGCGGATCAGGACGGGCGACCTCACGCTCAGCGGCGACGTCGTCATGTACACCACGAAGCTGTCGTCCAAGCTGCTGGGGATCCCGCTGACGTTCACCCCTGAGCAGCCGCCGCCGCTGACCCTGCCCTACATGGTGATGACGGACGTGGTGTCCGAGCAGCCCTCGGTGTCGGCCGACGGCGCCAGTGCCACCGGCCTCGGCATCACCGCCTGACCGCCCATCGCGTTCGCCTGCATCTTCCCCCGCAGGATGAGCGCGCCCGCCAGCACCGCGGCCACCACCAGGATCACCGCGATCGTCACGATGACCAGCGTCTTGCGGCGGTCGCCCGCCGCGCGGTCGTGCGCACGCGGCGGCTGCTGCCAGTTCGCGTACTGCTGGGGCTGCTCCCAGGGCGGCGGCGTCTGCGGCCCGCCGTGGCCGTGCGCGGACGGCGGCGCGCTCCGCGGGGAATGCGCGTCGCGGGCGGGCGGCGGCGCCCAGTCGGTCTCCAGGAGGGTCCGCGGCTCGGACTCGCCTCCGGGCCGTCCCCGCTCCGGATACCGGTCGCCGCCGGAGTCGCGGCGGGTGATCGCCCCGAGCTCGTCCGGGTCCATGACGGTCTCGGACGCCTGGAAGTTCTGGCCCTGGGCGCCGCGGCCCGCGGAGTCGCGGCCGGGACCGAACCGCACGGACGCCTCGTCGGTGACCGTCGCGTCCGTCGCCGTCATCGGCGGCGGCGGGAGCGGCGGCTTCGGCCGCGGGGGCGGCGGCAGCGTCGCCACCCGGGTGAGCAGCGGCTGCGCCTGCGCCGCCGTCATCCGGTGGACGGGCTCGCGCGCGAGCAGCCCCTCCAGGACGTGCGTGAGCGGCCCGGCGTTGCGCGGCTGCGGGACGGGCTCGGTCAGCGCGGCCTGGAGGGACGCCATCGCGTCCGAGCGCTCGTAGGGCGAGTGCCCCTCGACCGCCGCGTACAGGGTCGCGCCGAGCGCCCACAGGTCGGACGCGGGCACCGCCCGCTCGCCCTGCGCGCGCTCCGGCGGGATGTAGGCGGGCGACCCCATGACCAGCCCGGTCTGGGTGAGCGTGGCGTCGCCCTCCATCTGCGCGATGCCGAAGTCGGTGAGGACGACGCGCCCGGCGTCGGTGATGAGGACGTTGCTGGGCTTCACGTCGCGGTGCAGGATGCCCTTCTCGTGGGCGTGCCGCAGCGCCCCGAGCATCTGGAGGCCGATCTCGGCGACCCTCCGGTGCTCCATCGGCCCCTGGTCGAGCAGGTCCTGGAGGGAGGGGGCGAGGACCAGCTCCATCACGATCCAGGGCCGGCCGGCCTCCTCCACCACGTCGTGGACGATGACCACGCCGGGATGGCTCAGCCGGGCCGACGCCCGCGCCTCGCGGAACGTCCGCTCGTACAGGACGTTGCGCTCGGCGTCGCTCAGCCCGGGTGGGAGCACGACCTCCTTGACCGCGACCTCGCGGGCGAGCATCACGTCGTAGGCGCGCCAGACGGTCCCCATGCCGCCGCGGCCGACGACCGAGTCGAGCCGGTAGCGGTTGCCGAGCAGACGTGCCTGTTCCATGCCTTTTAGGTCCCCCAAGTGCTCATCCCACCCCCGAGGGGCCGAACGTGTTGAGCACATTGTCCACGAGTGCCTGGTTCCCGCTCCACCCGGACGACGGCATCGCCACCATCACGGCGTAGGGCCGCCCATTGAGGATCACGCCCCGGTCCCGGGCCCGGGTCGCGCCGTCCTGGCGCGTCCAGGTGAACTCGATGTCGGCTGCGGGGACGGTGCCGACCGAGGTCCGCGTGATCGTGAGCGGGTCGAAGTCCTTCAGGTTTCCGTCGGCCCTGGCCTCCTCCTTCCAGGTGACCCAGTGGTCGTACGGGTTACCCGACCACGGCGTGCGATCCACCTGAATGTACGCGCTGCTCGCCGGGTCGTTCCAGGTGGTGCGGTTGCCTTCCTCGCTACGTTTCCAGCCCCGCGGGACCCCAAGGGTGTAACCCGGTCCGCGCGTGCGGACCAGCCCGGCGGGCAGGGCCGTCTCGCTGCTGCTCGCGCTGGGCGACCCCGTCGGGGACCCGGACGCGCTGGACGGCCCGGGCGACGGCGCGGAGCTCTGCGCCGTGGGCTGGAGCGTCTGCTGCCCGGTCGCGCCGGAACCGCCGTCCGGCCAGAACACCGCGACGACGGGGATGATGATCGCCAGCGCGACCAGGGCGCCGGCGAGGACGGGGATCCAGGCCCGGTTCTTCGGTCCGCCCACGCCCGAAGCCGTGGTGCCGGGCGGGAGGTGCGCCGTCCAGTGCCCGTCCGGGCCCGGCGGGTAGTGGGGAGGCACGTCCGGCACCGGGATCGGCGGCATCCCCTGCGGTGTCGGGGACGACGGCGAGGGCGGGGGCGCCGTCTGCGTCGAGCCGTCGTGCGGGCCGGCAGGGGGACCCGCGTGCGAGCCGTACTGCGGGTTCGACCGGTCGACCGCCGTGGCGGTCCCCCAGGCCCGGTCGTCGGTGGTCGCCGCGCCCGGGTCGCCCTGCATGCCGCCCGCCCGCTCGGCGAGCTGCGCGGCGGCCTGGCTCGCGGCGTGCCCGGCGGCGACCGCGGCCAGCTGCTCCTCCGCGCGGTCCGCGCCGATCCGCCGGACGGGGTCGCGCTCCAGCAGCCCCGCGAGGACGGGCGCCAGCGGCCCGGCGTTGCGCGGCGGCGGCGCGTCCATCGTCATCACGGCCGCGAGCACGGCCATGGCGTCGCTGCGGTGGTGCGGGGCCTTGCCCTCGCAGGCCGCGTAGAGGGTGGCGCCGAGCGCCCACAGGTCGGAGGCGGGGATCGCGCCGTCCCCCTTCACCCGCTCCGGCGACATGTAGGCCGGCGACCCCATGATCAGGCCGGTGTGGGTCAGGGTGGCGTCGCCCGCCATCTGCGCGATGCCGAAGTCGGTGAGCACGGCCCGGTCGTCGGCGGCGACCAGCACGTTCGCGGGCTTCACGTCGCGGTGCAGGATCCCGATGGCGTGCGCCGCCCGCAGCGCGCCCGCGATCTGCCGCCCGATGACCGCGACGCGGCCCGGCGGCAGCGGCCCGTCCTCGTCCACGATCTGCTGGAGCGAGCGGGCCCTGACCAGCTCCATCACGATCCACGGACGACCGTCCTCGTCCACGACGTCATGTACGGTCACGACGCCCGGATGGTTCAGCCGCGCGGAGGCGCGCGCCTCGCGGAGCGTCCGGCGGTGCCGGTTCTCGCGCTCCTCGTCGCTGATCGACGCGTGGAGCACGACCTCCTTGACCGCGACGTCGCGGTCGAGGGTCTCGTCGCGGGCGCGCCACACCGTGCCCATCCCGCCGCTGCCGACCACCGACAGCAGCCGGTAGCGCCCGGCCAGGAGCCGCCCGCCGCCCTGGTCCGCCTTATCCCCGTTGGACATGAGTCGCGACCTTACCGATCGATCGGAGCCTGCGGACCGGCATCGCGCCGATCCGGAATCACTTGCCCGCGGGCTCGAAGTACCGGTACACCGGCTGCATCTCGGCGAAGGTCTTCTTCCAGTCGCCGTCGGGCGCGCAGAGCAGGATGGCGTAACCGTGCCCGTTCGCCACGAACCCGCGGTTGAGGATGTGCCTCCTGCCGCCGCCGGCGTCCCAGGTGAACTCCCAGTCCGCCGACTTGTCGCCGTTGCCGGTGTCGGGGACGGGCTCGTGGTCCCCGGTCGCCCCGAGCTTGAGCCTCTCGTACCCGGAGTAGCGGCCCTTGGTGGCGCTCTCCTGCTCGCGCCAGTCGCCGAGCGCGCTGTCGCCGGGCGTGGAGGTCTGGTCGACCTGGATGTAGGTGGCGCGGTCCGGCGAGTAGAAGAAGTCGCCGCCGCCGCCGGGCTTGCTCTCGGGGCCTGACCAGCCCTTCGGCACCGGGATGCTGTAGCCGCTGCCGTCCTTGTGGAGCTTGAATCCGGCGGGCAGCGCGCTGCTCGGCGACGTGCTGGGCTTCGCCGAGGACGGGGACGCGGAGGTCGACGCGGACGGGCTCGGGCTCTTGGACGCCGTCGCGCCCTGGCGCCGGGCGGGCTTGTCATCGTCGCCGCCGCCGCTGTTCGCGAGCGCGATCCCCGCCACGACCACGATGATGGCCAGCACCACGGCGCCGATGATCAGGGCGTTCCGGTTGACGCCGGGCCCGGCGCGTCCGGGCGGGCGGTCCGCCGCCGGGATCGCGCTCCCCGCGGGCCGGGTCGCGGGCCCCGCGTGCCACGACGTCGCGCGCGCGGGAT
>NZ_CAACUY010000266.1 GCF_900659615.1 Actinomadura fibrosa | reverse complement strand
CGCGCCTCCGCCGCCGCGCGCCCCGGCGGCCGGGCGGCCGCGCCGTCCGGGGTCGCGGTCGAGCTGGCCGCCCACGACGACGCGGTCAGGCGCGGCGCCGACGGGCTCATGATGAAGCTGACCCGCACGGACGGCGGCGCCGGCGCCGGCCAGGTGTCGCTGACCGTCGACTACTCGTCCTTCCGGCACGCCTACGGCGGGGACTGGGCGGCCCGGCTGCGGCTGGTCGAGATCCCCGGCGACGGCTCGGCCGCGAAGGTCCTGCCCACGTCCAACGACGTCAAGGCGGGGAGGGCGACGGCGGACGCGGCCGTCACCGCGGACGGCTCCACCTTCGCGCTCACCGCCGGCCCGAACGGCCAGACGGGCGACTACCGCGCGACGTCGCTGTCACCGGCCGGCACCTGGGCGGTGTCCACGCAGTCTGGCGACTTCACCTACTCCTACCCGCTGCGGACGCCCGCCGCGCCCGGCGGCCTGGAGCCCGACCTGGCGCTGTCGTACTCGTCCGGCTCGACCGACGGCCAGACCGCCGCGACGAACAACCAGACGTCCGCGGTCGGCGAGGGCTGGACGATGTGGCCCGGCTCGATCGAACGCGGCTACACGGGGTGCGCCGACGACATCACCGACCCGGCCAAGAAGACCGGCGACCTGTGCTGGGAGACCGACAACGCGACGCTGAGCCTGGCCGGCCACTCCTCGCCGCTGGTGTACGCGGGCGGGAGCACCTGGCGGCCGAAGAAGGACGACGGCTCCCGCGTCGAACGGCTGACCGGCGCCGACAACGGCGACAAGGGAGGCTCCGAGGGCGTCGGCGAGTACTGGAAGGTCACCACGACCGACGGCACCCAGTACTTCTTCGGGCAGACCAAGGCGTCGGCGTGGACGGTGCCGGTCTTCGGCAACGAGGACGGCGAGCCGTGCAAGCAGAACACGTTCGACGCGTCGTCCTGCGACCAGGCCTACCGCTGGAACCTCGACAAGGTCGTCGACACCCACGGCGACGTCGTCACCTACACCTACACCCCTGAAGTCAACTACTACGCCCGCAACCTCAACGGCGCCAAGCCCGCCCGCTACATCCGCGGCGGGACGCTCGACACCGTCGAGTACGGCGGCCGGACCGGCGAGCACCCGACCGCCAAGGTCGTCCTCGACCACGCCGAGCGCGGCGGCGCGGACGTCCCGTCCGACCAGGCGTGCGCCGAGAAGCAGGACTGCGGCACGAAGTTCTCCCCGACGTTCTGGTCCACCAAGCGGCTGGCCACCGTCACCACGCAGGTGTGGGACGGAACCGCCTACAAGGACGCCGACCGCTGGACGTTCGAGCACAGCTACCCCGAGAACACCGACAAGACCACGCCGTCGCTGTGGCTGCACGGCATCACCCACACCGGCCTCGCCGCCGGGACCGCCGTGGAGGGCCAGGCCGTCGCGCTGCCGCAGGTCACCTTCGGCGGAGCGCAGAAGCCGAACCGCCTGAACACCGACACCGACGGCCTGCTGCCCATGAACAAGTGGCGGATCGACCAGGTCGTCAACGAGTCCGGCGGCGCGGTCACCGTCACCTACCACGACACCGACTGCGTCCCGGGCGCGCCCCCGGCGCCGCAGGGCAACACCAAGCGCTGCTTCCCCGCGATCTGGACGCCCGACGGCGACGTCCAGCGCAACGACTGGATGATCAAGTACGCGGTGCGGTCGGTGGCGCTCCAGGACCGGGTCGGCGGGGCGCAGACCGAGCTGACCACCTACGAGTACCCCGACGGGCCCGGCTGGAAGCAGGACGACAACCCGCTCGTCCCGCGGAGCCGCCGGACGTGGTCGCAGTTCCGCGGCTACGAGAAGGTGCGCGTCCTGCACGGCGACCCGGAGAAGGGGACGCCGTCGGCGACGCTGTACCACTACTTCCGCGGCATGGAAGGCGCCCAGGTCACCGACTCGCGGAACGTCTCCTGGCCCGACGACGACCACCTGGCCGGCTTCCTGCGCGAGCAGATCACCTACGAGGGCGCCGGGGGACCGGTGGTGACCAGCGTCATCAACGACCCCTTGAAGCACGACCCGACCGCGACCCAAGGCGACCAGAAGTCCCACCTCGTCGAGACCGCCAAGACGACCACCCGCGAGGCCCTGAAAGCGGGCGGGTGGCGGACCAGCGAGGTCGGCACCGAGTACAACGACCAGGGCCTGCCCACCAAGGTCAACGACCTCGGCGACCTCGCCGTCCCTGACGACGACCAGTGCACCACGACCGCCTACGCCCGCAACGAGGCGGCCTGGCTGATCGACCTGCCGTCGGACGTGCGGACCGACGGCGTCCCCTGCGACGACAAGCCGACCTACCCGCGCGACGCGGTCTCCCGGACCCGCACCTACTACGACGACGGTGACCTCGGCGCCGCCCCCTCGGCCGGCGACGCGACCAAGGTGGAGAAGCTCAAGGAGTACGTCGACGGCGAGCCCCGGTTCGTCCCGGCGAGCAGGTCCGCGTTCGACGCCTACGGCCGGGTGGTGAAGGAGACCGACCCGCTGGACCACACGACCACCACCGGCTACTCGCCCGCGAGCGGCCTGCCGGCGTCCACGACGGTGACCAGTGTGCGGGCGCCGTCCGACCCCGCCGACGACCAGGCCACCACCACCGCGGTCGACCCCGTCCTCGGCAAGCCGGTCAAGGTCACCGACCCCAACGGCCGGCGCACCGAACTGTCCTACGACGCGCTCGGACGGCTCCGCGGCGTCTGGCTGCCCGGCCGCGCCAAGGGCGACGACAGCCCCAACACCCGCTACGCCTACGAGGTGCGCGCCAACGCACCGGCCTGGGTGTCGACCTCCACCCTCAAGGCCAACGGGAACACCACCACGAGCTACGAGCTCTTCGACGGGTTCCTGCGCTCCCGCCAGAAGCAGGCCCCCGGACCGGGACCCGCCGGCGAGGGCCCCCTGCGCGTCCTCACCGACACCCTGTACGACTCCCGCGGACTCGCGTTCCAGACAAACGGGCCCTACGCGGACAAGGGCGACCCCGGCACCACCCTCGCGGGCGTCGACGACACCAAGGTCCCGGCCATGTCCCGCACGACCTTCGACGGAGCGGAACGGCCCACCGCCACGGCCGTCTCGTCCCTCGGCGACGAGGTCTCCCGCACCACCACCGCCTACTTCGGCGACCACACCGAGGTCACCCCGCCCGCCGGCGGCACACCGGTCGCCACCTACACCGACGCCAAGGGCCGCCTCACCAAGCAGCGCCGCTTCCACGCCGCCACCCCGACCGGCGAGTCCGACGAGACGACGTACACCTACACCGGCGCCGGACAGCTCCGGACGATGACCGACGCCGCGGGCAGCACCTGGCGCTACGGCTACGACCTGCTCGGCAACGAGCTGACCGCGTCCGACCCGGACAAGGGCGACACCACCCAGACCTTCGACGACGCCGGCCGCCTCACCTCCACCACGGACGCGCGCGGCATCACCGTCGGCTACCGCTACGACGACCTCGGCCGCAAGACCGAGGAGCGCCAGAAGACCCCCGACGGCTGGAAGACGCTGGCCCAGTGGACCTACGACACGCTCCTCAAGGGACGGCCGTCCTCGTCCACCCGCCACACCGGCACAGAGAAGATCACCACGACCGTCACCGGCTACGACGACGCCTACCGCCCCACCGGCACCAGGCTCACGCTGCCGGCGAGCCTCGCCCCCCTCGACGGCGACTACACCACCGAGACGACGTACAAGGCGGACGGAAGCCCCGCCACCGTCACCCTCCCCGCCCTCCCCGGAGCCGCCGAGGAGACCCTCACCTACAAGTACGACAGCCTCGGCAACCCCTACGAACTGGGAAGCGGCGACCACAAGTACGTGTACGACGCCGCGTACACCGAGTTCGGCGAGCTCTCCCAGGTCCTGTCCGGCGACCAGCCCGCGGCCGGGAAGACCCCCCAGCAGGTCGCGCAGACCTTCTACTTCCAGAACGCCACCCGCCGCCTCGCCCGCGCCGTCGTCCACAGGCGCGGCGAACGGCCCGGCAGCGTCCAGGACCTGACGTACTCCTACGACCCCGCGGGCAACGTCACCGCGATGTCCGACCGGCCGGAGATCGGCGCCGCCGACCTCCAGTGCTTCACCTACGACGGGCTCCGCCGCCTCACCGACGCCTGGACGACCACGTCCACCCCCTGCGGCTCACCCGGCAGCGCCGCCGGAGGCCAGGCACCGTACTGGACGTCCTACACCTACGACGCCGTCGGCAACCGGCTCACCGAAACCCAGCACGGGACGGGCACGGCGGCCGCCGCCGCCACCGCCGGCCGCCGCTACACCTACCCGGCCCCCGGCAAGGCCCGCCCCAACGCCGTCACCTCGATCACCGGCACCGGCACCGCGGCGGCCTCCGCCCCCGCCGCGCCCGCCACCGGCGGCTACCAGTACGACGACGCCGGCAACATGACCGGCCGCCCCGGCCCGTCCGGCCCCCAGACCCTCACCTGGTCACCGCAGAGCAGGCTCGAAAGCGTCACGTCCGGCCCGGACACCACCACCTACCGCTCCGACGCCGACCTCGACCAGGTCGCCACGACCGACTCCAAGGGCATCACCGTCCACTTCGGCGGAGACGAGATCCGCTACGACAAGGCGACCGGCCGCGCCACCACCGCCCGCCGCTACGAGTTCGGCGGCGGCGCCGTCGCCGTCCGGGGCCCCACCGGCCTGAAATGGCTCGTCCACGACCACCACGGCACCGACACTCTCGCGATCGACGCCGCCGACTCCGCCACGACCCCGCGTCCGACCGACCCCTTCGGCAACCCCCGCGGCACCGCCCCCGCCTGGCTCGGCTCCCGCGGCTTCGTCGGCGGCGTCCAGCAGACGGCCGGGATCACCCACCTCGACGCCCGCGAGTACGACCCCGCCCTCGGCCGCTTCCTCTCCGTCGACCCCGTCCTCGACCCCAAGGACCCCCAGCAGTTCAACGCCTACGCCTACGCCGGCAACAACCCCACCACCACGGCCGACCCCGACGGCCGCCGGTACCTCCTGGAGAACGACGGCTCGGCGTCGGTCCCGTCGGCGCAGGCCGCGAAGTACATGGGCTACTACAAGTGGAAGTGGGTCATCTACCGGGCCGCCCGCAGGTCGTGGAGAGCCCACTGCCCCGCCACCACCTTCAGCGGCTGCCGCTTCATGGGACCGCGGCAGCCGAACATCTTCGACCCCCGCGACATCAACCCCCGCTACGTCAAGCCCAAGCCCGCACCCAAGTCCACGCCGAAGCCGACATCCAAACCGAAGTCCACGAAGCCGAACGACTTCGACCGTCCCGTCCTGCACCCGGCAGGCGACGCCCCGGTCCCCGGCTCGCTGTCCGTCTGCCTGGGCGGCTCCGGCGCGATCGGCTACGGCGGCTCCGCCGAGGGCTGCGCCTCCTTCGACTCGAACGGCTTCGCCCTCAACGCCGGGGTGAAGCAGTTCCTCACCGCCGGCGCCGAAGGGGCCGTGGACCTGAGCGTCACCGCGAACACCGACCCCGCCAACCAGATCAACAACGGCTCGGGCGTCTACGGCGAGTTCGGCGGCGAGATCGGCGCCGTCGCCCACGGGAAATGGGGAGCGGGCTTCGAGCACAGCCTCGACGACGGCCACAACAGCGGCTACGTCAAGATGGGCCTCGGCCTCGGCCTCGGTGCCGCGTTCGGACAGGCCGGCTTCTCCCGCGGCGTCAGCACCGGCTACATCAAGTGGCCGTGGACGACCACGGACTACATAGCCGACATCCCCTACCAGGGCCCCTTCAAGTCAAGGAACCCAACCGATTCGGGAATGTACTGACCCCCGAACGGCGACGGCGGCCCGCGCTCCGCACCAGGAAGGCGCGGACCGCCGGAAACGCCGCTCGACCGCCAAGGGAAATCGAGCCCGGTCGCAAAGCGCAGAGGGGCCTCCCCTCACTCGGGGAGGCCCCTCTTGGTGGTGAACGGTGGCGTGCTGGTCCGCCTGAGGCTCGGTCAGCCTGAGGCTCGGCGCAGACCCTGCTGATGCTGCCCAGCAGGGGCGGGTGGCCGCTGCGGTCCGCGGCCGCGGGCGAGTGCGGCGTGCCAGGTCTGGTGCCGCAGCGGGTTGACGATGAGCGCCCCGCACTCGGGGCACTCCATGGTGGGCCGGGTGGGCGGCTTGGCGGAGCCGGCGAACTCGTCCTCGTCATCGTCCTCGTAGGGGACGGGTTCGCCGATCGGCGAGGTCAGCTCGGCGATCTCCAGCCACCGCGTCCGCCAGCGCCCGTCGATCGCGCTCTCGCTGACCTTGCAGGCGCGCAGGAACTGCTCGACGGTGTCCCAGCGCGGGAAGATCTGTCCGTTGAGCATGCGGCTGACGGTGGAGTAGGAGTACTCCATCTGGTTGCTGAGGGTGCGGTAGGACGGTTCGCCGGCGTGCCGGCGCACGTGCCGCAGCCCGAGGGCGAACCGCTGGACCTTCTGCTCGATCTCATCCATGATCTCGATCTCCCTGCCCCGTCCCTCCGGGGGCCGCCTGCCGGCCGGCCCCCGGAGGGACGGTCGGCCGATCTACAAGCGGCTGCCCGAGGGCGGCTGCGTGGGTGCCCGCGTGGGCGACTGCGGCGACTGCGGGGGCGGCTGCGGGCCGGGCCCGCCTCCGCCTCCGCCGAGCAGCCGGGCGAGGATCTGCGCGATCGCGCAGACGGCACCGGCCGCCGTGAGCGCCTGCACCAGGTCGTAGCCGGCGTCCAGCAGCTCGGCCACGAACAGCTGCGTCAGCAGCAGCGCCACGAGCGTTAGCGCGACCCGCCAGTACGGCGGGGGATTCAGGGATCTCAACCCCTTCACCTGTCCTTCGGTTGTTGGCCCGGACGGCGTCTTGCCCTGCCCTTTCCTCGGAGCCGGAGGCGAGTAGTCAGCTCGCCACTCCGATCGATATGGATTTACCCATCTGATGGTAGACGAGGCGGCAAGGGTGCGGCACCTAGGGGTCGGTTGGAACTTTTCCCTGGACTTACGCGTCTCGGCCGCTTCGGATGATCATAAAGGCAGTGGATCGTTCCATCATGTAATGATCATAATGCGAATGATCGCCAACACCACCGAATGGTATTCGACCAACGGCGCGCCACGGAGACGGGAAAGAGGAAAAGAATTCGGGTCGATAGACCTAGAGTCCGCACATAAGGGACGGCCCCCCGTGACTAGCGGGGGGCCGTCATTTCCCGTGCGCCGTCCGGGCCAACAGACGGGTGCGCGGGAGCTCTATTTATCTTCATCCATTCTAGTTGCGCGGGCGCTTTTGTGGCAACTCGCGGGCATGCCAAAGCACGAGCCGCTGTGCGAGGTTCAGGGCAGAGGGGCTCGTGCGCTGGGGGGACGCGGTGACGCGGTCTGAGGGGTCCCTAGGGGCCTCCGATCCACAGGTCCCGGGTAGGTGGACGCCGCGGGGGACGGCCGGCCTCGGGCATGCACCGAGGCGCGCCCAGCCGCGTGCGAACGGTGTGGCCCGGCTGCGTTCTCGCGGTGTGGTCAGGCTGCGCGCGAGCGGTGTGGTCAGGCCGCGTGCGAGTGATGTGGTCGCGAGGCCGGCGCGGCCGACCCCATCGTCCGGATGCCCTCATGGTCGATGAGCTGGCACATCGGGTACGTGACCGGCGGTTCATTGGGCCGAGAACGGGCGCGGCGGGCCGCCGAGGGCCGGCACACCGGCGCGACCATGCGCGGCGACGGCCCCGGGCGCCGGCCACCTTCGCCCGGCGGCCTCTCCGTCCGACGCTGGACCGCCCAGCTGCGGCATCAACGGCGACGCCGACTCGATCCGGGGGACCGTCGACTGGCACGAGCCGCGGGGAACCCGCCGGCGCCGCCTCCCGGACGGGCTGGCAGGCGGCATCCGTCCATAGCCTGGCCAGGCGGAACAGAGCCCGCCCCAACGCGGTCAAGCCGCACCGGTGCCCATGTTTAGCCTGGCGGGGCCGGACGTCTTTGTGCCGGCCCGACCGGGCATCCGGAGAGGCGATGAGAACAGCGCCGCAGGTCGGCAGTACCGCCGCGACCAGCGCGGGGGAGAGAGCGCACAGACGAACCATGCTCCGTGACACGGCCATACGCCCCCATCTCCCGTCATCAAGTCCTGGGCCGTTTCCTCGACCCGCCGGTTGAGGCGCTACCGGATTCACTGAGCCCCTTGCTCTATCCACCAAGCGCCCCCGGCAGTCATCCCAACGTCTGGGCTGAACTCCACTGTGGGGTGCCGCCCGACGAACGTGAACCCCTGAAGCGATAAAAGACACGATGACCGCGAGATGAAACAGGATGAGACACGTCTTCTCTGTCTCGAAGGGCGGCCACGTGTTAGCCTCCCATCGCTCGACCGCCACGCGGACCATCCTCAAGCAGGACGAGATACCCGCTGCGGCGGCCGGCCAAACGCCGAGTTGAGAAGACAAGAAATAAGCAACTCCTTATATTGCACCCCGAATTCAATCACCAGCAATTCTCAAAAAGAACTCCAGCTGCCAGTCGATGACGCGCAGGACGCAAGTCGTCTCATGGTCATCGCAGAGAACCGATATGCGACGGCGGAGGTGCGAAGGGCGCGGGCGCCGCACCTCGGCCGCCTCCTATGTCCCACGGGATACATTGATCTACCCTCGACCGGCCGGCAGGTCGAGGGCTCCCGCCTTGACGCGGGCGAGGAACCGGCCGAGCTGATCCGGGGTGAGGATCAGTTCCTTCCTGGCCGGCTTGCCCTCCTTCCCGTCCTTGATCGCGGTGGAGTACGAGGCGGTGCTGTAGGGGTGGATCTGGAGGCCCTGCTCCTTGAGTTCGTCGTTGACGTCCAGGCAGCGCTTCGCCATCTCGCGCAGGGGACGCTGGCCCCGGACCAGACGGAAGATCTCAAGGGCCCTGGTGAACTCCTGCACGGTGTCGACGCGCATCGGGTCGATCTCGTCCGGCCGGCCGTGGTCGTCGCTCCGCCCGTCCTCCTTGCCGGGCTCCCGGTCGATGGACGGGCCGGTGTCCGCGGGTGCGGCCGGGGCGGCTTCGGCGCCGCCGCACGGGCCGGGCCGGTTCTCGTGCTCGTCGAGCGCACCCGTCGTGTCGGGGTGGCCGGGCGGCGGTGAGCGATCCGCGGGCACGGCGGCGATCTCGGGAGGCCCGGCGCCGAGGACGTCGAGGACGGCGAGGAGCGCGTCCGGGAGCACGTAGGCGCAGTCGCCTCTGGCGATCTCCCGCACCTTGGGCAGCGTGAGCCTGGCCGTCTCGGCGATCTCTTCCTGGGTGGTCCAGGGGTGCTTGTGCCGCCGCAGGCAGTACAGCAGGCCGCGCAGCTTCTCGTGCGGAGGCCCGTCGGAGCCGAAGTGCTCGTCCAGGTGCCTTCTCACCAGGGCGGTCTCTTCGGCCAGTCGCTGAGCGCGTGCGCGCCGGCCCATGGGCGGGCGTGCCGGGAGGAGGCTGGGCCGGACTATCACCGGCCCAAGGCCGGAACGGCGCGGGGAACGAGCCTGCGGGCGGGCGCGGCGGTGCCGCCGCGGCGGGTGCCCCCGGGGCGGGACACCACACGGTCGATGGTCATGGGCGGTTCTTTCCCTGTGCGTAGTGGACGGTGAGCGCCGCGCCCTTATGGGCACGCCATCGACGGCCCGTTGGCGGCCCGGGCGGCCGTGCCGGCACTCGAAAACGAGCCACAGGATGCCAGATACCAGCCGAAATCAACCGGCTTTTGTATGCTCCGTCCCCTTCAAGTTGATCAGGAAGTGAACACGCCTGTGACCTGCATGAACGCTCTCTTGTTCAGGTTCGTTCAGTGTGCAGGGGGGCGGCGATGCCGCAATGATCATCCGTTTCTATGAACGGCGTTCCGGTGTCCCCCATCCGATCGCTTTTATCCCCTTGACAGTCATTTCCTGTGCTGTCTGGTTCTGGAAGCGGGGCCGGGGTTATACAAGGGGGAACGCAGATGCGCCAGGAGGCGATGGCGGATCACTGGAGCGAGCGCCCTCGTCAGCGTGCGCTGGTCGTTCCCTTCGGCGGGATGCGGCCGGTCGACGGTTTCCGGGCGACGGCGAGGACGTTGCCCTCGGAGATGTAGCCGTGCGGGTGGTTCAGCGGGTTGTCCGGATCGTCGGGGTCGGTGAACCGCGACCAGTGGCCGGGCATGCCCTGCCGCAGTGCCTGCTCGGCGAGCTTCGCGCTGCTCGCCCCGTAGAACTCCTTGGCCTCGGGGGACAGCGGGGCGAAATGCTCGATCAGCACGGTCCGCTGGCGGACCTGGACGAAGCCGGCCTCGTCCAGCCAGCGGAACAGGTCCGCCGAACGCAGGAGCTGGCGGGCGTACCCCGGTGACCGCGCCTCCTGGCGGAAGAAGTCGGTGAAGAGGAACCGGTCGCCGGGGCGCACCGTGATCAGGGCGGGGTCGAGGTCCTTGACGGCCACGCGGCCGCCCGGCCTGAGCACCCTGCGCATCTCGCCGAGGGCCGTCCGCAGGGCCGCGTCGTCCAGGTACTGGACCGTGTTGGCGCACCAGACCGCGTCCACCGACGCGTCCGGGAAGGGAAGGGAGACGATGTCCCCGACCTCGACCTCCACCGGGCACGGCGGGTTCCACAGCGGGACCTGCCGGCGCGCGAGCTCCACATGCTCGGCCGCCAGATCGATCGCCGAGACCGATCCTTGCGGTCCGACCAGGGCGGCGAGCCAGGGAAGGAAGGACCCGCTGCCGCATCCCGCGTCCAGGACGTGCTGACCGGCGGTGATCCCGGCCTGGCCCAGCAGCGTCCGGTAGGCGGGCAGGCAGGCCCGGAAGTGCGCGTCCACGATGGAGGAGTGGGTGAAGTCCTGCCCGGTGGACGAGGCGAACCCCCAGGTGCCGCCGCGCTTCACGGGCGGGACTCCGCGCGTGCGGCGGCGGAGGAGGCCAGCGTCGCGAGTGCCCGGCTGACGACGTCCGGCGCCTCCAGCGGGAGGAGATGGCCGGCGCGCGGCACGACCAGAGGACGGTCCTGAGAGAGCGCGGCCGCGGCCTCCATGGCGTCGGCGGTCGTCACGAGCTCGTCCTCGGCCCCCACGAGGACGAGGGCCGGGACGTCCGCCGAGGTCAGGGCACCGGTGGAGTCGGGGCGCGCGGCGATGGCCCGCTGCGCCCAGGCGACCGACGCGGGCGCCGTCCGCCGGGCGGTCCGCCGGACGGCGGCCAGGACCGCGGGGCGCGCCCGGCG
>NZ_CAACUY010000265.1 GCF_900659615.1 Actinomadura fibrosa | reverse complement strand
GCCCGAACTGACCCGCGGGGCCGGGCGGGCGGCGGCGGGCAGGGCGAGGTCCTGGCCGGCGCGCAGCGCGCTCGTGACGCGCTCGCGGAGGGCCAGCTCGGCGCGCCGGGCGTCCTCGGCCAGCTCCTCGATCTCGGCGCCGGCCACCGCGTCGCCCGCGGTGCTCGCGAGCAGGTCGCGGTAGCGGGCGTTCTGCTCGGGCAGGGCCTGGAGCACCTTCGACTCGTGGTAGGCGTCGCCGGCCTCGCCGGCCCGGCGCGCGTACGCCTCCAGCGCCTCGATCCGCGCGGTCACCGAGCGGACCGAGGCGTCGAGGGCGCGGTCCTGCGGTTCGAGGAGCGCGCGGACCCGCGGGGACAGCCGCTCGGGCTGCTGCGCCCGCCGCTCCCGGCGCAGCCGCGTGTGCTCGGCGAGCGCGCCCGCGATCGCCCACTCCTGCCGCGGCAGCACCACCGTGTTGTGCACGTCGTCCAGCAGCCCGGCGCGGTGGGCCTCCGACCCGAGGACCGCGTCGATCGCGCGCTGGGCGCGGACGAGCAGCCGCGCGGCGGGCCGGTCGAAGTCGCCCGGCAGCAGGTAGGCGCCGTGGTGCTCGCGGGCCGCGCGGGCCGCCGCCGGCTCGCGGACGTGCCGCAGCGCGCCGGCGACCCAGCCGGTGAAGCTCACCCCGGCGAGCACGACGGCCGCCTCGGGGCTGCCGAGCAGGATCAGCAGGACCTGGAGCGCGGGCGTGAGCATCATCGCGAGGACGGGCAGCCTCCCCCACCGCATCGCGCCGCCCATCAGGTCGCCCTGGTCGAGCGAGGCGAGGAAGAACAGCCGCAGCCAGCCGCCGGGCAGCACGCCGTAGAAGAACGCGAACGCGGGGATCCAGAGCAGCCGCGCGAGGACGGTGGCGGCAGTGAGCCGCGGGGGCGGCGGCGCGGGCATGCCCGCCGCGACCAGGTGCTCCGGGGCGGCGGCGAGCAGCGCGCGGTCGTCCTCCGGAAGGTCCGGATCGACGACGGGGCGAGGACGGTTCTCGTCGTTCATGGGCGCTCACCACCGCATCGGGAGTTCTCCGGCCTTCGGCCCTTCCGTACCTATCACGGGGAACACGTCCACTCCAGATTGTCACGTAATCCGAACATTCGGCGAGGGGTGGCGCCGCGCCATTCCGCCGACCTTTTAGCGACCCCTGAATCGCTGTGCAGGACGGCCCGTCCGGGATGGGGTGGGCGCATGGCCGTCGCCCTCGCCGTGATCTTCGCCGGAGTCCTGCACGCCACCTGGAACGCCATCGCCAAGGGCGCCGCCGACCGGTGGGCGTCGTTCGCGCTGATCGGCCTCGGGCAGTCGGCGGTGGTCGTGCCGCTGCTCGCGGTCGTCGACCCGCCCGCGGCGGCCGCGTGGCCGTGGCTGCTGGCGTCGCTCGCCGTGCACCTCGTCTACATGGGCCTGCTGATCGCCTCGTACGGCCTGGGCGACTTCGGGCAGGTCTACCCGCTCGCCCGGGGCAGCGCGCCGCTGATCGTGGCGCTGGTGGCGGCGACCGCCCTGGACGAGCGCCCCACCTGGGCGCAGACCGCCGGAATCACCGCCATCTGCGGCGGCCTGGCGGTACTGGCCTTCACAGGCCGCACCACGAACACCCCCAGACCCGCCGCGCCCGCGCCTCCCGCCGCACATGCCGGGGCCGACCCGTCCCCGGGAAGCGCCAGCGGGGGTGCCGCCGGGGGCGCTGCGGGGTGGCGCGCTGTGGGGGCGGCGCTGCTGACCGGCGCGTCGATCGCCACCTACACGCTGCTGGACGGCGTCGGCGTCCGCGCGGCCGAGGGCGCCCTGCCGTACGCGGTGTGGGAGTTCGGCATCGAGGGCCCGCTCACCGTCGCGGCCGTGCTGGCGCTGCGCGGCCCGGGGACGCTCGCGCGGCTGGACCGGCGGCAGTGGGCGGCGGGCCTCACCGGCGGGGTGATCGCGATGACCGCGTACGGGATCGTGCTGTGGGCGCAGACCCGCGGCGCCCTCGCCGCCGTCGCGGCGCTGCGGGAGACCGGGGTGATCTCCGGTGCGATCATCGGCGCGGTGTTCTTCTCCGAGCGGCTCGGCCCGCGGCGCGTCGCCGCCGCCTGCGTCGTCGCCGCGGGCGTCCTCCTCCTCACCGCGCACTAGGGCACGCCATGCCACTGGGCGGCGGGTCACTGTGCGGCGGTCTCCTGGATGGTGTGGCCGAGGGCTCGGCGGAGGGCCGCGATTACGGCGGGCCGCGATGGGCGCGGGAGGACCGCGGCGAGGTGCGCGTCCGGACGGACGAGCCAGACCTCGCCGGGACGCAGCCCGAGCGCCGTCGCCAGGGCGCCCGTGGCGGCGAGGGCGGCGGGGCGCAGGACGCGCAGCGGCACGCCGGGCGCGGCGTCCTCGAACCCGCCGTCGGCGCCGCACTCGGCGTCCGCGGCGAGCAGGAGGGTGAAGCCGTCGCGCAGCAGTTCCCGCAGCCGGGTCGCGCCCGGGGCCCAGGGCGGCGCCGCCCGCAGCGGCGCGTCGGGCACGATCACACCGGGCGCCGGAGGTTGCAGGGCGCCCTTCGGCGGGCGCCCGGTCGGCGGCCTGGACGGCTCGGGCGTGGTCAGCGGCGACGCCGTGTACCAGAACGGCTCGGCGAACCGCCCGGAGTCGATCGCCGACGCGGCGGCGGGGTCGGCGGCGGCCCGCTCCAGGGCGCGGCGCCGGGCCGTCCAGCCCTCGTCGGTCGCGGGGACGAGGAAGCGCATCGTGGCGGAGGTGACCGCGAGGTTCTCCGCCGCCGCCGCGCCGCGCTCGGCGTCGTAGCTGGCGAGCAGCGCGGGCGGCGCCCAGCCGCGCGCCACGAACGCGATCTTCCAGGCGGCGTTCTCGGCGTCCGGGACGCCGGAGTTCAGGCCGCGGGCGCCGAACGGCGCGTACAGGTGCGCGCAGTCGCCGGCGAGCAGGACGCGCCCGGCGCGCATCCGTTCGGCGACGCGGGACTGGAAGGTGTACACCGACGCCCACGTCACCTCGTACGGCCGGGCGCCGATGATCTGCCGGACGCGCCGGTCGAGGCCGCCGCCCATTTCGTCGGCGAGGGAGAAGCCGGGCGGGACCTGCCAGTCGATCCGGTAGCGGGACCCGGGGCACGGGTGGATGAGCACCTGGCGGCCCGGGTTCCACGGCGGGTCGAAGTAGAAGCGCCGCTCGTGCTCCCATCCGGGCAGGTCGGCCCGCAGGTCCACGATGAGGAAGCGGTCGGCGAAGGTCTCCCCGGGGAACGCGATGCCGAGCGCGTCGCGGATCCCGGCGTGGCCTCCCGAGCAGGCGATCGCGTAGGGGGCGCGGACCGCCGAGCCGTCCGCGCAGCGGAGGACGACGCCGCTCCCGTCCTGCTCCACGCCCGTCACCTCGCGGCCCCGGCGGATCTCCACGAGATCCTCGGCGGCGGCGGCCGCCTCCAGGATCGCCTCGGTGCGGGACTGGGAGATGTTCACGCAGGCGGGCAGCGTCCCCGCGTCGGCGAACCGCCAGGAGAACAGCTCGGTGCCGCGGAAGTAGGTGCGGGCGGTGGTCCACGCGAGCCCCTCGTCCGCGACGGCGCCCGCCCCGGCCGCCGCCCAGATGTCCAGGACGTCGCGCTGCTGGCAGATCGAGCGCGAGCCGATCGCCTCGCGGGCGGGGCGCCGCTCCAGCACGAGCGCGGGCACCCCCCAGCGGGCGAGGAGCAGCGCGGCGGTCAGCCCCACGGGTCCCGCCCCGATCACGACGACGGGGTCCATCCGTTCCCTCCGGGCACCGGGTCAGTCCTGGAGTTCCGCCCACACCTCGCGGTCGCGCTCGGCCGTCCAGATGCGGGGCCGCTCGACGCCGTCGAGCTCGTCCCACAGGCGCGACACGTCGAACGGCAGGCAGTGCTCGAAGATGGGCCAGCCGCCGTACGCGGGGGCGAGGGCGGCGTGCACGGCGGTGAAGGCGTCCTTGAGGGAGCCGCCGCGCTCGCGGACGGCGCCGACCTCGCGGAGCATCGTCTTCAGGAAGTCGCGGGTCTGGTGGATGGCGGCCCGCGACGCCCGGCGGTCGCGCGCGACGGCGCCGCGCCCGCCGACGAGGATCTCCGCGCCGAACGAGGCGACGTGGTCCAGGGTGCCGGACGCCCAGTCGCGGTGGAAGGCGTCGCCGGTGTAGAGCGCGGCCTGCGTCTCGACGAGGTCGCCGGCGAACAGGATCCGGTGCCGGGGCAGCCAGGCCACGATGTCGCCCTCGGTGTGGCCGCGGCCGCAGTAGGCGAGGTCGAGGTCGCCGCGGTCGCCGCCGAGGTCGATGGTGAGGGTGCCGGAGAACGTGACGCCGGGCCAGGTGAGCCCGGGAATGCCCTCCGGCTCCTTGAACAGCCGCGGCATCCGCGCGTGCTCCGACTCCCAGTCCTCCTTGCCGCGCTCGGCGATGAGGGCGCGGGTCCGGTCGTGGGCGATGACGACGGGCGCCTCGAAGGCGCTCGCGCCGAGCGTCCGGACGGCGTGGTAGTGCGAGAGCACGAGGTAGCGGACCGGCTTGTCGGTGTGCGCGCGCAGGAGGGCGAGCCAGTCGCGGGCGGCGGCGGGAGTGGCGAGGGCCTCGAAGCAGACGAGGAAGTCCTCGCCCTCGATGGCCCCGACATTGGGATCGCCCTCGGCCGTGAGCGCGTAGACCCCGTCGGCCAGGACCTCCAGCGTCTGCGTCTTGTCGTCCATGTCGGCGGACGACGCGAACGGTCTGGGCATCGATGCCCCCTCGCAGTCGTGGCCGCGCTTTGCTCGCGTGGGCGCGGCCGGTCACGCGCAGGATGTCATTCCACGCCGCAGTGGTCGATAACCGTCCCAACCTGGGTCTAGAGCAACTTCCGGGACGGTTCCGGGCGCCGTGCGCGCACGGTGATCCGAAACGGGGTAGGGAGCCTCTCGACGGGGACGCGCGGAGGGACCGTCCGGGCGCCGGGGCGACGACACGGGGAGGGCCGGTGAACGCAGTGCTCGGCCTGCTGGCCGTGCTGCTCCTGACCGCCGCGACCGGCTACTTCGTGGCCCAGGAGTTCGCGTACGTGACCGCCGACCGGCCGCTGCTGGAGCAGCGGGCCGCGGAGGGCGACCGCGCGGCGGCGCGCGCCGTCCGGGTGATGGAGCGGCTGTCGTTCATGCTGTCGGGCGCGCAGCTCGGCATCACCGTGACCGCGCTCGTGGTGGGCTTCATCGCGAAGCCGGCGCTGGCCGACCTGATCGCGCCGGTGCTGGAGGCCGCCGGGGTGCCGCGGGGCGCGACCGGCGGCGTGGCGGTGGCCCTCGGGTTCGCCCTCGCCACGATCGTCCAGATGGTGCTGGGCGAGCTGTTCCCGAAGAACCTGGCGCTGGCCGAGGCCGAGCCGATGGCGCGCGCGCTGGCCGCGTCCACCCTCGTGTACCTGACGGTGGCGTCGCCGCTGATCCGCCTGTTCGACGCGTCCGCGAACCGGCTCGTCCGCGCGGTGGGGATCGAGCCGGTGGAGGAGCTGCACCACGGCGCGACCCTGGAGGAGCTCGGCAACATCATCGGCGAGTCCGGCGAGCAGCTCCAGGAGGGTCACGCCGAAATCCTGGGACGGGCGCTGGCGTTCTCCGACCTGGACGCGGAGGAGGTGATGATCCCCCGGGTGGACGTCGTCACCGTCCCGGCGTCGGCGCGTGCCGCCGACCTGAGCGACGTCATCGCCGCGAGCGGCCACTCCCGCTACCCCGTCGTCGGCGAGGGCGTGGACGACGTGGTCGGCGTGGTGGGGCTGGAGGAGCTGGCCCGGCTCACCCCGGCGGAGGCGGGCGGCACCGAGGTCCGCGCGATCGCCGCGCCGCCGCTGCTGCTGCCGTCCTCGCTGCCGCTGCCGGACGTCGTGGCGCGGCTGAAGTCCGCCGGCGCCCCGCTGGCGTGCGTGCTGGACGAGTACGGCGGCTTCGCGGGCCTCATCACCTGGGAGGACGTCGCCGAGGAGCTCGTCGGGGCGATCACCGACGAGCACGACCCGGACGAGGACCTCGTGGTCCGGCACGGCGAGTGGTGGACGGTCGACGCCGGGCTGCGGATCGACGAGGTCGCCCATGAGACGGGCGTGGACCTGCCGGAGGGCGACTACGAGACGGTCGCCGGCCTGCTGCTCCAGCGGCTCGGGCGGCTCCCGCACCCGGGCGACACCGTCGCCGTCGGGCTGCCGCCGACGCGGCTGGACGAGCCGCCGCGCACGGCGGTGCTGGAGGTCGTGACGATCCACCGGCACGTCCCGGAGCTGATCCGGCTGCGGACCGTCGAGGAGGACGGGTGAACCTCACCCTGGGCGCGCCGCTGACCCTGGCGCTGCTGGCCGGCAACGGGTTCTTCGTCGCCGCGGAGTTCGCGCTGGTCGCGGCGCGGCGGCCGCGGCTGGAGCGCGCGGCGGCGGAGGGCGGCCGGGCCGCGGCCGCCGCCGTCGCGGGGATCGACGAGCTGACGCTGACGCTCGCGGGCGCGCAGCTCGGCATCACGATGTGCTCGCTCGGCCTCGGCCTCGTCTCCGAGCCGGTGTTCGCCGAGACCCTCGCACCGCTGTTCCACGCGGTGGGGCTGCCCGGCGGCGCGTCCCACGCGGTGGCGTTCGTCCTGGCCCTCGCCGTCGTGACCTTCCTGCACATGGTGGTCGGCGAGATGGCGCCGAAGTCGTGGGCGATCACCGACCCGGAGCGGTCGGCGACCGTCCTGGCACTGCCGTTCCGCGCGTTCACGACGGTGGTCCGGCCCGTCCTCGCGGCGCTGAACGGCACGACGAACGCGCTGCTGCGCGCGATCGGCGTCGACCCCGACGGCGCCCGGGACGTGTCGCGGACGCCGGAGCAGCTCCGCAGCATCGCGCTGGAGTCGCGGCGGCTCGGGCTGATCGGGGACACCGACCTCACCCTGCTCACCGCCGCCCTGGACGCGCCGCGCGCACCGCTCGCGGGCCTGGTCGTCCCGGTCGAGCGGATCGTGTGGGTCCCGGCCGCCGCGACGCCGCAGGACGTGATCGACGCCGCCGTGCGGACCGGCCGCACCCGCATCGTCCTGCGGGACGGCACCGGCCGAGGGCAGGCGCGCATGGTCCACCTCCGAGACGCCTACCTGGCCCGCGCCCGCGGCGAGGACACCCCGGCGGGCGAGCTGGCGCACCCGGTGCCCGCGATGCCGGTCGGCACCCCCGTCGGCGAGGCCGTCGCCACACTCCGCCACCACCACAGCCAGCTCGGCGTGGCGCTGACGCCCGACGGCCGGGTCGCCGGCCTGATCAGCCTCGACGACCTGCTCACGACACTCCTGACCCCATCCTGAGAACTCCCTAGGGAACGCAATCGTCAATGTAGGTTGACACCCCATGCGCGTCAACCTACATTGACAGACATGAGCGACAGCGACGGAGTGACGCTCGCCCGGGAGGCGAGCAGCAGGGACCCGGCGGTCGGGCTGCGGGCGGTGCGCGCGCTGCGCGAGCTGGCCGAGCGGCTGGAGGCGCTGCAGGTCGCGAGCGCCCGCGAGCAGGGCTGGTCCTGGCAGGACATCGCGGTCTGCCTCGGCGTGAGCCGTCAGGCCGTCCACAAGAAGCACGGCGGCGGGCGCCGCCTTCTCTCGAAGGAGCGATAGGGGATGTTCGAGCGATTCAGCGACGCCGCGCGGACCGCGGTGAACGGCGCCCAGGCGGTGGCCCGCTCGCTGGGCGACCGCCACATCGGCACCGAGCACCTGCTGCTGTCCCTGCTGGAGGGCGGGGACGCGACCGCGGACACCCTCGCCCGACACGGCCTCGACCCGGCCGACCTCCGCGCCCGGATCGCCCGCGGCGACAACGCGGGCGGCGACCCCCTCGACCCGGAGGCGCTGCGGGCCATCGGCATCGACCTTGACGCCGTCCGGGAGGCGACGGAGGAGAGCTTCGGCGAGGGCGCGCTCGACGTCCCGGCGGGACGGCACCGCCGCTCCCCCACGGGCCACATCCCCTTCATGGCGGACGCGAAGAAGTCGCTGGAGCTGAGCCTCCGGCAGGCCCTCCGCCTCAAGTCCAAGCGCATCGACAGCGGGCACGTCGCGCTCGGCGTCCTCCAGGACCCGCGCTTCCGGTCGACGCGCCTCGCGGACGCGGCGGGCGCCGACCTCGACGCCCTGCGCGCCGACCTCGTCCGCCAGGTCACGGCCAAGGCCGCCTGACCGGCCGCACGGCCCGCGCATGTGATTACTTGGAGACCATGGGCGCTTTCCTGGATTCCCTGCGCGACCGGGTCCCCTCCGACCGGATCGTCACCGACCCGGACGTGATCGCCGCGTACGCGCACGACCAGGCGCAGTGGGCGCCCCACGGGTCGCCCGCCGCGCTCGTCCGGGCCGGGTCGGTCAAGGACGTGCAGGGCGTGGTCGCCGTGTGCGCGGAGCACGGCGTCCCCATCGTGCCCCGCAGGGCGGGCACCGGCCTGTCGGGCGGCGCGAACGCGCTGGACGGCTGCGTCCTGCTGTCCCTGGAGGCGATGGACGCGATCGTCGAGATCGACCCGGCCGAGCGGCTCGCGGTCGTCCAGCCGGGGGTGGTGAACGACGCCCTGCGGCTGGCCTGCGCCGAGCACGGCCTCTGGTATCCGCCGGACCCGGCGAGCGCGCCGTGGTCGACGATCGGCGGGAACGTCGCCACGAACGCGGGCGGCCTCTGCTGCGTCAAGTACGGCGTGACCCGCGACTACGTCCTCGCCGTGGAGGCGGTCGTCGGCCGCGGCGAGGTCGTCCGGCTCGGCCGCCGCACCGCCAAGGGCGTCACCGGGTACGACCTGTGCGGCCTGCTCGTCGGCTCCGAGGGCACGCTCGGCGTGATCACCGAGATCACCGTCCGGCTGCGCGGCGCCCGCCCGCCCGAGCGCACGATCGTCGGCTACTTCGACGACCTGCGCAGCGCGGGCGAGGCCGTCGCCGCCGTCACCGCCGCCGGGATCGTCCCGAGCGCGCTGGAGCTGATCGACCGGCACTGCCTGCGCGCGGTCGACGCGTGGCGGAACATGGGCCTGTCCGCGGACGCGGACGTCCTGCTCCTCGGCCGCACCGACCTGCCAGGCGAAGCGGGCGAGGCGGAGGCCGACGCGATGGTCCGCCTCTTCGCGGAGTCCGGCGCCACCTGGAGCGCCCGCTCCGAGGACGAGGCGGAGGCCGAGGCACTGTTCGCGGCCCGCCGCCTCGCCTACCCGGCGCTAGAACGGCTCGGACCCGTCCTCACCGAGGACGTGTGCGTACCGCGCGGGCTCGTCCCGGAGATGCTGAGCCGCATCGAGGCCACCGCCGCCGAGTGCGGCACCCACATCGCCAACATCGCGCACGCCGGCGACGGCAACCTGCACCCCCTCATCATCACCCCCGCCGGCGACGACGCGGCCCGCGAGCGCGCCCAGAAGGCCTTCGACCGCATCGTCGCGGACGCCATAGCCCTAGGCGGCACCGTCACCGGCGAACACGGCGTAGGCCTCCTGAAACGCCGAGGCCTCCACGACGAACTAGACCCCGCCGTAATCGACCTCCACCACGCCGTAAAGGCCGCCTTGGACCCGGCAGGCATCTTCAACCCCGGCAAAATCTTCGGCACCCCGGACTAACCCCACCGAAGGAAACCCGGGAAGTCAGCGCCCCCGGCCGGAGGGTGCTTGAAGCCAAGCCCCGAACGCACGCGAAACGTTGCGATCGCGTGCGAAGCCAAGTTCGAGCGTGCGAGAACTTGATCGCGCAGCGACCCGCTAGGCCAGCCGGAGCGATGCGCCGATCGCCGCAATGCTCGGGCACGCCCAAGCACACGGCGTATGCACCCCAGCCCGCGCGGACGCGAAACGTTGCGATCGCGTGCGAAGCCAAGTTCGAGCGTGCGAGAACTTGATCGCGCAGTGAGCCGCCAGGCGAGCCGGAGCGATGCAGCGATCGCCGCAACGCCCGTTGAAGGAAGGCCCGCTAGGGCCTGACGCCGAGGGCGCTGCTTACTGTTCGGCTAGCCATAGTTGGATCAGGTCGCCGGTGTCTTCGGTGAGCATGCCGACTTCGACGCCTTCGCCGTCGGTGTCGATCTGGACGCCGACGGGCCGGAGGTCGGGGACGAGGCCGCTGGCGAGGGCTTCGCGTTCGTCCATGTGCTCGTAGGCGCCCGGGCGCCACCAGTAGATCTGGGCGGTGATGGGCCGCTCCCCCACGCTGACGTGTTTGGCGGCCAGGTCCTGGAGGGTCGCGAGGACCGTGACGAGGTGCTTGTCCGTGCCGATTCCGTGGAAGAGGACGTATTCGGGGACGGGGAAGGCGAGCAGCGCGCCGTACGGGAGCGGGCCGGGGAAGTAGCGGCCGAGGACGTGGACGTGGGCTCCGATGTAGCGGTGCCGTTCGCCGATGTGGGCGACGCGGACGCCTTCCACGTCGTGGGTCTGGATGTAGTGCGGCTCGTCTTCGATCGAGTGGGCCAGGGCCTTGCCGAAGACCGCGTTCTCGTTCGCGCCGCCGAGGTCGGCGCGGTTGAGCGGCATCATCGTGTCGGGGTGGTCGGCGACGACCGCCTGGACGAGCCCGGGTGCCAGGGTGCGGGTGACGAGGGCGGCTCTCATCCGCTCGTCGAGGGCCTCTTCGGGGTAGAGCCGGACGCGGAGGTCGTCCGTCATGGCCGGGGCGGGCGCGGAGTTCCGCTCGAACGCCCGGACCGCCTGGTCGGCGTAGCGCGCCGCGATGCCGGGCAGGTGCTCGGGGGCGCTGCGGCGGGCGTGCTCGCGCCATTCGCGGATGCCCGCCTGGACGCGGGTGCCGTCCCGGAGCGTCACGCTCACCGTCTCGGGGTCCGGCAGCGAGGCCGCGTACCCGCGCTGGGCGAAGGCGTCGACCAGAGCGGAGCCGATGATGTCGGGCGTGTTCGCGTTCATGGTCTTGTATGACTTCCGCGGTCCGGCGAAGGTTCCCGGAACCGGGCCGTCAAATGATCAACCGTTCCGGTGGTCAGCGGCCGAAGTAGCCGACCAGGGCGGCGGCGCAGGCGTGGCGCCGGGCCGGGTCGGTGGGGAAGCGTTTGCGGCATTCCGCGAGGACCCAGGCGGGTGTGGCGGGCGGCGCGTGGTGCGGGGCGCGCGTCCTCGGCCGGGGTATCGGGCGCGGTCGCGGGTTCCGGGTGACCACGGGCCGGGGGTGCGTCGCCGTCCCGCCTTGGCTCGGCCGCCCGGCGGGCTGGCCGCCGGGCCTGCCGGGAGGGGCCGCGGGGGGTGTCCCGGCGGGG
>NZ_CAACUY010000264.1 GCF_900659615.1 Actinomadura fibrosa | reverse complement strand
GTCGTCGACTTGCCGACCGCCACGCTGCCCGCGACCCCGATGATGAACGGCGTCGGCTTGACCTCGCCGCCGAGGAACCCGCTGACGGTGTCGCGCAGCGCGTTCCCGGCGAGCCCCCGCGGGCCCGCCGGGCGCGACGACTCCGCGGCCGCACACGGTGCGGCCGCGCCCCCGGCTCACGCCGGGACCATGCCGGATCCGCCGAGGTCCACCCGCCGCCCACCTGAGGCCGCGGCCGGCACACCTCCGCGGACGGCGCCACCGGGCGCCCGCATACCGGCATTTCACACATGAATCCGGCGGCCGCACCGAGGGCGCCCACCGCGCCGAGCGCACCGTCCCGACAACCAGCGGTGCCCCGGCCCACGCCCAGGCGGCGCAACCCACACGTCCGCCACCGCACACGCCACCACACGCAGGCACCGCACGAGGGCAGCCGCCCACGCGCAGCCAGGGGGCAACGCACACGGCCAGCGCACAAGCCACTGCGAAGGCAAGAGCGAGTACCAGGGCACCGCCGAGGCAACCGCTCCGGCAGGCGCGAGGGCGAGCGCCACGGCGAGTGTCACGGCGCTGGCCGGGGTGATCGCTGAGGCGCCTGCCAGGGCAACCGCCCCGGCAGGCGCCAAGGCGAGCGCCAGGCATACGTGCAGGTGAGTGCCACGGCCCGCGCGAAGGCGAGTGCCACGGCGCTGGCCGAAAGCACCCGCCAGGGCAACCGCCCCGGCAGATGCCAGGGCGAGTGCTACAGCGCGCGCCAGGGCGAGTGTCATGGCACGCGTCGGGGCGATCGCCACGGCACGTGCAAGGGCACGCCTCACGGCGCTGGCCAAGGCACCGGCCAAGGCAAACCGCTCCGGCAGGTGCCCGGGCGAGCGCCCCGGTCCGCGCCAGGGCGATCGCCCCGGCACGCGCGAGGGCACGCGCCATGGCGAGTGTCACGACGCTGGTCAGGGCGATCGTCAGGGCACGTGCCAGGGCAACCGCCCCGGCAAGCGCTAGGGCGCGTGCATCGGCAGGCGTCAGGCGATCGCTGCGGCACACGCGGGGGCGCGCGTCACGGCGCGCGTCATGGCGCTGGCCAGGGCACCGCCGAGGCAACCGCTCCGGTAGGCGCAAGGGCGGGCGCCACGGCGATCGCCCCGGCAGGCGTTAAAGCGAGTGCCTCGGCAGGCGCTAGGGCGATCGCACGGCGCGCGCCACGGCGAGTGCCCTGGCGCCTGCCAGGACAATCGCCCCGGCAGGCGCCAAGGGCGACTGCACGGCACACGCCAAGGCGGGTGCCAGGGCGATCGCCACGGCACATGCGGGGGCGTGTGCCACGGCACGGGCCGTGGCGAATGTCGCGGCGCGTGCCAGGGGGCGTGCCGCGGCGAGTGCCATGGCACGGCTCGTCGCGAGTGCCAAGGCACGCGCGAAGGCACGGGTGACAGCATGTGCCGCGGCGTGGGCCGGGGCGATTGCTGTGGCACGTGCTTTGGTGCGGGGCGCTCGCACGTGGTGTCCGCACGCGCCTTCGCGTGAGCGCAAACATGCCGCCGGTCAGGCCATCACAGAGGAGAAGCATGCCCAGAAATGATCGCGAAGGCGATCCCCGCCTCGTGCGGGAGACCGCACGGCCCGATCCCGCAGCGAGGATCTATGCCGAACTGACTCCGGCCCGGAGGCGGGCGGCGCGGATCGCCATCGGCCTCATCTTCTTTGTCAACGGCGCCGCGTTCGCCACCTGGGCGTCGCGCGTCCCGGCGATCCGGGACGGGCTGACCCTGTCGGCGGGTGGCCTGTCCGTGGCGCTCACAGGCCTCGCCGTCGGGGCGTTCGTGGGCCTGCCGGTGGCGGGCGGCCTGGTGGCTCGGTGGGGGAGCCGGCGGGTGCTGATGTGGTCCTCGCTGTACCTGGCGGGGCTTCCGCTGGTCGCGTTCGCGCCCCGGCTCGGCTATCTCACCGCGGTGCTGGTGGCCTTCGCGTTCGGCAACAGCGCGCTCGACGTGGCCATGAACACCCAGGGCGCCCTGGCGGAACGGGCTTGCGCACGTCCGCTCATGGGCGGCTTCCACGCGATGTTCAGCCTCGGCGGGGTCACCGGCGCGATCGCGGGCGGTCTGGCCGCGAGCACGGAGATCGGCATCGGCGCGCACTTCACGGGGGCGGCCGCCGCGCTGACCGTCGTGTGCGGTGTCGCGGTGGCGTACCTGTTCCCGGACGGCCCCGACCGCGCCGCGGCGGACCCGCTCCTGGCGCTGCCGTCCCGCGGGCTGTGGGCACCTGGGTTCGTCGTGTTCTGCGCGCTGATGGGGGAGGGGCTGATGAACGACTGGGGCTCGCTCTACCTGCGGGACGTCGCCGGATCGTCCGCCGGCACGGCTGCCGCGGGGTTCGGTGTCTTCTCGGTGGGGATGGTGGCGGGCCGGCTCGTCGCCGACCGGATCCGCGGGCGGACGACGCCGGGCCGCTTCCTGCTGACCTGCGGGCTCATCGCCGCGAGCGGCTCCACGCTCGCGTTCGCGTTCCCGTACGCGTGGACGGGCCTCGCCGCGTACTCGCTGATCGGCCTCGGCCTGGCCGCGGTCGTCCCGGTGGCGTTCAGCCAGGCCGCCGCGCTCACCACGCGGCGTCCGGGCCCCTCGATCGCCGCCGTGTCCACGGTCGGCTACATCGGCTTCATGGCCGGGCCGCCGGTCGTCGGCGGCATCGCCGAGTCGGCCGGGCTGCGGACCGCGATGTTGATGTTCCTCGTCCTGATGGCCACGATGACGTCGCTCGCGCCGGCCCTGAGCCGCGCCCCGTAGCCGCGGCCCGAACGCGTGCTGCGGCGGGTGCGTGTCCGTATCGTGGGACGGTCGGCCGCCTGGACGTCGTTCTGTGTGCGTGGGGGCCCTGCCGCACCCGCTGGCACGCTAGATTTCCTGCGTGGAGGAGATCGATCGTCAGATCATGGCGCTGCTGGCCGACGACGGGCGCATGAGTTTCACCGACCTGGCCAAGGAGACCGGGCTGTCGGTGTCCGCCGTGCACCAGCGCGTGCGGCGGCTGCAGAAGCGCGGCGTCATCAAGGGGTTCACCGCGCAGCTCGACAACGAGCAGATCGGGCTGCCGCTGACCGCGTTCGTGTCGATCAAACCGATCGATCCCGCCGCTCCCGACGACGCGCCCGAGCGGCTGGCGGACCTGGCGGCGATCGAGGCCTGCCATTCGGTGGCCGGGGACGAGAGCTACATCCTCAAGGTCCGCGTGGCCTCACCGAACGAGCTGGAGGATCTGCTACAGCGGATCCGCGCCGCCGCCAACGTCGCCACCCGCACCACCGTCGTCCTCAGCACACCGTGGGAGGGGCGCCGACCGCCGCTCTAGCCGCCCACGGCGGCGGGGCGGGTCAGGCGGACGGGTCGGGGGCGAACGCGTCCAGCGCGGCGCGGGCCCGGCGCATCGACTCGCGCGGGTCCGCGTCCGGCCCGGTGATCTCCGGGTCGAAGTTGAGGTCGACGAACAGCTCGGTGATCCCCTGCTCGGCGAGCGCGCCGAAGTCGGCGCGGACCTGCTCCAGCGTCCCGGTGAGCGGGCGGCGCGGCCCGCCGGAGCCGCCCGGGCGGACCTGAACCGCGCCCCGGCACACGAAACGCAGCGCGGACGGGTCCCGCCCGGCCTCCTCCGCCGCGTCCCGGACGATCCGCACCGACCGCCCGATCGTGGTGAGGTCGGCGCGGCTGGAGCTGACCCAGCCCGCGGCCAGCCGCCCGGCCCGCCGCAGCGCGGGCTCCGACGTCCCGCCGAGCAGGACCGGCGGCTCCGGCGACTGGAGCGGGCGCGGTTCCTGCACGACGGGCGGGATGTCGTAGAACTCGCCGTGGAACTCGCTCGCGCCGTCGTCCCCGCCGTTCCACAGGGCGCGCAGCGCCGCGAGGAACTCCTCCGCGCGGGCGCCGCGCCGCTCCATCGGGACGCCGAGCGCGGCGAACTCCTCGGGCATCCAGCCGAGGCCGAGCCCGAGGTCGAGCCGCCCGCCGGAGACGTGGTCGAGGGTGGCCGCCTGCTTGGCGAGCATCGGCGGCGCGTAGAACGGTAGGTTCAGCACAGCGACGCCGAGCCGCACCCGCGCCGTGTGCGCGGCGAGGTAGGCGAGCGTCACCAGCGGATCGGGGACGTTGCGGTAGGTCCGGTCGTCCGAGTTGGCCGGGTTGAGCACGCGCTGGAGCGTCCAGAGGGAGTGGTAGCCGAGATCCTCGGCCCGCCGCGCGACCTCGACCTGCCGGGTGGGCGTCGCCCACGCCCCCGACACCGGCACCGCGAATCCGATCAGCACGCCGCCCCTCCTCGCGCTCGTCCCTGTTCCGGCCGGTCCGACCGGCCGCCTCCGGCCGAACCTTACAACGTCAAGGCCGCGAGCCCGATGACCGACGCGCGGACGGCCCCCGTTCCCGGACGCGATGACGTAACAAGACGGCTCACCAGGCTGCCACGCCGGGCCGCTCTGCCGCGCCGCTCTGCCGAGACGGTGTGCCGCGGACCGGCTGCCGAGATGACGTGCCGAGGCGGCGTGCCGAGATGGCGTGCCGAGATGGTTTGCCGAGGCGGCGTGGTGAGGCGCAAGCCGCGCCGGGGTGCCTGGGTGGGGTGGTTAGGAGGCGGTGACTATGAAGGCGGCGTTGCCGAAGCCGACCTCGTCGCCTGGGCGGACGCGGGCCGGGCCGGTGAGGCGCCAGCCGTTGACTCGGGTGCCGTTCATGGAGCCCAGGTCGGAGATCATCCAGCCTTCGTCCGCCCGGTAGAGCTCGGCGTGGAAGCGGGAGACGGTGAGGTCGGTGAGGATGAACTGGCAGCCGGGCGCGCGTCCCACCACGATGCGGGCGGGCCCCTCAGGCGGCAGCGCGAAGCGCGGCAGGCGGGGCGCCCGCCAGGCGGCCTCGATGCGCGCGGTGACGTGCGAGACCGAGGAGATGATGCCGGTGAGCCGGTTCACCACGCGGCTGGTGGGCGGCAGGTCGTGGACGATGTCGGCCAGCTCCGCCTGGCTGCGCGCGCGCAGTACCTGGTCGACGCGGCGCTCGAACGTCTCGTGCGACATGCGGCCCTCGGCCACGCGGTCCCCGAGGACGCGGAGCACGCGGTCGCGTTCCACGTCGGACGCCCGTACCGGATATGAGGGCCGACCGTCCATAGCTGTGAGTATCCAGTTCCCGTCGTCGCCTGTCCAGAAGTCGTCCAGGGGGCGGGCGATCGCCCTCACCCGCCCCCGCCTCTTTGATGCCGCGGGCCCCGCGGAGGTTCGCGGAATCCGCGGCTGGCATCGGACGGCGCCGCGACGAGTCCGGTACGGGCTCCGGCGGGTCAGCGGGAGAGCAGGTCCCGGGCGATGTGGGTCACCTGGATCTCGTCGGTGCCGGCGTAGATCTGGAAGGACTTGGCGTCGCGGGCGAGCTGCTCCACGCGGTACTCGCTCATGTAGCCGTTGCCGCCGAACAGCTGCACGGCCTCCTGCGCGACCTCGCTGGCGGCCTGCGCGGCGTACAGCTTCATCGCCGACGCCTCGGCGAGCGTCGGGGTGCGGCCCGCGCGCTGCATCTCGACGTGCCGGAACACGAGGTTCTGGACGTTGAGGCGCGCGACCTCCATCTTCGCGAGCTTCAGCTGGATGAGCTGGAAGTCGCCGATCCGCTGCCCCCACAGCTCGCGGTTCTTGGCGTAGTCGACCGACAGCTTGAGGCATTCCTCGATGACGCCGAGCGCCATGGCGGCGACGCCGGCGCGTTCGGTGACGAAGTTCTGCCTGGCCGACTCCTTGCCGCCGCCCGCGCCGGCGGCGAGGAGCCGGTCGGCGCCCGCGCGCACGCCGTCCAGGAACAGCTCGCCGGTGGGGGAGGAGTGCAGGCCCATCTTGCGGAGCGGCCTGCTCTGCTCCAGCCCGGGCATTCCACGGTCGAGGACGAAGGTGAGGATCTCGCGGTCGCGGGGAGCGCGGCCGTCGTCGAGCTTGCAGTAGAAGACGATCGTGTCGGCGTAGGGGCCGTTGGTGATGAACGTTTTGCCGCCGCTGATGACGTACTCGTCGCCGTCCTTCCTCGCGGTCGCCTGCATGCCGCCGAACGCGTCCGACCCGGAGTTGGGCTCGGTGATCGCCCACGCCCCGACCTTCTCCAGCGTGAGGAGGTCCAGGCCCCAGCGCCGCTTCTGCTCGGCGGTGCCCCGCTTCATGATCGTCCCGGCGGCCAGGCCGAGGCTGACGCCCATCGCCGAGACCAGGCCGGGCGCCACCTTGCACAGCTCGATGACGGGCAGCATGCTCAGCGCCGCGTTCCCGCCGCCCGGACGCCCCTCGTCGCCGGACGCCCCGTCATCGTCCTTGGCGAGCCGCGCCTCGAACGACGAGCGGGCCATCTCGTCCATGCCGAACGTCTTGTACAGGCTCCGGATCAGGTCGTAGGGCGGCAGCTCGCCCGAGTCCAGCGCGTCCAGGTGCGGGCGGACCTCCGCGTCGATCCAGCCGCGCACCGCGTCCCGGATCATCAGGTCTTCCTCGGACCACTCGATCATGTGCTCGCCTCGCCCTTTCGCCGTCCCGGAGGTGGGTGGAACCATCCAAGCAGACGCCGCAAGCGCGTACTTACCGAGGGCCGGGGACGGCCTCAGGGGGCCTTGGCCCCGAGGTTCACCACGTCGGCGAGCACGCCGCCGTCCGCGGTGAGCCGCTCGGGGGAGGGGCTGTCGTAGACGACGAGGACGCGGGTGCCGGTCCCGTTCGACTCGTCGAGGACGGCGATGCCCTCGGCGTGGTCGTCGCCGTCGCCGTACGGCAGGTCGCCGAGCACCTCCAGGTCGCCGGCGGCGACGATGTCCGCGGCGTCCTCGGTGACGGCGCCGGGCCAGCGCACGACCCGCACCGGCCCGTCCAGGCCCATGCTCGGTCCGGTGAGGACGAGCAGGTCGTCGCCGTGCGGGCACAGGTCGCGGATGCCGAGCCCGCCGAGGTCGAGGAAGCGGGTGCGGTACAGGGCGCCGCCGTCGCCGACCGGGCGCAGCCGCAGCCGCCGCGGGTCGTCCGGGTGCTCCTCGGGGCGGATCTCGATGAGAACGGCCCATCCGCGCAGGACGGGGCCGCGCAGCCCGATGTAGAGGCGGTCGCCGTGCGCGGCGATCCCCTCGATGTCGATGCCGTTGTCCTTGCTGGGGATGGCGAGGAACGGCGCGAGGTGCGGGTCGTCGGCGAGCAGGTCGGTGATGGAGTCGCCGTGTCCGCCGAGCACCGCCGCGGTCCGGTGGCCGTCCGCGGCGACCACCTGCGGCAGCCCGTCGGGGCCGGTGACCAGCGGGAGCCGGGCGAGGATGAAGCGGTTCTCCTCGCGCACCACCTTGGCGAGACGCTTGCGCGCCTTCTCGGGGGACTGGCCCGGCTTGATCTTCTTGCGCTTGAGGCTGTGCGACCCGATCGCCCACAGCCAGCCGTTGCTGCGCGCGAGGCCCTCGATGTCGGCCTCCTCGTCGGGCCCGGCGGGCAGCGGGACGAGGTCGGCGAGCGCGACCGTGCGGTGCCCGTCGAACCCGGTGACGCGCCCGTCCGCGTCGGACTCGGCGGTCAGCCGCTCGATGGTGGCCGTCTCGTCACCCGCCGTCCACAGGCAGCGGCCGTCCTGGCGCACGGCGGACAGGTTGGTGTGCGTTTCGGCGTCCCGGCTGTCCTGCCCGAAGCGCAGCACGACACGGCGTTCCACGATCATTGGGAAATCCTCCCACGAAACGGACGGCCGGACGGACGCCGGAGGCGGTCCTCAAGCGGTCGTCGGCGATCGTGGCGGTTCCGTCGGTTATCGGCGCGCCCTCCGGTCAGCGATCCCAGAGGACGTGGAGCGCGGGCGGCTTGCGGAACACCAGCCCGCGCGGCGCGGCGTCGCGGGACGGGTCGAGCCGCAGGCCGGGCAGGCGCTCCAGCAGCGCGGCGAGCGCCGTCCGCGCCTCCAGCCGGGCGAGGTGGGCGCCGAAGCAGAAGTGCGGGCCGCGCGCGAACGCCAGGTGGTCGCCTGCGTTGCCGCGCCGCACGTCGAAGCGGTCGGGGTCGGGGAACAGGGCGGGGTCGCGGTTGGCGGCCGCGATCGACACCCGGACGAGGTCGCCCGCCCGCACGGTGACGCCCGTCCCGTTCCCCGTGTCGAGGTCGACGTCGCGGGTGGCGTACCGGTCGACGACCGACGCGGACGGCTCCAGCCGCAGCGACTCCTCGATGGCGCCGGGCAGCAGGTCGGGATCGTCCAGGACGAGGCGGAGCTGACCGGGGTCGGAGAGCAGGTGCAGCGCCGCGTTGGCGATCATCCCTTCGGTGGTGTCGATGCCGCCGAACATCAGGATCGCCGCGTTCGCCACGACCTCGGCGGTGGTCAGCCCCGCCTCGTGCCGCGCCGCCTCGGCGAGCAGCGACCCCGCCCCGCCGTCCGCCCCGCCGTCCGCCCCGCCGTCCGCCTCGCCGATCGCGTTCTCGACCGCGGCGCGGAGCCGCGCGTACGCGTCGCTGGAACGTTCCGACACGGTGCCGCCGAGCGGGCCGCCCGCGGTGATGGCGGAGACGGCGTCGACGAACGCCCCGTACCAGGAGCGGATCGTCGCGGCGTCCACGCCGTCGAGGCCGAGCGCCTCGGCGACGACCGCGACGGCGAGCGGCCCGGCGAGGTCGGCGCGCAGTTCGGCCCGGCCCGCGGGGGCGAGGGCGGTGACGAGCCGGTCCACCTCGTCCTCGACGAACGCGGTGAAGCGCTCGCGGGTGCGCGCGGGGCGGAACGGCCGGGCGAACGGGTCGCGGTGCCGCGCGTGGACGGGGCCGTCCAGCGACAGCATGCTCGGCCCGACGACGCGGGCGGTGGAGAAGCGCGGGTCGTCCACGGTGAACGCCGCCGCGTCGCGCATGACCCGCACGGCCGGCGCGCGGGCGGTGACCAGCCAGCCGCCGAGCGCGGGCAGCCAGGAGACGGGTTCGGCCGCGCGCAGCCGGGCGAGCGCGGGATGGGGGTCGGCCTCCAGCTCGGCGGCCGTGACGGAGGCGCCGAGCGGGAACCGGGTGGTCAGGTCGGAGGTCACCCGGCCGAGGATATTCCGCCCGGCGCCGCCCCTAACGAATCTACAACGTAAAGGCGCCGGGCGATGCGCCAGCGTCAGGCGGCCTCGGCCTGGTCCCGCCACCACGCCCGACCCTGCTCCGGCAGGGTGTAGATCGGGTCGTGGTACTCGTAGCGCCTGGTCAGCGCGTCGGGATCGGCGGCCTCCAGGGCGGTGCGGTAGTTCTTCGTCCAGTAGGAGACGCCGCGCTCGCGGTCGTAGTCGGCGAGCTGGTGCACCCAGCGCTTGCCGACGTAGGGGACGTCGCAGACGATGCGCGGGGTCGCGAACCCGGGCAGGTAGCCCATGATCGCGTGCTGGAGCTCCTGCGCCTCCCACACCGCGAGCCGCCAGTGCTCGCTGTTGGGGATCATGTCGCACATGTAGAGGTAGTAGGGCAGGATCCCGGCCTCGTCGAGCAGGGCGAACGACAGGTCGAGCAGCGCGGCGGGGGTGTCGTTCACCCCGCGCAGCAGCACGCCCTGGTTGCGGACGTCGCGGATGCCGGTGTCGAGCATCGCGCGCGCGGCCCTGGCGACCAGCGGCGTCACCGACTGCGCGGCGTTGACGTGGGTGTGGATCGCGATCTGCGCGCCGCGCCGGGCGGCCTTGGCGGCGAGCCGCTCCATGCCGGCGCGGACCTCGTCCTGGAGCCAGTGCTGGGGCAGCCCCATGAGCGCCTTGCTGGCGAGGCGGATGTCGCGGATGTTGTCGATGTCGAGCAGGGCGTCGACGAACGCCTCCAGGCGGGGCCAGGGCAGGTTGGCGACGTCGCCGCCGGACACCACGACGTCGCGGACGCCGGGGGAGCGGCGCAGGTAGTCCAGCATGGCGCCGAGCCGATCCGCCGGTTTGATGGTGAACTTGTGCTTGTCCACGGCGGGGGTGGAGTTGCCGACCAGGTCCATGCGGGTGCAGTGCCCGCAGTACTGGGGGCAGGTGGGCAGCAGCTCGGCGAGCACCTTGGTCGGGTAGCGGTGGGTGAGGCCCTCCACCGCCCACATTTCCGCCTCGTGCAGCGAGTCGCGGGAGGCGAGGGGGTGCGAGGGCCAGTCGGTGCGCCGGTCGCCGTGGACGGGCAGCATGTAGCGCCGGACGGGGTCGGCGAGGAACGCCTCGGTGGAGGAGGCGTCCATGGTGTTGAGCATCTGGGGCGGCAGCAGCATCGACATGGTCGCCCGCTCGGCCTGGTCGCGCTCCAGGTCGGCGTAGAACGACTCGTCCAGCAGGTCGCCCATGACCTGGCGGAGCTGCCGGAGGTTCTTGACGCAGTGGGCGCGCTGCCACTGCGCCGACTCCCATTCCGCCTCGGTGACGTCGCGCCACCCGGGCAGGCGCCGCCAGTCGGGCTCCTGGAGGGGGCGGCGCCGGTAGGCGTACGGCTGGCGTGCGGTCTCCTCGGAGCGGACGGCGGCGTCCGGGTCCGGATGCAGGGCGGTGGTCATCGTCGACCCCTTCCTCGCGGCGCATTGATCGCATAAAAGTCTTGTATGGTGCCGACGGTACGGGAAGAATTTCGATGAAACCAGTGGTGCTCGGAATATCTTCCGGGACATGAACCGGACATCAGGGAGTTGGGGGACGATGGGCGACCGTACCGCCGGAACCGCCGGCACCACGGCCGTGGGGCTGCACCGCGTCCTGGAGCCCGCGGGGGTGCTGCCGCAGGCCGCCCGGCGGCTCGACACCGACCCCCGGATCCGGCCGGACGAGGTCCGCGTCCGCGTCGAGCGCCTCAACCTGGACGCCGCGTCCTACCGGCAGCTCCGCACCGCGCACGGCGGCGACCCCGACGCGATCCGCGCGGAGGTGCTGCGGATCATTACCGAGCGGGGCAAGATGCACAATCCCGTCACCGGGTCGGGCGGGATGCTCGTCGGCGTGGTCGACGAGGCCGGACCGGAGTCGCCGCTCGGGCTGAAGCCGGGCGACCGCGTCGCGACGCTGGTGTCGCTGACGCTCACGCCGCTGGCGGTGACCGACGGCCTCGCGCGCTGGGACGGCCGGTCCGAGCAGGTCCCGGCGGAGGGCCACGCGATCCTGTTCGGCCGGTCGATCGCCGCGGTCCTGCCCGCCGACCTGCCCGTCCCCCTCGCGCTGGCGGTCATGGACGTGTGCGGCGCGCCCGCGCTCACCCACCGCGTCGTCGCGTCCCGCGCGGACGCGCCCGTGGTGGCGGTGCTCGGCGCCGCGGGCAAGAGCGGCT
>NZ_CAACUY010000263.1 GCF_900659615.1 Actinomadura fibrosa | reverse complement strand
CGCCCGTCGCGCGGCCGCCGCAGCCCCGGCCGCCGTCCCGGCCGGAGCCCCGGCAGCAGGCCAGGCCGCCGCGCCGGGGGCCGAGCATCGACCGCAACCCCAGCCAGGTCATCCGAGTCGCGCCGAAGACCCTCCGGATCGGCCGCGCCGCCGACAACGACGTGGTCCTGTCCGACCTGGTCGTGTCGCGGTACCACGCGGAGCTGCGCACGCTCGGCCCGGGCCGGCACCAGATCGTCGACCTCGGCAGCCACAACGGGACGTACGTCAACGGCACCCGCGTCGACTCGGCGGAGCTGTCCGAGGCGGACCTGCTCGGCATCGGCCACGCCACGTTCCGGCTGGTCGGCGAGGAGCTCCAGGAGTTCGTCGACACCGGCGACGTGTCGGTGGCGGTCCAGGGGCTCACCGTCCGGACGCCGGAGGGCAAGGTGATCCTGGACGGGGTCGGCTTCCCGATCCCGGAGCGGTCCCTGGTCGGCGTGATCGGGCCGAGCGGCGCGGGCAAGTCGACGCTGCTGGGCGCGGTGACGGGGATGCGTCCCGCGACGGAGGGAACGGTCCGCTACGACGGCCGCGACCTCTACACCGACTACGACGAGCTGCGGCACCGGATCGGGCTCGTCCCGCAGGAGGACATCCTGCACACCCAGCTCGCGACGCGGCAGGCGCTGCTGTTCGCGGCGGAGCTGCGGTTCCCCGGCGACACGCACAAGCGGGAGCGCGAGCAGCGGGTCGACGAGGTGCTGGAGGAGCTCGGCCTGACCGCGCACGCCCGCACCCGGATCGACCGGCTGTCGGGCGGGCAGCGCAAGCGGGTGAGCGTCGCGCTGGAGCTGCTGACCAAGCCGTCCCTGCTGTTCCTGGACGAGCCGACCTCCGGCCTCGACCCGGGGCTCGACAAGACCGTCATGGAGATGCTGTCGGAGCTGGCGCACGACGGCCGGACGGTCATCGTCGTCACGCACAGCGTCGCGAACCTGGACTCCTGCGACCGGCTGCTCGTCCTCGTGCCGGGCGGGCGGCTGGCCTACTACGGCCCGCCCGCCGAGGGCCTGGAGCACTTCGGGAAGCGGACGTGGGCCGAGGTGTTCCAGGCGTTCGACCGCGAGCCCGACCGGGACTGGGCGACGGAGTTCCGCACCTCGGCCCGGTTCGAGCGGTACGTCGCGCAGGGCCTGGACGGGGACGCCGGCACGGTGGACGACGCCACCCCGCCCGCCCCGCCGCCCGCGCAGCAGTCCAAGCTCGCCCAGCTCAGCACGCTCTGCCGGCGCTACCTCGCGGTGATCTCCTCCGACCGCAGCTACCTGGTGCTGCTCGGCGTGATGCCGCTGATCCTCGGCGGGCTGATCGCGGCGATCCCGGCGAGCAAGGGCCTCGCGGGCGATCCGGGTACCAACGCCGACGCGCCGTCCAAGCTGATGGTGATGGCGTTCGCGGCGTGCTTCGCCGGGACGGGCAACGCCGTCCGCGAGCTGGTCAAGGAGATGACCATCTACCGGCGGGAGCGCGCGGCGGGCCTGTCGGCCGGGGTGTACCTGATGTCGAAGCTGCTGGTGCTCGGCGTCATCACCGCGCTCCAGGCCGTGGTGATCGTGGTGATCGGCACGATCGGGGTGAAGCTCCCGGCGGAGGGCACCTTCACGTCCCCGCTGGTCGAGCTGATCCTCGCGATGGCGCTGCTCGGCTTCGCCTCGATGGCGATGGGCCTGCTCGTGTCGGCGTCGGTGAACAGCTCGGAGAAGACGCTGCCGCTGCTGATCGTCCTGTCGATGGCGCAGCTCGTGCTGTCGGGCGGGCTGGTGCGGCTCACCGGCCTGCCGGGGCTGGAGCAGCTCGCCTGGCTGGCGCCGTCCCGCTGGGGCCTCGGCGCGGCGGCGGCGACCGTGGACCTCGACACGATCGCGCCGCACTCGGGCGCCAACGACCCGCTGTGGAAGCCGGAGCCGAGCGTCTGGGCCCTGGACATGGGCGTCCTCGCGGTCCTCGCGCTGGTCTTCATCCTGGTGGCCTGGTTCCGCCTGTACCGGCAGCGTCCCCGCCGCCGCTGATCCCGCCCCCGGCCGGGGCCGGGCCGATCCGGGCGGTCCGTCGCGGACTCACCTCGAAGATCCGGGGTAGGGCCGGTGCTATGGACAGCGCCAACTTCTCCGGCGAGGCCGTTCCGGTGCACGCCGACATCACCCTTCGCGTCAACGGCAGGGAACGTGCGCTCGGCGTGGACACGCGCGCGTCCCTGCTCGACGTCCTCCGCGAGGATCTCGGGCTCACCGGGTCGAAGAAGGGCTGCGACCACGGCCAGTGCGGCGCGTGCACCGTCCTGCTGGACGGACGCCGCGCGAACTCCTGCCTGGCCCTCGCGGTCGCCCACGACGGCGCGGACGTCGTCACGGTCGAGGGGCTCGCTGCGGAGGGTGAGCTGAGCCCCGTCCAGGAGGCGTTCATCGAGAACGACGCCTTTCAGTGCGGGTACTGCACGCCCGGGCAGCTCTGCTCGGCGACCGCGGTGCTGGACGAGGCGGCGCGGGGCTGGCCGAGCACCGTCACCGCGGACGTGTCGTCCGACCCGGTGCTGGACGACGCGGAGATCAGCGAGCGGATGAGCGGGAACCTGTGCCGCTGCGGCGCCTATCCCGGCATCGTCGCCGCGGTGCGGCAGGCGGCGCTGCGGCACCGTGAAACGGCGGAGAGGACGGACGCATGAGGCCCTTCGCGTACGAGCGGGCGACGACCGCCGAGGACGCCGTCGCCCGGCACGCGGCCGGCGACGGTGGCGGCAACGGCAGGGGCGGCACCGCGTACCTCGCCGGCGGCACGAACCTCGTGGACCTGATGCGGCTCGGCGTCGCGCAGCCCGCGCGGCTGGTGGACGTCCGGCGCCTCCCGCTCGACCGGATCGAGCTCGACACGGACGGCGGGCTCGTCATCGGCGCCGCCGTGACCAACAGCGACCTCGCCGCCGACCGGACGGTCCGCGAGGGCCATCCGGTGCTCGCGGAGGCGGTCGTCGCGGGGGCGTCCGGCCAGATCCGCAACCTCGCGACCGTGGGCGGCAACCTGCTCCAGCGGACGCGCTGCCCCTACTTCCAGGATGCCGCGAAGCCCTGCAACAAGCGGAACCCCGGAAGCGGCTGCCCGGCCCGCGAGGGCGAGCACCACAACCTGGCGGTCATCGGGCACTCGGCGGCGTGCGTCGCGACCCACCCGTCCGACATGGCGGTCGCGCTGGCGGCGCTGGGCGCGTCGGTCCGGATCCGGAACGCCGAGGGGGAGCGGACCGTTTCCCTGGACGACTTCTACCGGCTGCCCGGCGGCGAGCCGGAGTGCGACACGGTGCTGGAGCCGGGCGAGCTGATCACGGCGGTCGAGGTGCCGCCGCTCGGGATGCCGTCGCGCTACCGCAAGGTCCGCGAGCGGGCGTCGTTCGCGTTCGCGCTGGTCTCGGTCGCGGCGGCGTTGGACGTGGACCGCGGCGCCGGCGGCGGCGGCGCGGCCGGCGGGGAGGCGGGCGGCGGGACGATCCGCGACGTCCGGCTGGCGCTGGGCGGCGTCGCGCACCGGCCGTGGCGGGCGCGGCGGGCCGAGGACGTGCTGCGCGGCGCGCCCGCGACACGGGAGTCGTTCCTACGCGCCGCCGAGGCCGAGATGGAGGCCGCCGAACCGCTGCGCGACAACGGCTACAAGGTGCCGCTGGCGCGCAACCTGATCGTCCGGACGCTGACCGAGCTGGGGGAGGGGTCATGACGGTGCTCGACCGGGTGGAGGGCCGCGAGAAGGTCACCGGCACGGCGCGGTACGCGTTCGAGTACCCGGTGGACGGCGTCGCCTACGCGGCGGCGGTCCAGGCGGACGTCGCGCGCGGCGAGGTCACCGCCGTGGACGTGCTGTCGGCGCGGGAGCTGCCGGGCGTGCTCGCCGTCCTGTCGTGCGTGGACGCGCCCCGGCTCGAACCCGTCCCGGACGGGGAGCTCGCGCTGTTCCAGTCCGCGAGGGTCTCCTACCGCGGCCAGTTCGTCGCCGCGGTGGCCGCGGAGACGCTGGAGACCGCGCGGGAGGCGGCGCGGCTCGTCCGGGTGGAGTACGCGCCCGAGAGCGCCGACGTGGTCCTCCGCGCCGACCATCCCGGCCTCTACAAGCCGGAGAAGGTGAACCCCGCGTTCCCGACCGACACCGAGCAGGGCGACCCGGAGGGCGCCTTCGCGGCGTCCGCCGTGCGGGTGGACGCCACGTACCGGACGCCGGCGGAGCACAACAACCCGATGGAGCCGCACACCACGGTCGCGCGGTGGAACGACGACGGGTCGCTCACGCTCTGGGACTCCAACCAGGGCGCGACGCCCGTCGGGGAGACCATCGCGAAGGTCTTCGGCCTCGGCGCCGACCAGGTGCACGTGGTGTCGCCGCACGTCGGCGGCGGGTTCGGCTCGAAGGGGACGCCGCGCCCGAACGCCGTCCTCGCCGCGATGCTCGCGCGGGCCGCGCGCCGCCCGGTGAAGTTCGCCGTGCCGCGGCAGCAGATGTTCGCCACCACCGGCTACCGGACGCCGACGATCCAGCGGATCCGGCTCGGCGCCGACGAGGACGGGCGGCTGAACGCGATCGTCCACGACGTGGTCGAGCAGACCTCCACCGTCCGCGAGTTCGCCGAGCAGGCCGCGACGCCGACCCGGGTCATGTACCAGGCCCCGAACCGGCGGACGTCGCACCGGCTGGTGCGGCTGGACGTCCCGACGCCGTCCTGGATGCGGGCGCCCGGCGAGACGCCCGGCATGTTCGCGCTGGAGACCGCGATGGACGAGCTGGCCGTCGCGGCCGGTGTCGACCCGGTCGAGCTGCGGATCCGCAACGAGCCCGACCGCGAGCCCGAGAGCGGCCTGCCGTTCAGCTCCCGCAACCTCGTCGCGTGCCTGCGCGAGGGCGCTGACCGGTTCGGCTGGGCGGGCCGCGACCCGGCGCCCGGCGTCCGCCGCACCGGCCGCCTCCTGACCGGGACGGGCGTCGCCGCGTCCACCTACCCGGCCTACCTGCGGCCGAGCCGCGCCACGGCCCGCGCCGAGCCGGACGGCACCTACACCGTCCGGCTCGCCGCCGCCGACATCGGCACCGGCGCCCGCACCGCGCTGACGCTGATCGCCGCCGAGGCGCTCAAGGCCGACGCCGCCGACGTCCGGGTGGAGATCGGCGCGAGCGACCTGCCCGGGGCACCCGTCGCGGGCGGCTCCGGCGGGACGGCGAGCTGGGGCACCGCCGTGGTCCGCGCCTGCGAGGCGCTCGCCGGGCGGCTGAACGGCGGCGCCGTGCCGCCCGGGGGCGTCGAGGCGTCCGCGGACACCACCGAGGAGGTCAAGGGCCGCGAGGACTACGCCCGGCACGCGTTCGGCGCGCAGTTCGCCGAGGTCGCGGTGGACGTGGACACCGGCGAGGTCCGCGTCGCCCGGATGCTCGGCGTCTTCGCCGCGGGCCGCATCGTCAACGCGAAGACGGCCCGCTCGCAGTTCGTCGGCGGCATGACGATGGGGCTCGGCATGGCGCTGATGGAGGAGTCGTCCATGGACGAGCGGTTCGGCGACTTCGTCAACCGCGACCTCGCCCAGTACCACGTGCCCGTCTGCGCGGACGTCCGCGACGTCCAGGCCGACTGGATCGAGGAGAGCGACCCGCACCTCAACCCGATGGGGACCAAGGGCATCGGCGAGATCGGGATCGTCGGCGCGGCCGCGGCCATCGCGAACGCCGTCCACCACGCGACGGGCGTGCGCGTCCGCGAGCTGCCGATCACGCCCGCCCGGCTGCTCCCGAGACTGTAGGCACTTCGCGGAGCCGCCGCGGGGCGGCGGCTCCGGGGACGCGCCTGACCGGCGGGGTGTTCCACTGGCCGAAAATCCGGCGGGCCGAGGTGACGCAGGACACGTTCCGGGGTATCGATCACTTCGCTCGGGGGCCGCTTCCCACCCCGCGAGGTGATCGCCGTGTACCAGCAGGTCCTCGATCCCGTGGCCGACTCGCTCGGCTGGAGCTCCCTCGTCGCCGCGCTGCCGCTGGCGGTGCTGTTCGTGCTGCTCGGCGGCGTCCGCATGCGCGCCTGGCAGGCGTCCCTCATCGCCCTGGCGGTCGCGCTGGCCGTCGCCGTCTGGACCTACGGGATGCCCGCCGACCAGGCGCTCCTCGCCGGCGCCGAGGGCGCCGCGTTCGGCTTCTTCCCCATCCTGTGGATCGTCATCAACGCGATCTGGGTCTACAACATGACCGTCGAGACCGGCCACTTCGACGTGCTGCGCCGGACGTTCGCGCAGGTCAGCGACGACCGCCGGATCCAGGCGATCCTCATCGCGTTCTCCTTCGGCGCGCTCATCGAGGCGCTCGCCGGCTTCGGCACCCCGGTCGCGGTCACCTCCGTCATGCTGATCGCGCTCGGCTTCGAGCCGCTCAAGGCCGCCGTCGTCGCCCTCACCGCCAACACCGCGCCCGTCGCGTTCGGCGCGATGGCCACCCCCGTCCTCACGCTCGGCAAGGTCACCGGCCAGGACAGCGACACCCTCGGCGCCATGGTCGGGCGGCAGACCCCGATCCTCGCCGTCTTCGTCCCGCTCGTCCTCGTCCTCATCGTGGACGGGCGGCGCGGGCTGCGCGAGACCTGGCCCGCGGCCGTGCTCTGCGGCGCGGCGTTCGGGCTCGCGCAGTACGGCACGTCCAACTTCGTGTCGGTGCCGCTCGCCGACGTCGTCGCCTCGCTGGTGTCCGCCGCCGCCGTCGTGGCGCTCGTCCGGCTGCGCCGCCCGCACACCCCGCCGCGGCCCGCCGTCGTGGCCGGCGGCGCCGCCGACGAGCCCACCCCGGAGTTCGCCGCCCGGGTCGAGCGCGCCGGCTCGGGCGCGGAGTCCGCCCCCGACTCCCGCGCCGACGTCGTCCGCGCCTACGCCCCCTACGCGATCATCATCGCGGTGTTCGTGGTCTGCCAGATCGACGGGGTCAAGGACCAGCTCGACCGCGCGACGCGGACGTTCGGCTGGCCCGGCCTGCACCTGACCAGCGCCTCCGGCAAGCCGCTGGCGTCGGTCACGTTCACCCTCAACTACCTGACCACGCCCGGCACGCAGATGCTCGTCGCGGGCCTGCTCACGATGGCCGCGCTCGGCGTCGGGTTCGGGCGGGCGCTGCGCGCCTACGGCGCGACCCTGAACCAGCTCAAGTGGGCGATCCTCACCGTCATGGCGGTGCTGGCCCTCGCCTTCGTGATGAACGCCTCCGGGCAGACGATCACGCTCGGCACCTGGATGGCCGGGGCGGGCGGGGCGTTCGCGCTGCTGTCGCCGATCCTCGGCTGGCTCGGCACCGCGGTCACCGGCTCGGACACCTCGTCGAACTCCCTGTTCGGCGCCCTCCAGATCACCGCGGCGGAGAAGGCCGACCTGTCCCCGGTGCTGATGGCCGCGACGAACAGCTCCGGCGGCGTCCTCGGCAAGATGGTGTCACCGCAGAACCTCGCCATCGCCGCGGCGGCGGTCGGGCTGGACGGGCGCGAGGGCGACATCTTCCGCCGCGTCGTCCTCTGGAGCCTGCTGTTCCTGGCCGGGATGTGCGTGCTGTCGGGACTCCAGTCCACCGGCGTCCTCGACTGGATGGTGCCCTGACCTTCCCCGCTCCGGGGCTCAGCGTCCGGCGGGCTCCGGGGCGGGACTCCGGTCCGGAGGATGCGGGGCCCCGCTCCCCTGGGCGCCCTCCGTCTCCAGGAGGTGCGCGGCCTCCCACACGAACGGGCGCCGGGCCCGGGCCCAGGCGTCCCAGGCCGCGACCAGCCCGTCCAGGACGAGGAGCAGCAGGCCGGCCGCCACGGTGGCCGCGCCGAGGAACAGCCAGCCGAGCGCCGTCCCGCAGGCCCGCGGGACGGCGGCCCGCGCCGGCGAGCGGGCGGTGAGCAGCACGGCGAGCGCCCCGACCACCGCCAGGCACGCCCAGGCGGCGTGCCGGGTGCCGAAGAAGGAGATCACGTATCCGCTGGCGAACGCGCCCAGCGGCACGGCGCTGCCCGAGAAGAACCGGCTCGCGCCGATGATCCGCGCGAGCATCTCCTTCGGGACGTGCTGCGCCTGGTAGACCGCCATCGAGACGTTGACGTGCGCGCCGGTGAACCCGATGCCGCCCCAGACCAGCGGCAGCGTGACCAGCAGCCAGGGCGGGGACGCGGTGTCGGCGGCGCCGAGGACGAGCAGCAGGGCCACCCATGCCCAGACGCAGCACAGCAGCATCGCGGGCGGGCGCAGCCGGGCGAGCAGCCGCGGCGCGACCGCGGCGCCGAGCACCCCGCCGATCCCGGACGTGGCGAACAGCAGCCCGATCGCGTAGCCGGGCAGGCCCTCCTGCCGGGCCAGCAGCAACAGCAGCAGCGCGATCGTCTGGTACAGGAAGTTGGTGACCGTGCAGCTGATCATCGCGCGGCGCAGGAAGTGGCGGTGCCAGAGGTGGTGCAGGCCCTCGCGCAGGTCGCCGAGCAGGTCGCGGGCGCCGGCCGGGCGGCCCGCCGGGCGGTGCGGCCCGGCGGTCCGCACCCGGGCGAGGGTGCCCATGGCGAACAGCGAGGTCAGCGCGTCGAGGAGGAACGGCAGCCCGCGCGCCACCCCGAACAGCACGCCGCCCAGCGGCCGGCCGAGCAGGTCGGCGCCGTGGATCCGCGCCTCGTTCTTGGCCATCGCGTCGTACAGGCGGCGGTCGGGCGGCACGAGGCGCGCCAGCAGCGTCGTCTCGGCGGTCGTGTAGAAGACCGAGCAGACGCCCTGCGCCGCCGCCGCGACCGGCAGCAGCAGGACGGGCGCCCCGAGCAGCAGCACCGAGCCGAGGAGCAGCACCGACACCGACGCCCGGACGGCCTGCCCGGCCATCATCACGCGGCGCTGGTCGAGCCGGTCGATCAGCACCCCGGCGGGCAGGTGCAGCAGGATCCGCGGCAGCGTGCCGGCGGCCGTGACCCACCCGGCGAAGACCGGGGAACCGGTGAGCGAGAGCGTCAGCAGCGGGATCGCGAGCGCCGCGTTCATGATCCCGAGTTGGGACACGGCGGATCCGCGCCAGAGCAGCCGGAATTGGCGTTCCCACTGCGGAACGACGCTTTCGGCCACCTTTCCGAAGCCCCCCAGTGCGGGCGGTTGTCCGGGGGACCGCGCGCGTAGTGTCCAGTACGGGTTCGACTCGCCTGCCGACGAGAATGCCCGCGCCGGAGCGACCCATGCTAGCCACCCGGGTCACGCCGACCCCATATCTTCCTCAGGTTGGCGAACCTTGAGCGTTTTGTTCCTTTTAACCGAATATATTCGTCCGATATCGGCCGTGAATTCCGGCTACCCGGGAATTGGGACGTTCCTCGTCCGCAGGGATGTTCGGCCGCGTACTGGACACGCTTCGCATTCCACCCGGAACTACTGGCGGTAGCCCTCCACCTCACCCGCGGGACGCACCTGGGCCTCATCCGGATCCTGGCCGGCGGACAGGCGGGCGCGCCGCTGGCGCAGCAGGTCCCAGCACTGGTCGAGGGCGACCTCAAGATCGCGCAGGCGGGCCCGCGCCTCGGCGTCGCCGGTCTCGGCGTGCTCGTGCGCCCGGCGGAGCTCGTGCTCCTCGTCGACCAGATCGCGGATGCGGCCCAGTATCGCCTGCTCGTCCATGACGTGCCTCCCGATGACGTTTTTCCCGCGCGTTGCGGTCCCGAAGGTGAGAACAGGTGAGATCGTGGCATATACGCGGTCGCCCGGATAGGGCGTCCCCCTCCGGGAGGCGAGGGAGCGGATGACGGTCTGGCGGATCACCGGCGGGGAGGGCGACTCCGGCGCCGACGTGCCGCGCCCGGATCGCGCGGCGCCCCGGTACGACCGCGTCGAGCTGGACTCCGCGCTCCTGCGCATCGCGTCCGGCACCGGCTCGTCCTGGCTGCGGGTGACCGGCGACGTCGACGTGTCGAACGCTCCCGCGCTGACCCGGGCCCTGCACGCGGTCCGCGACCGGACGCCCGGCGACCTCCACGCCGACCTCGGCGGGGTCGAGTTCATCGACGTGGCGGGGCTGCGGGCGCTCATCGACGGCGCGGACGACCTGGCGGAGGACGGCAGGCTGCTCGTGCTGCACTCGGTCCCGCCGCACATCGACCGGCTCTTCCGCCTCATCGGCTGGGACGAGACGCCCGGCCTGCTCCTCCACTGCGCCGCCCGCACCCCCTGAGCGCACGGGCGCGGCGTCCCGGCGAGGTACGGGGCGAAGCGTGCTCGCGGCGGCGGGCCGCGCCGGGTTCCGCGGCGGCCCGGCGGCGGCTCAGCGGGCCGGGTCGAAGGGGACGCGGCGGAACTCGACCGCCAGCAGCGTGACGTCGTCGCGCCGCTCGTCGGCGCGGAGCGCGGCGACGGCCGTGTCGCACAGCTCGTCGAGCGTGCGCTGCGGGCCTTCGAGGCGGGCGCGCAGGAAGCCGAGCCGGGCGTCGATGTCCTGGTCGGGACGTTCCACGAGGCCGTCGGTGCACATCACCAGCCGGCTGCCCGGCTCGATCTCGGCCTCCACCGCGCCGAACGGCAGCCCGCCCACGCCGATCGGCACGCCGGACGGCAGCGGCAGGAAGCGGCTCTCGCCGTCCGGGTCGATGAGGATCGGCGGGATGTGCCCGGCGTTGGCCGTCAGCAGCACGCGGGTCCGCGGGTCGTAGACGGCGTAGAGGCAGGTGGCGAAGCAGCCGTCGCAGAGCGTGCGGGCGATGTCGTCGAGCTTGCGCAGCAGGTACTGCGGCCGCAGGTCGAGCGAGGCGAACGCGCGGATGGCCGTGCGCAGCCGGCCCATGGTGGCGGCGGACCGCCAGCCGTGCCCCATCACGTCGCCGACGGTCAGCGCGACCCGGCCGCGGGGCAGCGGCAGGGCGTCGAACCAGTCGCCGCCGACCTGCGCGCCGGGGCTGCCGGGCAGGTACCGGTGCCGGATCTCGACGGGCGGCAGCTCGGGGATCGCGCTCGGCAGCAGGCTGCGCTGGAGCTCCTGGGCGGCGCGGGACTCGCGGGCGAGCAGCGCGGCGTCGGCGATGCAGGTCGCGCCGCGCCGTGCGACCTCCTCGGCGACCGCGAGGTCCTGGGCGGACGGGGTCCGCCGCCGGTGGCCGAGCAGCAGCGCGCCGACGACGGCGCCGCGCGCGACCATCGGGACGACGGTCACCGCGGTCGCGCCGGCGAACGGGCGCAGCGCCGGCTCGCCGAAGTCGGCGGCGCCGTCCTCGCACGGCAGGTGGAGCGGTTCGGCGGCGTCCAGCGCCCCGGCGAGCAGGCTGCCGGGGGCCAGCCGCACCGGCGCCT
>NZ_CAACUY010000262.1 GCF_900659615.1 Actinomadura fibrosa | reverse complement strand
CGTCGCCGACGCCGCCGCGATCGGGCACGCGCTCCGCCGCGAATGGTGGCCCGCCGGCCTGCTCGCCCTCGCCACCGCCCCGCGCAGCCGGACGGCCCGCGCCGCGACCGCGGCCATGCTCGCGCCTATCGCGCTGGAATGGCTGCGCGAGAGCCGCGGCGGCGGTCCGGCCGTCGATCCGGTCCGCTACACCGTCCTCCGCCTCGCCGAGGACGTCGCCTACGGTTCCGGCGTCACGGCGGCCGCGCTCCGGCAGCGCTCCGCCGCCCCGCTGCTGCCCGACGTGCGCCTGCCCGGCACCCGCACGGCCCGCCGCTGGTACGAACGCGCGAAGGCAGCCCTCAACCCCCCGCGCTGAACCCGCCGCGTCCACCCACGTCACTCGCGGCGAGTCGCGCGGTGCTGGGCGGGCGGTCAGGCCAGGCGGTCGGCCTCGTCCGTGTCGGTCTCGGCTTCGCGGCGCGCCTTGGCGGCCATGCGGCGGTGCCATTCCACGTCGCCGACGCCCTGCGCGGCGGCCTGCTCGTGGAGTTCGGCGTTCCGCCGGAGCGCCTGGGCGGCGCGCCGGTAGCCGGCCCGTGCCTCGGCCGCGCTGCGGGCGGCCGCCTCGCCCGCCTCCGCGGCGCGCTCCTTGGCGACGCGCACCCGCACCGCCGCGGACTCGGGCTCCGGACGTTCCTCCTGCGTCCGAGCGAGCTCCTCGACCCGCCGGCCTGCCTGCTCGCGCCGCTCGTTCGCGTTCTGGGCCCGCTCGCGGGCCCGGTCCAGCCGGGCCTTGACCTCGTCGTTGCGGGCCGTGATGTCTTCGGCCATGGTCCCCGGCATACCCGTTGCTCTCACCCCTTATCGCCCGCCGTCCGGCGGACCGTGGCCGCTATCGGCACCGGGCGTCCGGCGCGGATCCCGGGGTTCGGGCGGGTGCTTCGAGGGGGTGCGGCGTGTCGTTCCCGTCGCGGATCGTGATCCGTTCCTTGGACGCCCGCGGTCCGTGATCCCTAGAGTTTCGGGCGTGGACCGATCCGCGCCCCGCGCGGGACCGGAACGGCCTCCTGTGGAGCGACACGGACGACGGACGAGAGCAGCCATGGACCCTCACATCCCCCCTTACGCGCCCGCCTCCCCCGGCGCCCTCGCGTCGTCGGCGGTGGAACCGCTCCTGACGCGGGAGTTCGACGCCGACCCGGCCCCGGTGTACGAGCGGCTCCGCGAGAAGTACGGCCCGGTCGCGCCGGTCCTGCTGCTCGGGGTCCCGGTCTGGCTGGTCCTCGGCTACGACGAGGTCCTGTCGGTGCTGCGCAACCAGCGGGGGCTGTGGAGCAAGCGCGTCGCGGACTGGCGCGACCACGCGCAGGGGCGGGTCCCGGCGGACTGGCCGCTGCTGCCCGTCTACCAGAGCACCGGCACGCCGTTCCAGGAGGGCGCGGCCCACGCCGAGCTCCGGGAGGCGTGGGCGGCGGGGCTGCAGCCGTTCCAGAGCCGGGCGCGGCCGCAGGCGCGCCGGCTGGAGGACGAGATCCGCGGCCACGCCGACGAGCTGCTGGACCTGCTGGCCGAGGGCGGGCCCGACGGGTTCGCCGACCTGTCCGCGCAGTACGCGCGCCCGCTGGCGGTCATGGCGTGCAACCGGCTGATCGGCTTCGACGCCACCACCGACGAGGCCGTCGTCGACATCTGGCGGGTCGTGGACGCCGGTCCCGGCGCGGACGCGGCGCTGGCCCGGCTGACCGGCGGGATCGGCCGGGTCGTCGCCGCCCGGCACCGGCCCGGCGACGACCTGCCGTCCGGGATGCTCGCCGCGCGCCCCGAGCTGACCGCCGAGCAGATCGCCACCGAGATGGTCAACGTGATCAGCACGCTCGGCGACATGGGCAGCTCGCTCATCTGCAACACGATCGTCGAGGTCGTCGCCGGGGACGCCGGCGCCCGGGTCGGCCTCGCCACCGGGATGGTCGGCGAGACCGTCAACCGGGCCGCGATGGCGAAGCCGCCCAACACCAACATGACGTTCCGCTTCGCGAGGGCCGACACCGCGCTCGGCGGCGTCGCCATCGCCGCCGGCGACCCGGTCATGGCGTCCGTGGCGGCCGCGCACGCCGACCCCCGCTTCGCCGACGCCCTCGACCCGCACTCGGTGAACAGCTCGCGGGCGCACCTCGCCTGGGGCGCCGGTCCGCACCGCTGCCCCGCGGACGAGCTCGCCACGAGGATCGTGACCATCGCGGTGGAGCGGCTCTTCGAGCGGATGGCCGAACTGGAGCTGGGCCTGCCCGTCGATCAGCTCCCCTGGCGCTCCTCGCCCCTCATGCGGGGGCTGCGGTCACTGCCGGTGCGGTACCGCCTGCACGAGCGTCCGACCGCTGCCGCGCAGGCCGCGCCACCCCAGGCGACGGAGTCCGGCGAGCCGGACGAGGACGCGCGCGGCGGGCGGCAGTCCCCGATCGCCCGCCTCGTCCGCGCCCTGCTCAGGCAGGGCTCCTGATCCGGTCGGCGCCCGGCGGTGGCCAGTGTCTCAGGGGCGGTCCTCCTGAGTGCGGCAGGTCTGGCCGGCACACGTGCGGAGCCTGCGGAGCCAGGACGAGAGCCACGCCGCCGTCGCCGGTTCGCTGCTCACGAGATTGTGCTCCTGGAACGGGTCGGTCCGCAGGTCGTACAGCTCCCGCTCGCCCGTCACGTAGTCCAGGTAGAGGTGGCGGTCGGTGCGCAGGCCCGTGAAGGCGGGGAGGTAGGCGTTGTCACGGGTCTTGGGCGTATAGGGCTTGGCATGGGTGCCGGGACCGCCTGCGGGTCCGGTGTTCCGGGCCGTCCCGTGTTCCAGCAGGAACGCCTGCCGCCATCGGTCGCCCGGAGGCACGCTCCCGTGCAGGAGGGGCCGCAGGGAACGGCCGTCCACGAAGCCGGGGACGCGGGCGCCCGCCAGATCGGCCAGGGTGGGGGCGATGTCGGTGTTGCCCGCGAGCCGCTCGACGGTCCGCCCGGCGGGCACGCCGGGGCCGCGGACCACGAACGGGACGCGGGTGTCCTCCTCGTACCCGGTGTTCTTGCCGGGCGCCATCCGGTACTGGCCGATGTGGAAGCCGTTGTCGGACGTCATGACGACGTAGGTGTCGTCCAGCCTCCCGCTGCCGTCCAGGGCCTTCACCAGCGCGCCGACCATGTCGTCGATGGCGAGGACGGACCGCGCGCGGTCGCGGAACAGCCGGTCCCACCGGCGCTTCTCGGCGGACGTGGCCTTCGGCAGCCGCCGCAGTTCCGCGGGCTTGCCGTCCATCTCGGCCAGGTTGTAGTTCGCCGTGCGGGGTGCCTTGAGGTCCGGGTAGAGCTTGCGGTGCCGCGGCGCCGGGACGGCCGGGGTGTGGGGCATCACGGGGGCGATATAGGCGAAGAAGGGGCGGCCGTCGGAGGAGGTCACGAAGTCCTGTGCCCGGCTGGAGAGCACGTCGGTGAAATAGGTCTTCTCCGACGGTTTCCGGTGGATCAGGGCGCCGTCCACGTTGAGGGTGTAGTCGAAGCCCTGGAAGGGGTGCCCGTCCACGGGGCTCGCCCAGGTGTCCCATCCCGGCGGCACGTACGTCTTCCCGGCGGACGGGACCTGTTCGGGGTAGCCGTTGAGGTACTTGCCGAACAGGCCGCTCCGGTAGCCGGCCGCCCGCAGCCACGTGACCAGCGTCGACTGGTCCAGCCCCCGCCGCTGGAACTCCGCGAAACCGCCGTTCGGCTCGTTGTTGCTGTAGACCCCGGTGTTGTGCGCGTACTGGCCCCGCAGCATGGTCGCCCTGGACGGGCAGCACCACGGCAGGCTCACGTAGTAGCGGCTGAGCGTCGTCCCCTCGTCCGCCAGGAGCTTCTTGACCTGCGGCATGTACGGCATGAGCGACTCGTCCAGGTCGTCGGCGAGGATCAGGACGAAGTTCGGCCGCTTCCCCTCGCCGCTTACCGCGCTCGAAGACCTGGAGGGAACGGGGAACGCCGCTCCGGGACGGCCGGGGCGCCCGCCCGCCAGGCATCCGGACAGTGCCAGGACCGCCAGCAGCACGGCCACGCAGGCCACGACGAGGCCACGGTTCTCCCGGACGAGCCCTCGGGCCCCAGGCGTCCGGTCAGGCACGGGACCCGAGCCGCGCGCGCCAGCCCCTCCGCCGCAGCGCCGGGGCGTACCGGTCGCGTGACGCCACCGCCATGATCGCGGCCGCCGCGGCCTGGGCGACCTCCTCCGGGGCGACCGGGGGCTGGTCGACGTCCTGGGGCTCGGCGGAGCACTGGAGCTCGTCGAGGTTCCCCACCACCCGCACACCCGTCGCGCGCAGGTCGGCCAGATCCTCCTCGGCCCACGCGGCGACCCGCTTGCGCGCCGGCATGGGCACGGCGACCCGGGGACCGCGGTCTGTCCGGGGCAGCAGGCCGTGTTGCAGGATCTCCTCCCGGATCGCCCGCCCCTCGTACCGGCTCCAGCCCGCCTCGCCGATCGCCCGGTTCAGCGCGAGCACCAGCTCGGCCTCCACGTGCGTCAGCCCGCGGTGGGCGCGATGCGTCCGGACGTCGTCGGACGGCAGGTCCGCGCAGTGCCGGGCGCCGATGGCCGTGGCGAAGCGGCGCCACAGCAGGTCCGGCGGCGAGCCGGGGTTCACCACGACGCGGACGCGCTCCGGGCCGACCTGCGCGGCCCAGCGCCGGACGAGGCCGCCGAGCGCGAACGCCCGCCACAGGTGCAGCCCGTGCTCCCGCTCGATCGCGGCCGGGCCGCGGTCGCGCTGCCGCGCCAGCAGGTCGAAGAACTCGCCGACCGTGGACACCCGGCCGTTGCGCACGTGCTGCTGCCACAGCGACGGCAGCGACCGGTCGAGGCTCCGGGTCGTGACCACGACCGCGACCTCCGCGCCGGCGAACTCGGCGGCCACCCGCGCGACGGCCGGGGACCGGATCGTCGACAGCGCCTCGGCCGACAGCAGCGCCGTCCCCGGCCAGGCGCGGACCCTGGCCATCAACCGGGGCCACTTGGCCCGCTCGTCCGCCGCGCGCTCCGCGGAGATCCACGGGTACTCGGTGCCGAGCAGCCCGCTGGTCGCCCGCTCGTGGCTCTCGACCGCGTCCGGCAGGACCTCCCGGATCGACGCGGGGTAGAGGATGCCCGCGGTCTCGGCCAGCGGCCCGGCGACGTGCCCGAGCACCTCCTGAAGGTAGGTGGTACCGGACTTCTGCTGCCCGATGTGCAATATCACCTTGGAGGCCAATCGACCGCCTTTCACGCTCATGCCGCAGACGCCGGAATCCGTCTCTCGTCACGATACGTCATTGACAGTGACTCTCCGTGAGGCACCTTGGCGTCGCCGCCCGTGCAGCCGCCGTCCACCGGATCGATCTGGACACCATCGGCGCAGGTCCGGCACGATGTCGGCCACGGAGGGTGCCAGGGTTGTTACTTGGGCTAAATACGTGGGCATGTGATCGCGGACGTCAGCGCAAGCCCCCGTGCGGCCGGCAGCCGGGCGAGTGGAAGGAGTCCTGTGGATACCCCCGATGACCTTCTCCTGCTTGAAGACGCCATCCGGCACGCCATCGACGTATGGTGCCGCTCGCTGGAAACGGTCACCGAGTACGTCTCGCCGACGCAGATCCGGGCCCTCCAGGTGCTGCGCGAGCAGGCCGGCCTGAGCCTGCGCGAGCTCGCCGAGGCGCTGGGGATGCTCCCGTCCGCGGCCAGCCGCCTGTGCGACCGCCTGGAGGCCGCCGGGTTCGTCACCCGCGGCAGCGACGACAGCGACGGCCGCCGGATCGCGCTGCGGCTGACGAGGCCCGGCGAGCGGCTGCTCGACCGGATCACCGCGCAGCGGCGCCGCGACCTCGGGGAGCTGCTCGCGCGGATGTCCGCCGAGAGCCGCCGCCGGCTCCTGGACGGCCTGAACGACTTCCGAGCCGCGGCCACCGGCCACTGACCCCCGCCCTCCGACCGGCGGGACCGGCGGACGGCTCAGCCGGGGTCCAGCGCGGCGCGGGCCACCGCGTCGGCCTGGGCGAGCATCGCGGCGTTCGCGGCGGGCTTCGCGCCCATCGCCGTCAGCCAGTCGACCGACTCGATGGGGATGCCGAGCGCGAAGCGGCGCGGGTGCGCCCGGCCCCTCGCGTCGACGACGCGGAAGGTGCCGGGCTCGACGTCCATGCCGCGGGTCTCGTACGCGGGGCCGCCGGGCGTGGGGATGCGGTAGGGGCGGCAGGCACCGCCGTCCCGGAGCCGCCGCAGGAGCGGGTCGGCGGTGCGGCCCAGGTCCGGGGGCGGCAGGTGCGCCTCCAGGAGGGCGGGCGCCGCGACCGGGGCCGCGCCGGTCCGGGGCGAGGCGCCCAGGAAGGCGCCCTCGGCCGGGCCGGCGGTCACGATCATGTCGGGGCCGAGGAACCGGACCAGCCCGGCGCCGGCCAGCGCCAGCAGCTCGTCCACGCGCCCGGCGGGCGGGCCGCTGGCCACCGACGCGGCGAAGCCCTGGAACCAGCCGTCGAGGTCCCGCCGGTGCGACGCGCCCGTCAGGCCGCCGTGCGCCACCAGGTCGCGGACCCTCCCCCGGGTGGCGCCGAGCGCGGTCATGGCGTTCTTCAGCGGGCTGCGGGGCGCGTTCCGCGCCTGGGCCAGATCGGCGCGCACGAGGGCCTCCACCGTGTCGTGGACGGGCTCCCGGTCGAGCGGGACGCTGTCCAGCGGGCGGTGCAGGGCGGCGAAGTCGAGGCGGACGACCGGATCGGGGAACGCCGCGGCGATGAGGTCGGTCATCGCGGGGTCCTCCCAGGCGAGCGCGTCGAACCTCGCACGGAAGCGTTCCGGGGGCATCGCGCAGGCGCCGGGCTGCTCGCGCAGGAGGACGTCGTAGTAGACGGCCGCAGTCTCCTTGGCGATGAGCGGCCAGACGTCGGACGCGAAGTCCGCGGGGCCGGCCTCCCGCAGCCGGGCCACGGCGGCGGCGTCGAAGTAGCGGGCCGGGAACGCCGGCGGCATCCGGCCGTAGTCGCCGCGCGCCAGGTACGGGACGCCGCGCCGGGAGCCCGCGTGCAGGACCGGCTCGCGGCCGGACGGCCGGTAGCGCAACCGGTCGCCGGCCGGTTCGAAGCGCCCGCCGCGCCCGATGGTCAGCAGCGACATGTGGTCGAAGAAGTTCATGCCGAGGCCCCGGACGAGGACGGCCGCGCCCGGCGGGATCGCGTCCGAGCGCGTGTCGAGCGGGTTGGCGGGCGGCCCGTAGAAGAGGCCGTGCTCGGCGGCGAACCGGCCGTGGGCGCGCTGCTCGGGGGTGGGTTCGAGGTCGGTGTGGCCGAGCGCCAGGATCACGGCGTCGACGGCCAGCGGGCCCGAGCCGTCCTCCAGCGCGACGATCTGGCGGCCCGCGGCGTCCTCGGTGAGGGCGACGGCCCGCGTCCGGTGCGCGTGGATCGCGATCCGCTCGGGCGCCGCCGCCGTGACGCGGTCGTAGACCCACGCCAGGTACCGCCCGTAGAAGCGGCGGGACGGGTGCGACCAGGGCAGCGTCCGGGCGGCCTCGTCCTGGGCGGCCGGGTCCGCGTCACCGGCGCGCGCGACGGCGGACGCCCACTCGTACAGGCTCGGGCCGGGCACGGGCGGGCCCGCGCAGCGGACGCTGCGGTCGGTGAACAGCGTCGTGTCGGCCGCGACGGTGTTCATCAGCAGGTGGCCGGGCTGGTCGGGCCGCCAGACGTGCCCCCCGCCCGGCGGGTAGGGATCGACGACGTGGACGTCGATCCGCCGTTCCGCCGGGGCGTTGGCGACGATGCGCTCGACGAGCGCGGTGCCGCGCGGTCCGGCGCCGACGACGCAGATCGACATGCTCACCGGCGTGCTCACGGTGTGCGGAGGAACGCGAGCGCCGCGGTGGCGAGGGCCTCGACGCCCGTGGACAGCGTGGGCTCGACGGCGGGGGCGAACCCGGGCGAGTGGTTGCCGGGGACGGCGCCCTCGGCGAGCCGGGCGGGATCGGCGGCGCCGAGGCCCCAGAACACCGAGGGGGCGCCCGCCGCGGCGCCGAACAGGCCGAAGTCCTCGCCGCCGAGCATGGGGGCGAGCGCGGCGACCCGCCCGGCGCCGAAGCGGCGGGTGAACGCCTCGTCGAGGCGGGCGGTGGCGTCCGGATCGTTGCGCAGGATCGGGTAGGCGCTGACGGGGCGGATCCGCGGCGGACGGGGCGCGCCCGACGCGGCGGCCTCCGCGTGGACGACGCGCTCGACGGCGGCGAGGAGGGCGCGCATCACGTCCTCGGAGAGGGCGCGGACGTTCAGCGTGAGCGCGGCCTCGTCCGGGATGACGTTCTCCTTGTGCCCGGCGCGCACCCGCGCCACGGTGATCACCGCGCGCTCCGCCGGCGCGACCTCCCGCGACACGATCGTCTGCAACCGCATGATCACGGCGGCGGCGAGCACGACCGGGTCGACGCTCCGCTCCGGCTGCGCGCCGTGCGCGCCCGTGCCGAACAGCGTCACCTCCAGGTTCTCGGTGGCGCCGACGACCTGGCCGGGGCACAGGAGCAGCGTGCCCGCCGGGTGCGGGAAGACGTGCTGGGCGAGCGCGACGTCCGGGGCGCCGAACCGCGCGTAGAGGCCGTCGTCCAGCATCGCCCGCGCGCCGGCGGCGATCTCCTCGGCGGGCTGGAACACGGCGAGGACCGTGCCGCGCCATCCCGCCCTGGTCGCGGCGAGCCGCTCGGCCGCGCCGACCAGGCAGGTCACGTGCATGTCGTGGCCGCAGGCGTGCATCAGCGGCACCCGCTCGCCGCCCTCGCCCTCGCCGCCGGTGGAGGCGGTGGTGGTGGCCGTGCTGGCATAGGGCAGGCCGGTCTTCTCCAGCAGCGGCAGGGCGTCCATGTCGGCGCGCAGCAGCACGGTCGGCCCGTCGCCGTTGCGCAGCGCGCCCGCCACACCGGTGCCGCCGATCCCGGTCGCGACGTCGTAGCCCGCGCCGCGCAGCCGCCCGGCGGCGATGCCCGCCGTCCGGACCTCGCCGAAGGGCGGTTCGGGGTGGCGGTGCAGGTCGCGGTAGAGGCCGGCGAGGTCCGTTCCGGCGGCGGCGCCCGCTCCGGGAGGCGTCATGGCGCGGTCCGCTCCAGCTTCCCGATCTCGTCGAGCAGGCGGGCGCGCGCCGCCTCCGCGCGCGCGGGCGGCACCGGTTCGCGCGGGAAACCGTCCGGGAGGCCGGCGAGGACGGCCGCGTACGCGTCCGAGCGGAGCCGGGACCGGTGCGCGGCGGGCTGCCGGAACAGGGCCGCGACCAGGCGGTCCACGAGACCGGTCGGGAACACCGACTCCCAGGCGGCCCGCTCCGGCCCGAACTCGGCGCCCGCTCCCCCGCGGCCCGCCGTGGAGGCCCGCTCCCGCAGCGTGGCGGCCTCATCGACGGCGAGCCCGTCGGGCGCCAGGACGACGCCGTAGTCGCGGCGGGCGGCCTCGGCCGACACCACGCCGCGCCGCACGTCCGCGAGGACCGCCTCGGGGTCGCGCAGGAACGGGTCGCCGTACCCGCCCGCCCCCGAGGTCAGCAGCGTCACCACGTCGCCGTCGTCCAGCGGCAGCACGTCGATCTTGTCGAGGGCCCGCTCGCGGTCCGTGCCGGCGTTCAGGACGAGCCGGGCCGGGACGCCCGGTCGCCCGCCCGCCACGCCCCAGGGCCGGAAGCGCATGCGCTCCAGGCCGCGGGCCAGCAGCCGGGTCCCGGTGCCGCGCACCCGGAAGGTCAGTTCGAGCCCGCAGCCGCCGCGCCACCGGCCGGCGCCGCCCGAGTCGCGCCGCAGCCCGTACCGGAGGACCTCGACGCCGATCTCGGTCTCGACGGTCTCCACCGGGTTGTTCGACAGGTTGGAGATGCCGCTGTCGCGCCCGTCCACGCCGTCCGCGCCGTCCCGCGCGCCGGTGCCGCCGACCATCGGCTCCAGCACCTGCACGTTCTCGCCGTCCGGCCCGTGCTCGGCGACCACGACCGGGACGACGAGGCCGCTGCCCGCGGCCGGGAGGACGGACGGGGCCGCGAGCCCGAGGGCGCCGCCGAGCGCGTCGTTGACGCGGGACGCCGCCGCGTGCCGCACCCCGACGGCGGCCGGGCGGACCGCGTTGACCAGCGAGCCCTCCGGGGCGGTGACCTCGATGGGCGCGGTCAGGCCGGCGTTGAGCGCGATCTCCGGGTCGAGCGTGCAGATCAGCGCGAGGACCCGGGTGGTGATCCAGGCGTGGACGCGTCCGAGGCTCGCGATGTTGAACGCGGCGGGGACCTGCGGGTCGGTGCCGGTGAAGTCCAGGTGCAGCCGCCCCCCGTCGAGGGTGGCGGTGACCGACAGCCGGACGGGGACGTCCGAGACCACGTCGTCGTCGAGGTAGTCGACGAACCGGTGGGTGCCGTCGCCGAGCCGGGCCAGTGCGGTCCGCGCCTTCTCGGCCGTGTACGCGATGAGGCCGCGCTGCGCGGCGAGGACGGTGTCCGCGCCGTGCTGCGCGATCACGCCCGCCAGCCGCTCCCGCCCGGTGGCGAGCGCGGCGCGCATCGCGCGGATGTCGCCGAGGTTGGCGTCCGGGGTGCGGGTGTTGACCGTCAGGAACGCCTCGACGTCGCGGCTCGGCTCCCCCGCCCGGACGAGCTTCACCGGCGGGATCCGCAGCCCCTCCTGGAAGATCTCGTCGTTCACCGGGGACAGGCTGCTCGGCACGCGCCCGCCGATGTCGGAGCAGTGGATGAACGCCCACCCGTACCCGACGAGCCGGCCGTCGTGGAAGTACGGCTCGATGAGCTGGATGTCGGTCAGGTGGGTGGCCAGCCCGCCGGAGGTGTACGGGTCGTTGGTGATGACCACGTCGCCGGGCTCCAGCGGGCCGGCCGCCTGGACGGCGTCCAGCACGTTGAGGCCGACGAACCCGGACACGCCGATGCCGCGCGGGTAGGCGACGAAGCCGCCGTCGAGGCCCGCGAGCGCGCAGCAGAAGTCCGCGGTCTCCTTGACGTACAGCGACCTGCTGGTGCGCTGGAGCGTCAGGCACATCTCCTCGGTGAGCGCGCCGAGCTTGCTGCCGACGATCTCCAGGGTGACGGGGTCGGGCGCGCCCGGACCGGGCGCGGCGGGAGCGAGGGTCATGGTCGGGGACTCCGGTGCAGGTGCAGGTCGCCCGCCGCGCCGACCTCCAGGGACCAGCCGGGCGGGACGAGGACGGTCGTGTCGTCCTGCTCGACGATCAGCGGACCGGCCAGGGCGTCGCCGTGCCGGAGCGCGTCGCGGGCGAGGACGGCGGCGTCGAAGCGGCCCGCCGGCAGCAGGACGGGCCGATGCCCGGCCGGGACGGGCGCGGCGCCGCCCTCCGCC
>NZ_CAACUY010000261.1 GCF_900659615.1 Actinomadura fibrosa | reverse complement strand
GGGGCGAACCCCAGGCAGCCAAACCTCAGAAGAAATCCCAGCAAGCACCACACCCCCAAAAAGGGGCTGATGCATTGCCTCAAAGAAATCCCCACCACCAGACACACGAAGCATCCGGCGGCCACGGGGCGACCCGACCGACCAACGGTCGACCGAGCCGATAAGGCACTGGCTTTTAACACGCTGTTGAGTTCTCAAGAAACGGACACCCACCGCGCTGGATCCGCTTTCGCGTTTCCCGCCCCGGGGCGACTCGCTTTACTTTACCGGATCCGCCCGGCTTGTCAATTCCGGGCTTTTCCGATCCGCCTTTCCAGTCCGCTTGCGCGGCCCTTCCGGGCGGGTGTTTCCATTTCATCAGATCCGGCGCGATTGTCAAAATCGGCCTTTCCGACGCACCACGATACGGCAGGCACGGCGAGGCCGTGTCGGCTGGTTCGTTGGTGGGTTCCCCATCGGCCGGCCACCGCGCAGGCGTCCTGCATCCGTAAGGGGACGAGGAGTCAACTTACGCGATCCGGCGGGCTGCGTCAAGTCCGCGCCCGATGTGGTCACGTGCCCTACCGCGGCCGCGGGACATCGCGGGCGGGGACGCTGGTTCGGTGCGGCGGAGACGTGAGCAGGCTCTTACCACGGCCGCGGGAACCAGGCATGCTTGTTGACCATCTATGTGTACGACCCAGCCCACGGCATGGAGGTACTGTCCATGAGCTACTACCCGCCACCCTCTCAGGGCGGCTACGGCGGCGGCGGGACGCCGCCCCCGAACCACCTCGTCTGGGCGATCCTGACGACGCTGTTCTGCTGCCTTCCCGCGGGGATCGTCTCGATCGTGTTCGCCGCCCAGGTCAACTCGAAGTGGGCGTCCGGGGACCATGCCGGTGCCATCAGCGCGTCCAACAACGCCAGGATCTGGGCGATCGTCTCGGCGGCGGTGGGCGCGGTGATCGGCGTCATCTACGCGATCGTGCTCCTGGCCGCGTCGAGCAACTCCTGACCCATGCCGTTCGGGAGCCGGTCCGCCGTGCCGCGAGCGGGCGAACGGACGGGCCGGCCCGGCGACGGGCCCCGCGGTCGCGACGGCGCGGCCGCGGTGGCTCGTCGGCTGCTCGGTCCGGGCGCGGTCGTCGTGGTGGCCGCGTCCGTCGTCTCTTATGTGGGTGCCGTCGATCCGAACGTGGACGGGCACTACCCCACGTGCCCGTTCCTCGCGCTGACGGGCTATCAGTGTCCCGGCTGCGGTTCGCTCCGGACGATCCATGCCCTGGCGCATGGGCACGTCCGTGAGGCGTTGGGGCTGAACGTCCTGGCCGTGGCGATGCTGCCGGTGCTGGCGTTCTTCTTCGTCCGCTGGACGGCGGCTCGGGTGCGGGACCGGCCCGCGCGTGCCCGGGCCGGCGATCCGCGGCTGATCTGGGCGCTTTTCGGGGGAATCGTATTGTTCTGGGTGCTGCGCAATCTGCCGTTCGGTTCCTTCCTCGCCGCCTGATCGGCCGGGCGCCGTCCGGGGCGAGAATGGATTTTCCCATCTCGACGAGGAGGACGACGATGAGCGGGAACGGACGCGCCCTGGTGCTGGGCGGCGGCGGTGTGGCGGGCATCGCGTGGCTGACGGGCCTGATCACCGGGCTGGCGGACGCCGGGACGGACGTGACCGGCGCGGACCTGCTGGTCGGGACGTCGGCGGGTTCCGCCGTCGCCGCGCAGGTGGGCAGCGGCAGGCCCTTGACCGAGCTGTACGCGGCGCAGGCCGATCCGGCGCGGCAGTACCGCGAGATGGTGCCGCCGGGGGTGTCGGTGGCGGACGTGGTGGAGGCGTGGACGCGGATCGCGGCCGGGGCGGGTGACGCGGCGGAGGTGCGGCGCGGTCTCGGGGCGCGGGCGCTGGAGGCGCAGACGGTGCCGGAGGCGGTGCGGCGGGAGGTGATCGCGGGGCGCCTGCCCGTCCACGCGTGGCCGTCGCGGCCGATGCTGATCACGGCCGTGGAGGCGCTGACCGGCGAGCTGCGGGTCCTGGACCGCGACTCCGGGGTGGATCTGGTGGACGCGGTGGCGGCGAGCTGCGCCGTTCCGATGATCTGGCCGCCGGTGACGATCGGAGGGGTCCGGTACGTCGACGGAGGGGTCAGGTCGGGCACCAACGCCTCGTTGGCCGCCGGGTATGAGCGGGTCCTGCTGCTCGTGCCCCTGGAGGACCCGACGCTGGACGAGGAGGTCGCGGCGGTGACGGCGAAGGGCGGCCGGGTGGAGGTCGTCCGGCCGGACGAGGCGTCGGTGGCGGCGGCCGGTGCGGATCCCCTGGACCCGGCGACGCGGACTCCGGCGGCCGAGGCCGGTCGCGCGCAGGGCCGGTCGATCGCGGCGCGGATCGCGTCGTTCTGGGGCTGACGGCGGCCACGGCGGTGGCGGGTCTCCGGCCCGCCGCGCGTCGTCCGCTCAGGGGGAGGTGACCGGTTCGGCCGGCGGGACGGTGGCGTCGTCCTCGTCCGGGGGCGTGCGGGTGAGGACGTTGAAGACCAGGTTGAGGACGATCGCGCTGATGGCGCCGAGCGTGATGCCGCTGTTGAGGATCGCGGCGACGTCGCGGGGCATGTTCTCGCCGAAAGCCGGGACGGTGGCGGGGAGCAGGGCGAGCGCGACGCTGACCGCGACGACGAGGGCGTTGCGCTCCTGGCGGAGGTCGACCTGCGCGAGCGTCTGGACGCCCACGACGGCGACCATCCCGAACATGGCGACGGCGGCGCCGCCGAGGACGTCCGGGGGGATGGACGCGACGTAGGCGGCGGCCTTGGGGATCAGCCCGAGGACGATCATGATGGTGCCGGCGGCGACGACCACGAAGCGGCTGCGGACGCCGGTGAGGCGGACGAGCCCGACGTTCTGCGCGAAGCAGGTGTAGGGGAAGGCGTTGAGGGTGCCGCCGAGGAAGGTGGACAGCCCGTCCGCGCGCAGCGCGCGGGTGATGCCGTCGCCGGTGACCTCGCGGCCGACGATCTCGCCGGTGGCCTTGGCGTCGCCGACGGTCTCCACGACGGTGACCATCATGACCAGGAGCATCGCGAGGATCGCGCCGATGTGGAAGGTGGGCGCGCCGTAGTGGAACGGCGTGGTGACGCCGAGCCAGTCGGACCTGCCGACCTGGTCGAAGTGGGTGTCGCCGAGGGCGTAGGAGACGGCCGTCCCGCCGACGAGGCCGAGCAGGACGGCGATGCTGCCGAGGAACGGGCGGCGCAGCCGGTAGAGGGCGACGATGAACAGCAGGGTGCCGCCCGCGTACGCGAGGTGCCGCCAGCTGCCGAAGTCCTTGGTGACGGTCTTGGCGGCGGCGCCGCCCGCGGCGTCGGTGAGCGCGTTCGGCAGCAGGACCAGTCCCATGATCGTCAGGACCGTGCCGGTGACGAGGGGCGGGAAGAAGCGCAGCAGGCGTCCGAGGAACGGCGCGGCCACGAGCGTGACGAGGCCCGCGGTGATCGTGGCGCCGTAGATGGCGAGCAGCCCGGCGGTGGCGTTCTCCGCGCCCTGCCCGATGGCGATCATCGGGGCGACCGCGGTGAACGTGACGCCCTGGACGATCGGCAGCCGGATGCCGACGCGCCAGACGCCGAGCGACTGGATGATGGTGGCGATGCCGCAGGTGAACAGGTCGGCGTTGATGAGGTAGACGAGCTGCTCGGGGGTCAGCCCGATCGCGCCCGCGACGAGGATGGGCACGACCACGGCGCCGGCGTAGAACGCCAGGACGTGCTGGAAGCCGTAGAGGGCCAGCCTGGGGACGGGGAGCACCTCGTCGACGGCGTCCCTGCGCGGTCCTTCTCCGGTCATGCCCGCCTTGCCTCCCGGGGTCGCTGGGCGGCCGCCGGCATGCCCGGGCGCCGATCCCGAGAGCCGAACATACAGGTCACCGCCCCGCGGTGATCGCGCGGCCTCGCCGGGAGGCCCGCGGGCGGGGGTCAGGTGACGGGGACGATCTTCGCGGCGGTCAGCCGGCCGTCGTGGACGTCGAGCAGCCCGATCGTGCCGTGGGGCTGGCGGCGCCGGTCGGTGGGCGATCCGGGGTTGAAGATCCGGACGCCGTCGCCGGTCTCGTCCATCGGGATGTGCGAGTGGCCGAACACGACGAGGTCGGCGGCGGGGAACCAGCGCCGCATGCGGGCCGTCCGGCCGCGCGCCTGGCCGCTGTCGTGGACCATCGCGACGGCGAGGCCGTCCAGGTCGAGTTCCAGCCGCTCCGGCGCGCCCCAGTCCGCGACGTCGGGCGCGTCGTTGTTGCCGAGGACGGCGTGCACGGGCGCGTACTGGGCGAGCTCGTCCAGGACCGAGGCGACGCACACGTCGCCGGCGTGCAGGATCACGTCGGCGTCGCGCAGGTGCCCGGCCACCCGCGGCGGGCACGACTTCCAGCGCCGGGGCGCGTGCGTGTCGGAGACCACCACCGCTCTCATCCGCCCATTGTTCCCCACGTCCGGGGAATGATCCGCCTCGGCCCGGGTTCCCCGGGGCACGGCCGCGGGACGGGTGATTTTGCGACGCCGGGGCCCGTACACGCGTGGGAAACAACTGTAAGCACATAGTCATTCACCTGCGATGACCTGCGGAGTTACGCTTCAGTCCCCTCGCGGTCGCTCCCGAGGCGCCCCGGCCGTACGCCCCCGGCCCCGCCTCGGCGGCGACCCAGCACCGCGGGGGCCTGGGGCGGCCGGGCATCGAGGAGGAAGGCCACTCCCTTGCACCGGCCCCGGTGCCCGGCCGCCCTACTCTCCCGCCCCGGTTTCCCGGGGCGGGGGTTATCCGGGCAGGACGAGAAAAAATGCGTGGCGGGTTTCTCGACGGCCGCTGCTAGAGATATAGGTTTTCCCGGCGGATGGCGGGGTCGTTTCTCGGTGGCCGGTGGAATTGCTCGGCGGTGCTCCGTTGCGCCTCCGGGGCGGGCCCCGGTTCCGGGCCGCGGGGCGGGCGGCCCGGACCGGCGGGGGCCAGCGGTTACGAGGTCAGGTAAAGCTTGCGGTCGAAGACCCCGGAGCCGGGGGTGCTCTCGCCGCGGGCGATGGCGGCGCCGCTGCCCGTCCCGTTGGAGGGGCAGAGCAGGTCGCTGCCGGTGTCGCGCACGAGCGTGATGTTGGAGGACTTGCCCTGCGCGTCGTCGTTGGGCAGCGGGCGGTTGGGGTTGTCGCGGTTGTAGACGTCGAAGGCCAGGCCGTCGGTGGTGCCGGTGCGGAACTTGTACCAGCAGGTGCGGACGCTGCCGAGGAACTCGCCCTCGATCTTGAAGCGCAGGGCGCCGTTGATGGTCAGGACGCCGTCGCGGCCGCCCGCCACGGGCGCGTAGGTGACCGCGCCGGACTTGTCGGGCACGGTGCTGAGGTCGAGGTCGGTCGCGGGGGAGCTGAAGCCGTTGGACGTGCGGCAGGCGCCGATGGAGGCCGCGGTGAGGGCGCCGGGGCCGGTCGACTGGACGGTGCCCTTGAGGTTCGCGCCGTCGCACGTCCCGGTCACGCGGATGCCGAGGAAGGTGATGGCGAAGTCGAGCGTGCCGACGGTGGAGACCTGCCAGTTGCCGGAGTAGGGGGCTCCGGTGGCCGTCTCCTGGCGGACCGTGGTGGTGGCGGCCGACGCCGCGGGGGCGGTCAGGGCGAGCGCCGCGCAGGCGGCGGCGGTGGTCGCGGTCAGGGCGGTGGTCAGGGTGGCGGGAGCTTTCACGGGGTTCCTCCTCGACGAGGGCTTCGAGCGTCCGCGCGCGGCACGTCCGCGCGCGTCCCCTCGCGCGGCACGCCGTGGGGGGTCCGTCGTGGCCGCGCGGAACATCAGGGTTTTTCTACCCGAGTGATCGCCGGATGCAAAGGTCCGATCGGAAATACGGCCGCTTTTTGTCGGCCGCCGATAAAGGCCCCGTGATGATCATAAGGTTGACCGCGCATTTGCGGTCACCGTGTTTTTCAGCACCATTCTTTCAGGCGTTCCGGGATTGCGGAGGCCCCGGCGGCGGTGATGTGGCGCACTCCGGGCGGACGGCGCGGGGAACGGAGCGGTGCGGGCGGGCCTAGGGGCCTGGCCGCGCCGTGCTCGTCAGCGGTGCCGGGCCTTCAGGACCTCGGGGTTGGCGCAGTGCCGGAGCGGCTCGCCGCGCAGGTGCCGGCCGACGTCCTCGGCGATGATGCGGGCGGCGTTCGCGGCGGTCTGCTTGCTGGCGCCCGCGAGGTGCGGGGTGACGATGATGTTCGGGGTGGTCAGCAGCCGCGAGCCGGCCGGGATGGGCTCCTCGGGGAAGACGTCGAACGCGGCGCCGAACAGGTGCCCGGACTCGACGGCGTCGCAGACGGCGTCGTAGTCCAGCAGCGTGCCCCGCGCGCAGTTGACGATGATCGATCCGGGCCGCATCGCCGCGATCTCCGCGGCGCCGATCATCCCGGCGGTCTCGGGGGTGGCGCGGGCGTGCAGGGAGACGATCTGCGCGCGGGCCAGCAGCTCGTCGAGCGTGACGGGCTCGGCGATGCCGGCGAGGTCGCCGAGGTCGTCCAGGTAGGGGTCGTGGACGAGGACGCGGGAGCCGAGCGCGGCGGCGGCGCGGGCGACGCGGCGGCCGACGGCGCCGCAGCCGACGAGGCCGACCGTGCCGCCGAGCAGCTCGATGCCGACGTCGTCGTAGCGGTAGTAGTCGCCGCGCCAGCGGCCGGCGACGAGCTCGCCGTGGGTCTGCGGGATGCGGCGGACGGCGGCGAGGATCAGCCCGAGGGTGTGCTCGGCGGTGGCGCCGGCGTTGCGTCCGGGGGCGAAGCAGACGGCGACGCCGTGCTCGGTCGCCGCGTCGAGGTTGGCGTTGACGGGGCCGCCGCGGCTGACGCCGAACAGCCGCAGGTCGGGTGCGGCCTCCAGGACGCGGCGGGTGAGCGGCGCCATCTGGGTGACGCAGACCTGGATCCCGCGCAGGGCCTCGATGAGCCGGTCCTCGGTGCCGGACGCCTCGTCCACCTCGGCGACGCGTCCGAACGGCTCCACCGGCCACGGCAGGGTCAGCTCGGAGAACTCCAGGCCGCCGGGCGTCTCGGCGCGCAGCGCGTCGATGAACAGGCGGTTGAGGACGAAGTGGTCGCCGGCCGCGAGGACGCGGGTCGTCATTGCTGGCTCCAGGGAACGAGCGATCCTTCGATCGCGGTGTTGAACTCCAGGAGGGCGGCGTCGCCGTCCCGGAGCCGGATCTCGGTGAGGGCGCAGTTGCCGAGCGCGGGGAACCGCCGCCGGTAGTCCTTCAGCGGCAGCCCGAGCAGCCGGCACAGGGCGAGGCGCAGCGCCGTGGAGTGGGCGACGACGAGGACGCGGCCGCCGGGGTGGCGGGCGGCGATGTCGTGCAGGCAGGCGGTGAAGCGGCGGGCGGCGGCGGCCGGGTCCTCGCCGCCGGGCAGGTGCGCGGCGACCGGGTCGGCGTGGAAGGCGCGGAGCGCCTCGGGGAAGGTCCGCTCCATGTCGGCGCGGGTGAGGCCCTCGCCGCGGCCGAAGTCGAGCTCGCGGAGGCGGGTGTCGACGCGGATCATCGTCCCGGCGGCCTCGGCGGCGGGGGCGGCGGTGCGCCGGGCGCGGGCCAGGTCCGAGCACCACACCGCGTCGGGGCGGGCGGCGGCGGCCCAGGCGCCGAGGAGCCGCGCCTGCTCCAGGCCCCGCCGGGTCAGCGCGACGTCGCTGGTGCCGGCGTACCGGTTCTCGGCGTGCCATTCGGTCTCGCCGTGCCGGACGAGGACGAGGCGGGTCACCGGGGCGTCCTCGCCCGCGCGTGGGCGGCGGTCTCGGCGGGCAGCCAGCCGCGCCGCTCCAGCTCGCCGACCAGGCGCAGGTAGGCGTCGTCGAACCGGCCTGCGCGGTCGGGGCGCGGGTCGACGACGGTGCGGACGGCGACCATCCGGGCGGCGACCTCGGCGACGTCGCGGCCGGGGGACGCGGCGAGGACGGCGGCGCCGAGCGCGGGCTCGGCCTGGCGCGGCAGAAGGATGGGCCGGCCGAGGACGTCGGCGCGGAGCCGGCACCAGTAGGCGCTGCGCGCGGCGCCGCCGGTCAGGGTGAGGTCGCCGCCGGTGGGGGCGCCGAGCAGGTCGAGGTGGTCGAAGCAGAGCCGTTCGACGAACGCGACGCCCTGGAGGACGGCGGCGTAGTCGTCGGCCTCGTCGCCGGTGCCGCCGAGCCGGAACCCGCGGGCGCCGGGGGCGAGGAACGGGAACCGCTCGCCCTCGGACACCAGCGGGTAGGCGAGCGCGGCGGCGGGTTCCCGGGCGGCGGCGCGCCGGTCGAGGTCGGCGAGGTCGCGGCCGGCGAAGTCGCGGGCGAGGGCGCCGGCGCCGGTGCTGGACGCGCCGCCGGGCAGCCACCGGCCGTCCGGCGCCCGGTGGGAGTAGACGACGCCGAACGGGTCGTGGACGAGGTCGTCGGTGACGCCCTTGAGCACGAGCGTGGTGCCGAGGACGGAGTTCCAGGACCCGTTGGTGAGGCGTCCGGTGCCGAGCTGGGCGGCGCAGCCGTCGGTGGCGCCCGCGACGACGGGCGTGCCGGCGGGCAGGCCGGTCGCGTCGGCGGCGGCCGCGCAGACGGTGCCGAGCGGGGTGCCGGAACGTTCCAGCGGCGGGAGGAGCCCGGCGGGGACGCCGAGCGCGTCGAGGACGTCCCGCGGCCAGGCCTCGGCGAGGAGGTCGGCGCCGGTCTTCAGCGCGTTGCTGAGGTCGGCGGCGACCGGGTGGCCGGTCAGCCGCCGGTTGACGAAGTCGGCCTGGTGGGCGAGCCGGGCGCCCGCGGGGAGCCCGCCGGGGACGCCCTCGGCGAGCAGCCACAGCAGCTTCGGCAGCGCCCAGGCGGGCTGCATCCGCTGGTAGCCGAGCCTGCGCCAGACCGCGCCGCCCGCCTCGTTGATCCGGTCGACGTAGGAGGCGGCGCGCGTGTCGTCATACATCAGGGCGGGGGTGAGGGGCCGCCCGTCGCGGTCGGTCAGCAGGATCGTGCCGGACGTGCCGTCCACCGCGACGGCCTGGACGGCGCCGGCCGGCACGCCGCGCAGGGCCTCGCGGCACGCGGCGGCCACCGCGTCCCACCACTGCTCGGGGTCCTGCTCGTGGCGGGGGCCGTCGCGCCGCCCGGTCAGCCGCCGGCTGCCGGCGCCGGCGACGTCCCCGGACGCGGTGACGGCGAGGGCGCGGACGCTCTGCGTGCCGAGGTCCACGCCCACCCACACCGGTTCGGTCCCGGACGCCTCCCGTCCGGTCACGGCCGCGTTCCGTCCGGCGCCGGCCCGGTGGGGCCGGTCCGCGCGCGCAGGGCGGCGAGCGTCGGCCAGGCGGGGCCCGTTGCGCGCCGGACGTCGAGGAAGTCCTGGTAGGCGGCGGTGTAGTGCGCGGCCCGTCCCGGGTCGGGTTCGTGGACGTCGCCGGGGCGGACGTGGGCGTCGGCGGCGGCGCGGGCGTCTACGGCCCGTCCGGTCGCGAGGAGCCCGACGATGAACGCGCCGCGCGCGCCCGGCTCGGTGTCGGCCGACCGGACGACCGGGACGCCGGTCGCGTCGGCCAGCATCCCGAGCCACACCGGGCTCGCCGACCCGCCGCCGCTCACCCGCAGCTCGGTCGGGCGGGTCCCGGCCGCGGTCAGGCAGTCGCGGACGACCAGGCTCAGCCCCTCCAGGACGGCGCGGGCGAGGTGCTCGCGCTCGTGCTCGACGGTCAGCCCGTGGAACGCGCCGCGCGCCCGCGGGTCGAGGAACGGCGCCCGCTCCCCCGCCGGCGACAGGTAGGGCAGGAACACGAGGCCGCCCGCGCCGGCCGGGGCCCGCGCCGCCAGCTCCGCGAGGCCGCGCGGGTCGCCGGCCAGCCCGAGGACCCGGCAGGCCCAGTCGACGACCTGGCCGCCCGCGAGGGTCGGGAACGCCCGCAGGTACCGGCCGGGCAGGCCCATCGCGATCGTCAGGCCGGACGGCTCGCCGTCCAGGGCCGGGGACTCGACGACCGTCTCGGTGCACAGCGTCGTGCCGAGGATCGTGCACGCCTGGCCGGTGTCGACCGCGCCGACGCCGATGGCCGTGGCGGCGATGTCGTAGGGGGCGAGGACGACCGGCGTGCCCGCCGCCAGCCCCAGCTCCGCGGCGGCGTCCGGGCGCAGCGCCGCGACGCGCTCGCCGTCGCCGCGCAGCGGGGGCAGCAGCGGGCGCGCCCACTCCATCCCGTACAGGCGCAGCAGCTCGTCGGAGTAGCGGAGCGCGCGGATGTCCAGGAACGGCGCCGAGGCGTCCGAGCCGTCCGCGGCGATCTCGCCGGTGAGGCGGGCGAAGAGCCAGCCGCCGCAGGTCAGCGCGGCCGACATCCGGGCGAGCCGGTCCGGGTCGCGGGCGCGCAGCCAGGTGAGGATCGCGTTCGGCAGCCCGGCGAACGTCAGCGACCCGTTCGCGCGGAACGCCTCGCCGAGGACTCCGGCGCGGGACCACTCCTCGACGACCGCTCCCGCGCGGCCGTCGTTCCACAGGATCGCCGGGCCGGCCGGGTCGCCCGCGCGGTCCACCGGCCAGCAGCCGTCGCCCTGCGCGGTGAGCGCCAGGAAGTCGATGCCGGTACCGGTACCGGTGCCGGTGGCGGTGGCGAGGCGGCCGGCCACCTCCCGCACGCCGTCCGCCACCGCCCGCCACACCGCCGCCATGTCCTGCTCGGCGTGGCCGGGCGCGGGGCGGCTCACCTCGGTGGGCCGCCGCACGACGACGAGTTCCGTCCCGTCGTCGGCGTACCCCGCCACTTTGATCATCGTGGTGCCCGCGTCGACGCAGACGACCGCCATCGTCCCTCCCGTCCGTTCGCTTCCGATGGTCTGCCCGGGGACGGCCGCGTCAGGCCCGGCCGTGCGAGGCCCGGGACCGGCGGGCGACCGAGTCCAGCGCCACGGCCAGCAGCAGGACGGCGCCGGTGACCATGAAACGGTACGACGAGTCCAGGTTCAGCAGCGTGAGGCCGCTGGAGATCGACTGGATGACCACGATGCCGAGCAGCGCGGCGAACGCGTTGCCGCGCCCGCCGAACAGGCTCGTCCCGCCGATGACCGCGGCGGCGATCGCGTTGAGGTTCACGTCGCCGCCGCCGCTGCTCTGGTTGGCCGCCGCGAGCCGCGCGGCCGCGAGGATCCCGCCGACCGCCGCGAGCGTCGTGCAGACCACGAACGCCGAGGCGTAGACCGCCTTCACGTTGATGCCGGCGCGGCGGGCCGCCTCGACGTTGCCGCCGACCGCGTACACCGACCTGCCGTACTTCGTGCGCGCCAGCACGTAGTGCACGGCCAGCACCAGCCCGAGGAAGAGCACGAACATCCAGCCGACGCCCCGGTCGCGGTTCAGGTACCAGACGGCCGTGCCGAGACCGGCGAGGAGGGCCTCGCCCGCCCGGCGCCGCCGCTCCGCCCGCGGCACGCCCCGGTAGACGAGCGGCAGCGCGACGTTGTCCCGGGCGCTCGTCCG
>NZ_CAACUY010000260.1 GCF_900659615.1 Actinomadura fibrosa | reverse complement strand
GCGAAGGGGCCGAGGCGCTGGCACGCGCTCTCGAAGGCGCCGTGGCCGCGCGTACCGCGGCCGGTGCCAGGGCGTCGACCAGCGTCCGGTCCCCCACCTCGGCCTCGCCGACCCGCTGGATCGCGGCCAGCCCGGCGGCCGTTCCGTCCGCGAACGCGGCGACCGGGTCGCCGCCGGCGTCCAGCGCGTGCGCGATCTCGGTGAACAGCAGGCCGAGCAGCGGGCCGCTGGTGCCGCCGACCTCGTCCAGGAACACGTCGCCGAGCGTTCCGAGGGCCTTGCCGCCGGCACGGTCCGGCCGGTCGTACCGAGCGACCGCCTCGCGCAGGCCGCCGCGCAGGTTGTCGCCGAAGTCCCCGTCCCCGCTGTGCCGGTCGAGGGCCGTCAGCTCGGTGTGCGCGTCCTCCACCGCGGCGGCGTAGCGCCGCAGCACGGCCTCCTGGTCGATGTCCATCAGGCGGTCTCCTTCGCGCCGTGGGGAAAGGCCGGCGTGATCGCGGGCGCCGCCCACCAGTCCAGCCAGCCGGGACGCATCCGGGTCACGGTGATCGAGAACCCGGCCATGTCGAGGGCGGGGACGAACGTGCCGGCCAGCCCGCCGGCGTGCCGGAGGCCGCGCTCGCCCAGCCCGTCCGCGACCAGGTCGTACAGGCCGTACAGCTCCAGCAGCGTGGTCCCGCCGAGGCCGTTGACGACGGTGACGACCTCGTCGGGCCCGTCCGGGAGGCCCGCGACGATCTCGTCCAGCATCCGGGAGACGAGGTCCTCGGACGGCGGCCGCGGCACCGTCTTCGCGGCCCGCTCGCCGTGGATGCCGACGCCGTACTCCAGCTCGCCCTCGGCCAGGTCGAACGCCGGGCGCCCGGTATGCGCCGAGGTCTGCGCGCGGGACGCCACGGCCAGGCTGCGGGACGCGGCGGCGACCGCGGCGCCCAGCTCCGCGAGCTCGTCCAGCCCGAGGCCGGTGTCGGCGGCGGCGCCCAGCAGCTTCTCCACGACCAGGGTCGCGCCGGTGCCGCGCCGCCCGGTGGCGGTCTCGTCCGACTCGGTGGCCAGGTCGTCGTCCACGAGGACGCGCCGGACCTCGATGCCCTCGTGCCGGAGCCGCTCGGCGGCGATGCCGAAGTTGATCCGGTCGCCGGTGTAGTTCTTCACGATGTGGACGACGCCGCCCGGTCCGGCCGCCTTGCGGCTGGCCTCAAGGATCTGCCGGTTGTGCGGGGACGCGAACACCTTGCCGGGCGCGACCGCGTCGAGCATGCCGCGCCCGAGGAAGCCCGCGTGCAGGGGCTCGTGGCCCGACCCGCCGCCGGAGACCAGTCCCACGACGCGGCCGGGGGCGCGGTCGCGGGCCACCAGGTGCGCGGGCTCCTCGTGCAGCTCGACGAAGTCGGCGTACACCCGCGCGAACCCGCGCAGCGCCGCCGGGACGGGATCGCCCCCGGCGGGATGGAACGGCATGCTGGACGTCACGTGCGGCTCCCGATGGTCTGCCCGAAACAGCGGTAACGGTCCCATATATACCCGCCGGACCCACCATCATGATCGCCCGAGACGACGGGCGATCCGGACACGCCGCTCCGAATCCCGCGCGAGGATCAATCCCGTGCGGGTCGAACCGGCTCGCCGGGAGAGAGGACCTCGTCCGCCGCGTGCGTCAGCGGGGGAAGGTCCAGCGGGTGGCGCCGAAGGGCTTCTCGGTGCCTACGCCGATGGCGGTGTGGATGGTGAGGCGGTACAGGTTCCAGGGTGGGCGGCCGGCGCTCTGGGCGCTGTACGGGGCGGTGAGGGCGTCGCCGTCCACCTCCGCGGGCCAGCCTCCCTTCCGGTATTCGGCCGCGATGCGGGCCAGGACGTCCGGGTCGACGACTCTGGCGGCCTCGCCCTCCAGGACGAGGTCGACGCCGGTCAGGCGGACGGAGAGCGTGCACGCCGGGTTCGCGGCCAGGTTGCGGGACTTGCGGGTGCCCGGGCCGCTGGTGAAGTAGACGTCGCCGTCGTCCCAGAGGGCACCGATCCCGGCGGAGTGGGGGCGCCCGTCCGGGCGGACGGTCCCGAGGAACTGCGCGGTCTCGGCCTTGGACAGTTCTGCCGCCAGCCCGTCGCGGGCCTTGCTCCACGGCAGCTCGCCGGAGCCGTAGATGTCGAGGTTCGCGGCTTCGATCGGATCGGTCATGTCTCCGCCTTCCCGTTGAGGTCATGTCGATGGGTAGACCGGGGTGGCGCCGTGAACTCATCGCCCCCGCCCCGGTTAGGGTGCCCGCCTTGCGGCAGGCCGTCTTCAAAGGGAGTGCACGGTTCTTTCGTGTCCGTGCACTCTCGGGCGGGCGGGTTCGAGACGCCGGTTTCCGCCGGTTTGTGACGTCTTCGGGCGGTGGTACTCGTCATAGCGCCGCGCCGTCACAGGGATCGGGGCGCCGGCATCTTCATGGTGTCAGGACGCCGCGCGAACATTCCGCGCGGCACGCGCGAGTGAGTGAGGACGCCACGCCATGGAAACCCGTATGAACCTCATGGAGAACCAGCTCGGCGCGAAGCTCGGCAAGCGGTTCGCCGCCGTCGGCCTCGCGATCCAGCAGTCGCCGCTGCCGCGGGACCTCCAGGAGCTCGTGATGCTGCGCGCCAGCCAGATCAACGGCTGCGGCTGGTGCGTGGACTTCCACACCAAGGAGGCCGCCGCCGGCGGGGAGAGCGCGGTCCGGCTCGCGCTCGTCGCGGCCTGGCGGGAGTCGACCGTGTTCACCGCGGCGGAGGAGGCCGCGCTCGCGCTGGCCGAGGAGGGCACCCGGCTCGCGGACGCGCACCAGGGCGTGTCCGACGAGACGTGGGCCCGGGTGCGCGAGCACTTCGACGACGACCAGATCGCCGCGCTGATCTACCTGGTGGCCGTGGTCAACGCGGCCAACCGGATCGGCGTCATCGCCCGCCAGAAGGGCGGCTCGTACGAGCCGGGCATGTTCGCCGAAATGGCGAAGTGACCGCATGCGGACGCCCCCGGCCGCGGCCGGGGGCGTTCGCGTGGCGTCAGGCCGACTTCTCGCGGGGTTCGCGCTTCGGGCGGTCGCGCGGGACGAGGGTCGGGTTGACGTGCTCCAGGACGGCCTCGCGCGTGATCACGACGCGCGCCACGTCGTGGCGGCTCGGGACCTCGTACATGACCGACAGGAGGACCTCCTCCATGATCGCTCGGAGGCCGCGGGCGCCGGTGCCGCGGAGGATCGCCTGGTCGGCGATCGCCTCCAGGGCGTCCGTGGTGAACTCCAGGTCGACGCCGTCGAGCTCGAACAGCCGGTGGTACTGGCGCACCAGGGCGTTCTTCGGCTCGGTGAGGATGTTGATCAGTGCCTCGCGGTCCAGGTTGTGGACCGACGTGATCACCGGGAGGCGGCCGATGAACTCGGGGATCATCCCGAACTTCAGCAGGTCCTCCGGCATCACGTCGCCGAGCACGGCCGAGGACTCGTCGAAGTCGGCCTTGGAGCGGATCACGGCGCCGAAGCCCATGCCCTGCTTCCCGACCCGGGCCTCGACGATCTTCTCCAGGCCGGCGAAGGCGCCACCGCAGATGAACAGCACGTTCGTGGTGTCGATCTGGATGAACTCCTGGTGGGGGTGCTTGCGGCCGCCCTGCGGCGGGACGCTCGCGGTGGTCCCCTCCAGGATCTTCAGCAGCGCCTGCTGGACGCCCTCGCCCGAGACGTCCCGGGTGATAGACGGGTTCTCGCTCTTACGGGCGATCTTGTCGACCTCGTCGATGTAGATGATCCCCGTCTCGGCCTTCTTGACGTCGTAGTCGGCCGCCTGAATGAGTTTGAGGAGGATGTTCTCGACATCCTCGCCCACGTATCCGGCCTCCGTCAGCGCCGTGGCGTCCGCGATCGCGAACGGGACGTTGAGGAGTTTGGCGAGCGTCTGCGCGAGCAGCGTCTTGCCGGAACCGGTGGGACCCAGCAGCAGGATGTTGGACTTGCCCAGCTCGACCGGGTCGTCCCTGCCGGTGTCTCCCGACTGGATCCGCTTGTAGTGGTTGTAGACGGCGACGGAGAGCGCCTTCTTCGCCGTCTCCTGCCCGATGACGTAGGAGTCCAGGAACTCGTAGATCTCCCGCGGTTTGGGCAGGTTGTCCCACTTGAGGTCGGAGGTCTCGGAGAGCTCCTCCTCGATGATCTCGTTGCAGAGATCGATGCACTCGTCGCAGATGTACACGCCCGGACCCGCGATGAGCTTCTTGACCTGCTTCTGGCTCTTCCCGCAGAACGAGCACTTGAGCAGGTCACCACCGTCGCCGATGCGTGCCACCCAACTGTCTCCTTTTCGTGGGGCCGCCCGCCTGAGAGTTTGCGGCGCAGCTCGGTTGCGTCCCGAAGGCTCTCGACGTTGGACTCGACGTTACCGTTTCCAACGGACTTGGTAAGCCCCTCGCCCGGAAGTATGACGACCGGGCTGGGGGACTCCCTCGTCCTCGTGCCGTCTCAGGACGACACTACCTCGGCCGTGCGCTTCCTGCTGACGAAGACATCGTCGATGAGGCCGTAGTCCTTGGCCTCGTCCGCCGTCAGGATCTTGTCCCGCTCGATGTCGCGGCGGACCTCCTCGATGCCCTTGCCGCTGTGCCGGGCGAGGATCTCCTCCAGGAGGTCGCGGATCCGCATGATCTCGCGCGCCTGGATCTCGATGTCGCTGGACTGGCCGTAGGTGCCCTCGGTCGCGGGCTGGTGGATCAGGATCCGCGAGTTCGGCAGCGCCGCCCGCTTGCCCTTGGTCCCGGCCGCGAGCAGCACGGCCGCGGCCGACGCGGCCTGGCCGATGCAGACCGTCTGGACGTCCGGCTTCACGAACTGCATCGTGTCGTAGATCGCCGTCATGGCGGTGAACGAGCCGCCCGGCGAGTTGATGTAGATGCTGATGTCGCGGTCCGGGTCGATCGACTCCAGCGTGATCAGCTGGGCCATCACGTCGTTGGCGGACGCGTCGTCGATCTGCACGCCGAGGAAGATGATCCGCTCCTCGAAGAGCTTGTTGTACGGGTTCATCTCCTTGACCCCGTACGTGGTGCGCTCGACGAAGGACGGGATGATGTAGCGGTTGTCCACCGGCATCGGGGACCCCCCGGCCGAGATGCCGGGACGGATCAGATCACTGATGCCGGGACGGGTCGGGTCGCTCACTGTGTGCCTCCGAATCGTGGTTCAGGTCGTCAGGAGACGGGGCCCTCGGAGGGCACCTGGTTCGCACTGAGCACCACGTGGTCGACGAAGCCGTAGTCCTTGGCCTCGTCCGCGGTGAACCAGCGGTCGCGGTCGGAGTCGCGCTCGATCTGGTCGAGCGGCTGGCCGGTGTGCTCGGAGATCTTCTCGGCGAGCGTCTTCTTGACGTAGAGCATCTGCTCCGCCTGGATCTTGATGTCCGAGGCGGTGCCGCCGATGCCGCCGGACGGCTGGTGCATCATGATGCGCGCGTGCGGCAGGGCGTAGCGCTTGCCGGTCGTCCCGGCGCAGAGCAGGAACTGCCCCATCGAGGCGGCGAGGCCCATGCCCACCGTCACGATGTCGTTCGGCACGTACTGCATGATGTCGTAGATCGCCATGCCGGCGGTGACGGAGCCACCTGGCGAGTTGATGTAGAGCGTGATGTCGCGGCGGCCGTCCTCGGCCGACAGCAGCAGGAGCTCGGCGCAGATGCGGTTGGCGATGTCGTCGTCCACCTGCTGGCCGAGGAAGACGATGCGCTCGCGCAGCAGCCGCTGGAACAGCTGGTCGCCCAGAGGCAACAGGGGCGCCTCGGCGACCCGCGCCTGGATCCGCGACGACTCGTCGAAAGTCGGAGGCATGCTCACCGGGTGTTCCTCCGGTCCTTTTAATCGGTTCGGATGATTGGACATTAACGCGCTCCGGGGGCCGCTTAAGCCCAGGGGGGCGCCTTTTCGCCAGGGGCGTACCCGGCCGCCCGCGCCGCCGTGACGATCTTCGCGAACGCGACACGCCCCGCACCCGGGGCCGGGTGCGGGGCGTGTGGGGTGCCGTCAGGCGGCCGGGGGCGCCTCAGGCGTCCTTGGCGCCTTCGTTCTTCGGCTCGGCGGCCGGGGCCTCGTCAGCGGCGGTCTCAGCCGTGGCGGCCGGGGCGTCGGCGGCGGCCTCCGCCGGCTCGGCGGCCTCCGCGGCCTCCGCCGTGTCGACCTCGGCGGTGTCGGCCTCGTCCACGCCGGCCTCGTCCGCGGCGTCGGTGTCGTCGGCGGCGACGGTCTCGCCCGTCTCACCGTTCAGCTCGCGCTGGACGGCGTCGACGTCGATCTCGTTGCCCGACTCGTCCTTCACCGTGACGTGCTCGACGACGAGGTTCAGCGCCTTGCTGCGCAGCACCTCCGACACGATCGCCGGGAGCTGGTTGTTCTGCGTGAGGTACTCGGCGAGCTGCTGCGGCTGCACGCCCATCTGCATGGCCTGCGTGACGACGTACTCGCTGAGCTCCTCGTTCTCGACGCCCAGCTCCTCCTGGACGGCGAGCTGGTCGAGGACGAACCCGCCCTTGACCGCGAGGCGCGCCGCGTCGGCGACGTCCTTGTCGAACTCCTCCTCGGACTTCTCCTCGTCCTTGAGGTAGTCCTCCTTGGACATGCCCGCCATCTGGAGCTGCTGCTCCAGCTGCTGGTTGCGGCGGCTGATCTCCTCCTCGACCACCTTGTCCGGCAGCGGGATGTCGATCTTCTCCAGCAGGGCCTCCAGCGCCTTGTCGCGCGCCTCGGAGAGCTGCTGGAGCTTCACCTGCCGGCCCAGCCGGGCGCGGACGTCGTCGCGGAGCTCGTCGATGGTGTCGAACTCGCTGGCGAGCTGGGCGAACTCGTCGTCCAACTCCGGCAGGTTCTTGACCTTGACGCTCTGCACGGTCACGGTGATCTCGGCCTCCTCGCCGGCGCGCTCGCCGCCGACCAGGGTGCCGGTGAAGGTCTTCTCCTCGCCCGCGGAGAGCCCGACGAGGGCGTCGTCCAGGCCCTCGATGGCGGACTTGCTGCCGACCTCGTAGGAGTAGCCGGACGTGGAGGCGTCCTCGATCTCCTCGCCGCCGATCCGCGCGACGAGGTCGATGGTGGCGAAGTCGCCGTCCTCGACGGGCCGCTCGGCGGTGGTCAGCGAGGCGAACCGCTCGCGGAGGTTGCCGATGGTCTCGTCGACCTGCTCGTCGGTGACCTCGGCGTCGTCCACGACGACCTCAAGGCCGTCGTAGTCGGGGACCTCGAACTTCGGACGGATGTCCACCTCGGCCGTGAAGGCGAACTGGTTGCCGTCGTCGAGCTCCGTGACCTCGACGTCCGGCTGGCCGAGCACGAAGATCTCGGTCTCCTCGACGGCCCGGCCGTACAGCTCCGGAAGCGCGTCGTTGACCGCCTCCTGGAGGACCGCGCCCCGGCCGACGTACTTGTCGATCAGCGGGGCGGGGACCTTGCCGGGCCGGAAGCCCTTGATCCGCACCTGCTGCGAGATCTCCTTGTACGCCTTGTCGAGGTTCGGCTTGAGCTCGTCGAACGGAACCTCGACGGTGAGCTTGACCCGCGTGGGGGTCAGCTCCTCGACATCGGTCTTCACTGGGGTAGGTCTCCTTGATCGGGCGCTGTCTCGGCCGCGGCGTTCGACGCGTGCTCAGCCAGTCAGTCTCTCAGGCGGCGCGGGCACGCCGAAATACGGCTCCGCGCCTTCGCGCGCCAAGTCTATGGGGTAGCGGCGGCGTCTGCGGACAAGGGACGGCCACAAGCCCCCGGAACACGCGCCCGACCCGCTCGATACCGCCGCGCGCGGGCCCGCGCGGCGCATCCGCGGTGTGGCCGCGGCGCGACCTGGACCCATCCGCGGCGCCATCCGGCCGTAACCCGGCCGCCACCGGGAAGCATCCCTCCGTTCCCCGGCGGGACGGCCCGTCCGCAACCGGCGAATCCGCGTCAACAATGCCGTACGGGCAGTGACAGACGCCACTCGACCCCTCATACTCTTCCGGGATGAACGGGATAGCTGCGGCCTTCAGCGCGACCGGTCTCTACTACCTCGGGTTCGCCGTCTTCAAGCTCGCGGCGGACCGGATGGCCCCGCTCCGGGGCAACCGGATCCCGCACATGGTCTGGACGATCGTGAGCAACTGGATCTTCCTGCTCGCGCTCGCCCTCGTGCTCGGCGGCCTCACCCTGCAGATCATCGCGCTGGGCGACCTGCCGCTGTCCACCGCCGTGCCGATCTTCATGTCCGGCGTCGTCCCGCTGCTGCTGATCGCCATGGTGTTCTTCGGCGAGCGGCTCACCGCCCGCGAGTGGCTCAGCCTGGTCCTGATCGGCGCGGCGATCCTGCTCCTCACCGCCTCGATCCGGGGGAACCAGCCGATCAGCTCGGCGGACGTGCCGCTCTGGAAGATCGCGATCGTCGTGGGCCCGGCGGTGCTCGTCCCCGTCCTCATCCTGCTGCTCGGCGACTACCGGCCCGACGGCCGGCACGCCCGCCCGGTCACCGGCATCGCCTACGGGCTGAGCAGCGGCTTCCCCGTCGGCACCGCGGAGCTCGCCATCAAGGGCTGGAGCGACGACCGGCACGCCACCGACCTGCGCATCCTCACCACGCCCTATCCCTACCTGACGGTCCTCGCGGCGGCCGTCGGCTTCGGGATCATGGTCATGGCGTTCCAGCGATGCCGGGTGTCGATCGTCGCGACGGTCATGACGGTCAGCGCGAAGTCGTACCTGCTCACGATGGGCACGTTCATGTACGGCGAGCCGTGGCCGCAGGACGGAGGACGCTCCGCGATGCGGCTGGGCGCGCTGGCCCTCGGCGCGATCGCCGTCCTCCTGTTCCCGCGGCACCGGCCCGTCCAGGACGAGCGGCCGACCTCGCACGAGGACCTCTCGGGCCGTGACCCGTTCGGCGGCCCGGCCCTGGGCGGTCCGGCGCTCGGCACCTCGCTGGGCCGGCATCAGGACCAGGTTCCCGCTCCCCCGGTGCCGCCCCAGCGCAGCCCCTACGCCCAGGACCCGCTGGGGCAGGGCCCTTACAACCGCCCTGGCGCGCCTCGTCCCACCGCGCCGCGGGACACAGCCGGCCCGACCGCGTCCAGGGGCGAGTCCGGCCGCTGGCAGCGCCCGCAGGGTCCGGGCGACTCCCGCTGAACCGGGCGGTGTCCTAGCCCGTCACGCGCAGGGACGAGATGACCGTGTTGATGTCGGGCCAGAGCCTCTTGTGCGTCTCCGGGATGTCGATCCAGAGCAGCGAGGGCCGGGGACGTCCGGTGTCGACGATGACGACCGCCGAGAGGTCCATCTTCGCGCGCACGCCCTTCTTACTGAAACGGATCTCACGGACGACGAGCCAGCCCTTGCGGCCGCTTACCGTGACCGGCTGCGAGGCGACGTCCCGTCCGCGTGCCGTCTCGTCGAAGCCGATGAACTGCCGATAGTCCTGGACGGCGCCGGCCAGGGCCCGCAGCCGCCCCTTGCCCTTGCCCTCGCCGGCGTCCATGAGGTCGTCGTCGACGAAGCCGGAGGCGATGACCGCCTGCCACTTCACCTCGGTGTCGAACTTCTGCTCGCGGTTGAAGCCCGCGATGCCGGGATCCACCGCGCGGCTGCGTCCCCACTCCCCGCCCAGCGCGACGTAGGACAGGCGCGGGTCGCCGTCGTCCACGCGTCCCGCGACGGGTGAGCCCGCTCCTCGGTACCGCTTGACCCGAACGGTGGTCGCGAGCCGCGTCTCGCCCGTGAGCAGGTCGTTGCCCTGGGCCGGGACGGTGGCCCCCGGGATGGGCTTGGCGTCGCCGCTCCCCTGGCAGGTGGCGATCGCGTACGCGCCGAACGCCGACTCCTGCCCGACCACCTTGCCGCCGACGAGGGCGGTGCAGGTGACCCGGCCCGGACCGTTGCGCCAGTTGTTCTGGATCTGGGCCGACACCGTCTCGCCCGCGTCGGCCCGGACGGTCCTGCGCAGCGGCAGGGCCGCCTCCTCGATCTCGTCGACCTTCGCCCCGCCGGGCACCGGAGGGGAGACGCGCGCGGTGCGCCGGTCGCCGTTCAGCACGAAGGTGATCTCGACGGGCCCGCTCGCGCGGGAGGCCGCCGCCGCGCCGCCGCCTCCGCCGTCCGTGCCGGACGACCCGCCGCCGTCCGGCGCCGCCAGCCCGATGCCGAGGAAGACCTGCGTGACGAGCAGGAAGCCGCCCGCGACGAGCAGGGGCCGCGGGAGCCGCGCCAGCAGCCGCCGCCCTCCGGCCGACAGCCGCAGGGGCGTGGTCTCTTCGTCGGTGCTCACGGCTTCCTCACACCTGCTCGGCGGCGGGCTCGGCGAGGACGCGCGCCGCCCGCCGCGCCTCTTCCAGGCTGTCGCGCAGCGGCAGCAGCCCGGCCCGGTCGGCGAGCCCGTCGATCTCGGCGACGGCGAGCTCGTCGCGGACGGTTCGCGCGAGCACCTCCCGCGTGTCGGCGCTCAGCTCCTCCAGCTCCTGGAGGGTCCGCCATTCGCGGTAGGCGGCGTCGGCGCCGCGGGTGCGCTCGGCGTAGCGCTCCAGGGCCTCGACCCGCCGGGTCACCGCCTCGGCGGAGACCCGCAGGGCCTGCCGCTGCGGTTCGAGGACCTCCCGCACCCGCGCGCTGCCCCCGCCCTCGGCCGCGGCCTTCTGCACCTGCCGCCCGATCCGGGTCAGCTCCGCGAGGGCCTGGCCGATCTCCCACTCGTGCTGGGGCAGCGTCACCGAGTTGGCGATCTCGTCCAGCAGCCCGGCCGTGTTGACCTCCGACTCCAGGACGGTGGCGACGGCCTCCTGCGCCCGTGCCATGAGCTCCCGCAGCGACACGCCGAACCACGGCCGCAGGTTCCCGGTGGCGAAGTCGGCTTCCAGGTAGTACCGGCCGTGGTGGACGCGGGCCAGCTCCGTGCCGTCGTCCTCGCCGCCTCCGAAGGCGCAGAGCACGACCCAGGAGACGAGTTGCAGAGCCGTCCCCGCCACCAGGACGAGCCAAAGGCCGCCCCAGAAGGCCGCCACGAACCCGGCTTGCAGGACCGCTCCGACGATGAGGCCCTTGCGTCCCAGCAAGAACCACCCGGCGACCGCCGGGAGGAACCCGCAGAGCGTCGCCACCGGGATCGCCAGCAGGGCGTCACCGGGCGTCCGCCCGCCCCAGCGGGGCGCGGGCGGAGGCGCCGCGCTCGCCGCTGAGAGGCCCGCCGGAGACGCGAGCAGCCGTGCCTGCTCGTCTGGAGACAGCGCCGGATCTACGACCGGCCGCAACGACCACCCCATGTGCCCCCCGATAAACGATCATCGGGATTCTGGCAGAAGATCCCGCTTCCTACCAGGGCGTTCGCTGGGTGACCGGCGGTCTCGCCGCACCATGGGCTCCCGCTCATGGTGCGGCGAGACAGGGTCAGCGCTTCTTGCGGCCCTTGCGGTCCTGGGACGGGAGGCCCTTGTCGAGCCCCGCCCTGCGCAGGGCGTCCGCCATCGCGCCGCCGCCGGAGAAGCCGCCGCCCTGACCACCGCGGGAGCCGACGCCAGCGCATCCCCGGCAGAACCGCCGAGGCGATCCGCTTCAC
>NZ_CAACUY010000259.1 GCF_900659615.1 Actinomadura fibrosa | reverse complement strand
GACCCATGTGGCCCGCAACGCCGACGGCGGCACCCGGCTGCTGACCTGGGCCCGGACGGGAGAGCCCGCGCGGCCAGCGCGCGCAGCCGCGGCTCCGGCTCGACGGCCACGACCTCCGTCACCGACGGCGGGTAGTGCGGGAAGTTCGCGCCGTACCCGGCGCCGAGCTCCAGCACCCGGCCGGACGCGCCGTCGAGCAGCTCGGCGCGGTGGGCGTCGCCGCCCGCCCGCGCCGAGGCGGCGTCCAGGCGCGGGTAGAGCCGGGCGAAGATCGGATGCCTGAGGTCGGTCACCCCCGCAGTCTCCGCGCCCCGCCGCGCCTCCGCAAGATCACTCTCCCGGGACGCGGCGGGGCGGTGCCGGGATCACGCGGTGGCGCGCAGGTGCGGGACGGCGCCGCGGCGGCGCAGCTCGGGCAGGACGCCCTCGGCGAACCAGTAGGCCTCCTCCAGGTGCGGGTAGCCGGACAGGACGAACTCCTCGATCCCGAGCGCGGCGTACTGCTCGATCAGGTCCGCGACCTCGGCGTGGCTGCCGACCAGCGCGGTTCCGGCGCCGCCGCGCACGAGGCCGACGCCCGCCCACAGGCCGGGGTGGATCTCCAGGTCGCGGGCGGCCCCGGCCGAGGCCGCCCCGGAGGCGCGGTAGTCCTCGTGGAGGGTCCGCATCCGCTGCTGGCCGACGGAGTCGCTGGCCGCCAGGGCCTGCTGGGCCTGGGCGATGTGCGCGGGGTCGATGCCGTCCAGGAGGCGCTGCGCCTCCGCCCACGCGGCCTCGGAGGTGTCGCGGCTGATGGTGTGCAGGCGGATGCCGTACCGGAGCGTCCGGCCGTTCCCGGCCGCGAGGCCCTGGATCCAGTCGAGCTTCTCGGCGACCTGCCCGGGCGGCTCGCCCCAGGTGAGGTAGGTGTCGACGTGCCGGGCCGCCACGGGCCCGGCGGCCGGGGACGAGCCGCCGAAGTAGATCTCCGGGATCGGGTCCGGGGGCCGGGAGACCGTCGCGCCCTCGACGTGGTAGTGCTCGCCCTTCAGGTCGAACGGCTCGCCGCTCCAGGCGCCGCGGACGATCGACAGGAACTCGTCCGTCCGGGCGTACCGCTCGGCGTGCCCGAGGTGGTCGCCGAAGCGGCGCTGCTCGGCGGCCTCCCCGCCGGTGACGACGTTGAGCAGCAGCCGCCCGCCCGAGATCCGCTGGTAGGTGGCGGCCATCTGGGCGGCGAGCGTCGGGGACACGAACCCGGGCCGGAACGCCACGAGGAACTTCAGCCGGGACGTCTCGCGCAGCAGCGCGGCGGTGACCAGCCACGCGTCCTCGCACCAGGTGCCGGTCGGGGTCAGCACGGCCTCGAAGCCGAGCTGCTCGGCGGACCGGGCCACCTGGGCGAGGTAGTCGATGTCCGGTGGCCGGATCTGGTCCGCCGTGCCCGGCCGCGCCTGCGGCCGCCCGACGCCCGAGGGGACGCTGTGCCCGCCGCCGATGAGGGCCCGGCTGTCCCCGGTGGTGGGCAGGAACCAGTGGAAGCGGAGGCTCATGAGGGGTCCTTCAGGTCGTTGAAGCGGGTGTCCACGAAGTCGGCGATCTTCACCTTCGCCGGGACGAGCCCCTGGTCGCGGAAGGCGTCGGCGACCTGCTGCTCGTTGGCGACGAACGTGCCGTCCAGCTTGATCAGCCGGGCCGCGCGGCGGCGTCCGGCGACCTCGGCGACCGCGACCGGCAGGCCGGTGTCCTTCGCCCAGACGGCCGCCCACTCCTTGACGTGGGTGTTGGCCCACACGAGGGCGCGCCGCTGCCGCGTGAGGTAGTCGCGGAGGGCCGCCTCCCGGGCCTTGTCCTTGAGCGCCTTCGACGAGGCGACGATGATGTTGTAGCCGGTGGTGTAGCCGGTGCCGTCGACGAGGACGCGCCCGCCCGCCTGCGCCTCGCCCTGCGCCGTGTACGGGTCCCAGATCGCCCACGCGTCGACCTTGCCGGTGCTGAACGCGGCGAGCGCGTCGGGCGGCGCGAGGTACTGCGGCTGGACGTCCTTGAACGTCAGGCCCGCCTTCCGCAGGACGGTGAGCAGGTGGTAGTGCGCGGAGCTGCCCTTGGCGACCGCGATCCGCCTGCCCTTCAGCTCGGCCGGCGTACGGATCGGCGAGTTCTTCGGGACGAGGACCGCCTGCCCGGTCAGCCCGATGTCGGCGGCCGCCACCATCTTGATCTTGGAGCCGGCCGCGGCGGCGAAGACGGGCGGGGTGTTGCCGACGGCGCCGAAGTCCAGGGCGCCGGCGTTCACCGCCTCCAGCAGCGGCGGCCCGGAGGTGAACTGCTTCCACTCGATCTTGTACGGGGCGCCCGTGAGCACGCCCGCGGCGCCGAGCAGCGCCTGCTGGCCGCCCTTCTGGTCGCCGATCCGCAGCGTCACCTTGGACAGGTCGACCTTGCCGTCCGGGCCGACGGCGGCGCTCTGCGCGTCGTCGCCGTCGCCGCCGCACGCGGCGGCGGTGAGCGCGGTCACCGCGAGGACGAGGGTCGCGAGGGATCTCCGGAGGGGGCGGAGGGCAGGGCGAACGGCGGAGCGGGGGGTCATGCGGTTCCTTCGGGGGCGACGCCGAGCCGCGCGAGGAGGGTCGCGCGCAGGGCGGTGAGGTCGGGATGGTCGCGGTGGCGGGGGCGGGGCGTCCCCACCCGGGACTCGTGGGCGATGCGGCCCCCGTCCAGGACGAGGACGCGGTCGGCCAGCAGCAGCGCCTCGTCCACGTCGTGGGTGACCAGCAGGACGCCCGGCCGGTGCCGCTCCCACAGGTCGAGGACGAGGCGGTGCATCGTGATGCGGGTGAGCGCGTCGAGGGCGCTGAACGGCTCGTCCAGCAGCAGGAGGCCGGGGTCGCGGACGAGGGCGCGGGCGAGCGAGGCGCGCTGGGCCTCCCCGCCGGACAGCGTCAGCGGCCACGCGCCGCCGCGCTCGGCCAGCCCGACCTCGGCCAGCGCCTTGTCCGCCGCGCCGCGCGGGTCGGCGGTGTCCAGGCCGAGGACGACGTTCGCCCACACCCGCTTCCACGGGACGAGCCGCGGCTCCTGGAAGGCGACCGCGACGGTCGCGGGGACGTCCAGCCCGCCCTCGGTGCCGCCGTCGAGCCCGGCCAGCGCCCGCAGCAGCGTGGACTTGCCGGACCCGCTGCGCCCGAGCAGCGCCACGAACTCCCCGCGGGCGATGGTGAGGTCGGCGCCGTCCAGGACGGCGCGGTCCCCGAACCGGCGGGTCAGCCCCTGCACGCGGGCCGCGTACGCGCCCGTTCCCGCACCTGCTTCCGTGTCCGTTCCCGCGGCTGCGTCCGTGCCCGCCGCGTCCGGCTCCGCGCTCACACCGGGAAGCCCTTGCGCCATGTCAGCGCCCTCCTCTCCACCAGCCGGACGGCCGCGTCGGTGAGCAGCCCGAGCACCGCGTAGACGGCGAGGCCCAGCACGACGACGTCCGTGCGCAGGAACTCCCGCGCGTTGTTGATCATGTAGCCGAGCCCGGAGTCGGCGTTGACCTGCTCGGCCACGATGAGGGCGAGCCAGGCGGCGGCGAGGCTCTGCCGCAGGCCCACGAGCGCCTGCGGCAGCGCGCCGGGCAGCACGATGTGCCGGACGAGCCCGGCCCGGCCCAGCCGGAGCGTCCTCGCCAGCTCGGCAAGCCCGCCGTCCACGCCGCGGATGCCGGCGAAGGTGTTGAGGTAGAGCGGGAACGCGACGCCCAGCGCCACCAGCGCGACCTTCGGCGACTCGCCGATGCCGAACCAGAGGATGAACAGCGGGATGAGCCCGAAGTGCGGCAGCGCCCGCAGCATCTGCATGACGGGGTCCACGGCGTTCTCGCCGAGCCGGCTGAGCCCGGCGAGGACGGCGAGGCCCACGCCCGCCAGGGCGCCGACGGCGAACCCGAGCGCCGCCCGCTGCACCGACACGGTGATGGCGTCGGTCAGCGTCCCGTCGCCGATCAGGTCGAGCGCGGTCGAGCCGACGGTGGACGGCGCCGGGAGCTGCCGCTCCGACAGCAGGCCGGTGCTGGAGGCGAGCTGCCACAGCACCAGCAGGACGAGCGGGCTGATCCAGCGGGCGAGCGCGGCGCGCGACGATCGCAGCGTGGCGAGCGCCGGGCGGGCGCGGCCCCGCGGGACCTCGGCCCCGGCGGACGAGGCGGGCGCCGACGAGGCCGGCCCGGACGGGGTCGGTACGGGCGAGGCCGGCGCTGACGAGGTGGATACGGACGGGGTTGGCACGGTCGGCGTCCTCCCGGGGCGTCTACCAGTCTTCGGCCGACTCGGACGCCAGCTCGACGAGCCGGCCCTCGGCGTCCAGGTCGTACCGCCGCATCGACGACAGCGGCGGGGAGTACACGTGCACGCTCACCGCGGGGGCGTCGGAGGTGTTGCGCACGTCGTGCACGTAGTCGGGCCCGAAGGAGCGGGCCTCGCCCACGCCCAGCGAGCGGACGGCGCGGACGCGGTCCTCCTCCAGCGTCCCGAGGGCGACTGCGAAGGCGCCGGCGGAGTCGCCGTGGTCGTGGAAGCCCGTCGACTGGCCGGGCAGCCAGCTGATCACCCAGATCTCGTGCTCGGCGTCCTGGTGGAGCCGCTGGTACCAGCGGCCCTGCGGGTCGAGCCGGACGCGGTGCAGCCACTCCGGCCAGTTGCGGGCCAGCTCGCGGGCGCGCTCGGCGAGCCGGGGCGGCGCGAGCGGCGCCCCGGACGGGGCGCCCTCCGGGGCGGCCTCCCGGGTGATCTCCGGTGCGGTCTCAGTGACCTGGGCGGCCTCCGGGACGGGCAGGGTCTCCGGGACGGGCAGGGTCTCCGTGGCCCGCGCGGCGTCCAGGGCGTCCGGGACGTGGGCGGCGGGCGAGGCTCCGGTGGGCGCGCCGGAGTCGGTGGTGACGGTCATGCGGTCGTGCTCCTCGGCGGTGTGCGGTCGGCGTCCTTGCGTGGTTCAGCGGGACGGCCGGCGACACAGCGCGCTGGCCTGGCGGCGCAGGTCGACGTGCAGGCGCTCGTGCAGGCGCTCGTCAGGGGAGCTGGAGAACGTCACCCCTCCAAGGGTGGACCACAATCCCTATAAAGTCAATCGGAAATACCGTCTAGCGTCGCGAGGGGCCGCCGCGCTGATACCCAGGGAGCGGATGGGATCTCCCTCCCCGGGGGCAGGCGATCCTGGTCACGGGCGTCCTAGGCTCGCAGTGAGATGAACGAACCAACGCGCCCCGGGCCGGGCAGGCGGGCCAGGCTGCTCAGCGGGATCCGCGCCGCGCTCGTCCCCGGGTCGGACGAGCCCGGCGTCTGGCTGCTGCCCGAGCGGCGCCTGCTGCGCTACCCGATCCTGCTGTTCCTGCTCGCGCTGACCATCGGCTTCACCGCGGGCTCCATCGCCATCCCGATCGAGTCCTACCACCTCGACGCGTCGTACGCGTGGCCGCTCGGCGCGCTCCAGGCGGCGCCGCTGGTGTTCGCGGCGCGCCGGCCGCTCACGGCCTGGCGGGTCGCGGCCCTCGGGCTGCTGCTGACGGTGCTCGTCCGACACGGCGAGGGCTTCATGCCCTGGCCGGTCACCGCGATCCTCGCCCTGCTCGTCATCCTGTTCTTCGTCGGCGTCGGCTGCGACCGCCAGACGACCGTGGGGGTGGGCGCCGCCACGGTCGCCGGGACGCTGCTGCCCGCCGTGCTGTTCGGCATGGCCGGCTGGTTCGGCATGATCCTCGCCGGGCTCGTGGTCGTCGCGCTGACGTTCGGCGACGCGGTCGGGGGCCGCAACTCGGCCGTGGAGGAGCTGCGCAGGCGCGAGGAGCAGCACCGGCAGGACCTCGCCCGGCAGGCCGTCCTGGAGGAGCGGGCGCGCATCGCCCGGGAGCTGCACGACGTCGTCGCGCACCACATGTCGGTGATCGCCATGCAGGCCGAGGCCGCGCCCTACAAGATCCCCGAGCTGCCGGACGCCGCCCGGCAGACGTTCGGGGTGGTGCGCGACGCCGCCCGCGAGGCGCTCATCGAGACCCGGCGCGTCGTCGGGCTGCTGCGCTCGGACGACGACGGCGCCGAGCGGGCCCCGCAGCCGGGCCTGGACCGGCTGGACGAGCTCACCACCGCCGCCCGCGGCGCGGGCCTCGCGGTCGGCACCGTCGTCGTCGGGATGCCCCGCCCGCTGGACGCGGGCGTCGACCTGTCGGCGTTCCGGATCGTCCAGGAGTCGCTGAGCAACGCGGCCCGGTACGCGCCGGGCGCCGGCGTCCAGGTCGAGGTGCGGTACGGGGCGAAGACGCTGACGGTGTGCGTCACCGACGACGGCGCCCGGAGCGCGCCGGAGGAGTCGCACGGCGGCGGGCACGGCCTGGTCGGGATGCGCGAGCGCGTGACGATGCTCGGCGGCACGCTGGAGGCCGGGCCCCGCGGCGGGGCGGGCTGGTCGGTGACGGCCGAGCTGCCCTACGGCGACTCCGGCTGAGCGGCCTGGCCCGCGAGCCGGGCGGGGGCGATCCGGGCCGACCGATCACGGGCGGGACGTCCGGCCCGTACAGTTCTGTCGTGACCATAAGGGTGCTGATCGCCGACGACCAGGTGATGATCCGCGACGGGCTCGCGGCGCTGCTGTCCTCCGACCCCGGGATCGAGGTGATCGGGCAGGCCGGCAACGGGCGCGAGGCGGTGGAGATGGCCCGCGCGCTGGACCCGGACGTCATCGTGATGGACATCCGGATGCCGGAGATGGACGGCCTCGCCGCGACCGCCGAGCTGATCGGCGCGCCCGCGGGCGACGGCGACCCCGCGGACGCCCGGCCCAAGGTGCTCGTCCTCACGACGTTCGACCTCGACGAGTACGTCTACGAGGCGCTCGGCGCGGGGGCCAGCGGCTTCCTGCTGAAGGACGCCTCCGCCGCCGACCTCGTCAACGGCGTGCGGATCGTGGCGTCGGGCGAGGCGCTGCTCGCCCCGTCCATCACCCGCCGGCTGATCGGCGACTTCGCCCGCCGGCGCCGCCACCAGCGGCCGAGCCCGAACGCGACCGCGGGGCTCACGCCCCGCGAGCTGGACGTGCTGCGGCTGATCGCCCGCGGGCTGTCCAACGCCGAGATCGCGGGCGAGCTGGTGCTGGCCGAGCAGACGGTCAAGACGCACGTCGGGCATGTCCTGACCAAGCTCGCGCTGCGCGACCGCACCCAGGCCGTCGTCTACGCCTACGAGAACGGCCTGGTGGGCTGAGGCCCCGCCCCCGGCCGCTACCGGGAGGGGTCCAGGACGAGCTTGCCCGTCGTGCGGCGGGCGCGCAGGTCCTCGTGGGCCCGGCGGACCTCGGTGAGCCCGTACTCGCCGCCGTGGACGACCTTGAGCCGGCCGTCGGCGGCGAGGCCGAACAGCTCGTCCAGGGCGGACCGCATCACGTCGCCGGGGAGCTGGAAGACGTGCGCCAGCCACATGCCCGCGATCGTGGTGGAGTGCGACATCAGCGTGGCGGGCCGCACCGGCGACGGCTCCCGGCGGGAGGCCATGCCGTAGAAGGCGAGGCGGCCGAACGGGGCGAGGGCGCGCAGGCTCTGGTCGGTGACGTCCCCGCCCGTCATCTCCAGGACGGTGTCGACGCGGCGGCCCCCGTTGGCCTCGATGAGCGCGTCCTTCAGGTCGGGCTCGTTCGCGTCGATCGCGACGTCGGCGCCGAGGTCCAGCGCCAGGTCGCGCTTCTCCTTGGACGAGGCGGTGGCGATGACCCGCCCGGCGCCCCACGCCTTGGCGAGCTGGACGGCGAGGGTGCCGACCCCGCCCGCGGCGGCGTGCACGACGACCGACTCGCCGGGCTCCAGGTGGACGCTGCGGCGCAGCAGCAGCCACGCGGACGCGCCCTGGACGATCATGCCCAGGGCGGTGGCGTCGTCGATGCCGTCCGGGACGTCCCAGGCCAGGGCCTCGGGCGCGACGGCCCGCTCGGCGTACCCGCCGGTGCCGACGAGCGCGACGACGCGGCGGCCGTCCTGGGTGGTGCCGACGACCTCGCCGCCCGGGACGAGCGGCAGCGTCGTCTCCGACAGGTAGCTGTTCTCGGCCTGGTGGGTGTCGGCGTAGTTGATGCCGGCCCGGGAGACGTCGATGAGCAGGTGCCCGGGCCCCGCGGACGGGTCGGGCAGCTCGGTGACGTTCAGGACCTCGGGGCCGCCGAACTCGGTGATCTGGATCGCGCGCATGACTCTCCTTCGGTCCTGCCGGACGGACGGGACGGACAGGGCGGACGGGCTCAGCGGGGCCCGGGAACGCCGCGGAACTTGAACGGCTCGGACGGGCGCCCGGGAACCACATACCACGCCTGCCCGGCGCCGTCGGCGTTCAGCACGGCCATGAACGCCTCGACGACGTCGGACACGTCCAGGATGGGGAAGCCCGTCGCCTCCAGCTGCTCCTTCATCGGGACGAGGATGTCGGTGTCGGCGAACGAGGGGCACAGGGCGTTGACCCGGATGCCCTCGCCCTCGAACGCGGGCCCGAGGGCGCGGACGAGTCCGACCACGGCCGCCTTGTTGGCGCCATAGACCGGGTCGAACGGGGTGGCGGTCAGCGCCGCCATGCTGGCCGTCGCGATGATGTCGCCGCCGCCGCGGGCGCGGATCGCGGGCAGCGCGGCGTGCACGCCGAAGACGACGCCGTCGAGGTTGACGCCCATGGCGCGGCGGTAGGCGGCGAGGTCGAAGTCGGCGTCGACGCCCCCTCCCCCGGCGATGCCGGCGTTGAGGAACGCGATGTCGAGGCCGCCGAAGCGGTCGACGGCCGCGGCGACGGCGGCCTCGCTGTCGGCGGGCTCGCGCACGTCGCAGCGGACGAAGGCGCCGCCGAGCTCGTCCGCCAGCGCGGTGCCGGCGTCGGCGTCCACGTCGGCGAGCACGACCCGGGTCCCCTCGCCGGCCAGCCGGTGCGCCACCGCGGCCCCGATGCCCTTGGAACCGCCGGTGATCAGCGCGACCTTGCCGGTGCCGTCGAAGGCTGCCATGGGACTCCCTCCCCAAGTAACTGACTCGTCAGTTACTCTAGCGGAATGGACTTCGGTTTGAGCGAGCGGGCCCAGGACCACCTCGGCCGCCTCCAGGACTTCATGGACTCCCACGTCTACCCGGCCGAGCCGGTCTACGCGGAGCAGCGGCGCGAGCTGCGGGCGCGGGGCCGCGAGCACCACGTCCCCCAGATCGTGGAGGACCTCAAGGTCGAGGCGCGCAAGCGGGGCCTGTGGAACCTCTTCCTGCCCGACAGCGACGACCCGGCGCACGGCCTGAGCGTCACCGACTACGCGTCGCTCGCCGAGATCACCGGCCGCTCCCCGAGCCTGGCGCCGGAGGCCACGAACTGCGCGGCCCCCGACACCGGGAACATGGAGGTCCTGCACCTGTTCGGCACGCCCGAGCAGAAGGAGCGCTGGCTCGTCCCGCTGCTGAACGGCGAGATCCGCAGCGCGTTCGCGATGACCGAGCCGGACGTCGCGAGCTCCGACGCCACCAACATCTCTACCCGCATCGAGCGCGACGGCGACCATTACGTCATCAACGGGCGCAAGTGGTGGATCAGCGGCTCCGCGGATCCGCGCTGCAAGATCATGATCGTGATGGGCAAGACCGACCCCGAGGGCCACCCGTACCGGCAGCAGTCGATGGTGCTCGTGCCGCTGGACGCGCCGGGCGTCGAGGTCGTCCGCCCGCTGCCCGTGTTCGGCTACCAGGACCAGCACGGCCACTCCGAGATCACCTTCACCGACGTCCGCGTCCCGGTCGAGAACCTCGTCGGCGAGGAGGGCGGCGGCTTCGCGATCGCCCAGGCCCGCCTCGGCCCCGGCCGCATCCACCACTGCATGCGCGCGATCGGCATGGCCGAGCGGGCGCTGGAGCTGATGTGCGAGCGCGCGCTGTCGCGCGAGGCGTTCGGCGGGCCCCTCGCCAAGCAGGGCGTGGTCCGGGCGCAGATCGCCGAGTCCCGGATGGCGATCGAGCAGGCCCGGCTGCTGACCCTGAAGACCGCCTGGCTGATCGACAAGCACGGCGTCCAGGCCGCCCGGTCGGAGGTCGCGGCGATCAAGGTCGTGGCGCCGCGGGTCGCGCTGGAGGTCGTCGACCGGGCCATCCAGGTGCACGGCGGCGCCGGCGTCAGCGACGACACCCCGCTCGCCGCGATGTGGGCCGGGCTGCGCACCCTGCGGCTCGCCGACGGCCCGGACGAGGTGCACGTCCGGTCGGTGGCCCGCGCCGAGCTGGGCAAGTACCTCGGGGCATGACCGGAGTCACGGGGGACGCGGCGCCGGGCGTCCGGCGGCGGATGCCGCACGCCCGGCGGCGCGAGCAGCTGCTCCAGGTGGCGCTGGAGGAGTTCGGGCGGCGCGGCTACCACCTGACGCAGATGGAGCACGTCGCGGCGGCGGCGCAGGTCTCCAAGGCGCTGCTCTACCAGCACTTCGCGTCCAAGGAGGAGCTGTTCGCCGAGGTGACCGACGCGGTCGTCACCGAGCTGACCGCGCGGCTCAACGCGGCCGTCCTCGCCGAGCACGACTCGGCGCAGGGCATCCGCGCGATGATCCGGGTCCTGTTCGACTACGCCACCGAGGACCCGGACGCCTGGGCGCTGGTCATCCGCCACCTGGACAAGCCGGAGGTCGGCCTCGGGCTGCGGGAGCTGCGCGACCGCCTCGGCACCGCGTTCGCCGACCTGCTGCTCCGCCGCCGCCGCGCCGACCCGAAGCTCTCCAGGGCCGCGCTGGAGGTGAACGAGCGCCGGGCGCGGCTGCTCGTCCCGCTCATGTACGGGTCGATGCTGTCGATGGTGTCGTGGTGGCTGGACCACCCCGAGACCGACCGCGAGCGCGCCGAGCAGATGGCGCTGGAGTTCATCTGGCTCGGCCTGGACCGGCTGCGCTCCGGCGAGCGCATGCCGCGCCCCTGACCGGACCTGACCGGGCCCGGCCGCCCGGCTAGCCGAAGACGTCGTCGCGGGCGAGGCCGAGCGCGGTCAGCACCGCCCCTTGCAGGATGGTGTTGCCCTCGACGGCGCTCGCGCGCACCTCGGTCGGCGCCGGGGACAGCGGGGCCAGCCGCTCGGCGACCAGACCGGCCAGGAGCTCGCCGCCGTCCCGTCCCGTCGCGCCGCCGAGCACGACCAGCCCCGGGTCCAGGACGGCGACGAGCGCGAAGACGGCGCCGACGATCCGGTCCGCGAGGGCCGCCGGGGCGAGCCCGCGGACGGCGCCGGCCTCCAGCAGGGCGCAGAACTGCTCGCCGCCGAAGCGCAGCGGCCCGACCTCCCCCGCGCCGCCGGACGCGCCCCGCCGCAGCCGCCCGTCCAGGACGACCGCGGCGCCGATGCCGTCGTCCAGCCAGAGCAGCGCGAAGTCGTCGTGCCCGGCGGCGGCGCCGACCCGGTGCTCGGCGACGGCGGCGAGGTTGACCTCGTTCTCGACCACGACCGGCGCGCCCAGCCGGTCCCGCAGCGCCGGGAGCAGGTCCGGGCGCCAGCCGGGGACGCCCGCGTCGGTCGCGAGGCCGGTGCGCGGGTGGACCAGGCCGGGGGTGCCCAGCACGATCGTGTGCAGCGCCC
>NZ_CAACUY010000258.1 GCF_900659615.1 Actinomadura fibrosa | reverse complement strand
ACCCGCGCCGCCGGCGCCGCCGCGCGAGCAGGACGGCCGCGGCGCCCGCCGACGCGGCGAGCCAGCCCGCGAGCAGCGCGGTGGTCGGCGGGTCGAACAGGAGGGCGAGATGGTAGGCGAGGGTCCACGCGGCGAACAGCAGGACGGCGGCGTCGCCGCCGCGGTCCAGCAGGCATGTCGCCCGCGCGGTGCCCGCCGAGTCGCGGTTCCCCCTGTGCTCGGAACGATCCGATACCTGGACCATCCGGTTCCCCCCGTGCGCGCGAGTGCCGCCGTCGTCCTCTGCCGGCGGGGGAGACCGAGAGTCCGGAGGCGCGGTGTCGTCGTACGTTTCCGTCATGTACGGCATGCGTTCTTGTCATGTTCGACGCCCGTGCCGGTACCGGAGTTGACGCCGCCGCCAAAGTTATCGATCTTGGTTCGGCGGCTCGTGCCCGAAGATCGCCTTCCGGCCCCACAAGTCCCGATTCACTGCGGCGCGGCGGACGCGCGTGTTCTGATGGACCGGTACGGGAACCCCGCGCCCGCGGCGGGCGCGTCGATGGGATGTGATGCGCGGTGCGCCATGCGTTCGGCTTCGTCCTCGGCGTCGTGCTCACCCCCGCGCTCGTCTACGGCGCGGCGTGGGGCTACGTCCAGGCCGGCCAGTCCTTCGACGGCACCGGCCAGCAGATCACCGACCGCACCCGCATCTACGGCGCGTTCGCCCTGCTCGCGGCCGTGGGCCTGGTGATGGGCGTGATCATCGTGGCGCGCTGGGCGTCCCCGCTGGTCTCGCTCGTCCCCGCGCTGGCGCTGCTCGGGTTCTCCGCCTGCTTCCTCGCCGACCCCGGCCGCGTCCTCGACCTGCCCGGCAGGGTCCCGCCGTCCGGCGACATGGACTTCGGGCTCCGCATGCTGCTCGGCTCGGGCGTCTACGCGATGATGGGGTTCGCGCTGCTGATGCCGACCTGGGCGCCGCGCCGCTGGGGCTCCGGCCGCGACGACGAGGCCGCCGAACGGGAGTACTACTCCACCGTGGACCGCTGATCCACCGCTGAGCGCGGGCGCGGCAGGCCCGGCCCCGAGTACGCGTGGTCGCCCCGGTACAGCCCGGCGAGCACCTCCTCGATGCCCGCCTCCCGCAGCGCGATGTCGCGGACCTCGTGCCGGGCCGCGAGCTCCGCGACCACGGCCGCCGCGTTCGCCCCGCGCGGCAGCCGCAGCCACTGCCGCGGCCCCTCGGACCGCTCGGCCTCGATCCGCTCGGGCCCGCCGTCCCCGAGGACGATCGGCGGGCCCGGCCGGGCCAGCTCCACCACCAGCACCCGGTCGGCGTCCACGGTCCGGCGGAGCTCGTCGAGGCCGCCGTCGTAGGCGAGCCGGCCGTGGTCGACGATGAGGACCCGGCGGCACAGCCGCTCGATGTCGCCGAGGTCGTGCGTGGTCAGCAGGATCGTCGTGCCGCGCTCGGCGTTGATCCGCTCCAGGAAGTCGCGCACGGTCGCCTTGCTCACCACGTCCAGCCCGATTGTCGGCTCGTCCAGCACGAGCAGCTCCGGGTCGTGCAGCAGCGCCGCCGCGAGGTCGCCGCGCATCCGCTGGCCGAGGCTGAGCTGCCGCACCGGCGTGCCGAGGAACGGCTCCAGCTCCAGCAGCGCGGTCAGCTCGGCGAGCCGGGCCCGGTGCGCCTCCCGCTCGACGCCGTAGAGCCGGCGGACGAGCGCGAGGCTGTCGCGCAGCGGCAGGTCCCACCAGAGCGTCGTCCGCTGCCCGAACACCACCCCGAGCCGCCGGGCCAGCGCCGTGCGCCGCCGCGACGGGTCGAGGCCGCACACCCGCAGCGACCCGGACGTCGCCGTGAGGATCCCGGTCAGCATCTTGATCGTGGTGGACTTGCCCGCCCCGTTCGGGCCGAGGTAGCCGACGAACTCGCCCGGCTCGACGGTGAACGACACGCCGTCCACCGCGCGGAGCGGCGTCCGGGACCGCCGGAGGCCCCGCCGGCGGCCGCGGACGGGGAAGGACTTGACGACGCCGGCGGCCTCGATCATCGGCACCGCTCCCGGCTCCCTGTCGATCGGCTCCCTGTCGGTCGGAATCCTGTCGATCGGTCCTCAGCTCCCCGTGGATCGGTAGTGCCGCAGCCCCGCCCGCCACGCCGCCGCGGCCGCCGCGCACACCGCGGCGGCGACGGCGGGCGAGGCGAACCGCGCCGCGCCGGGCAGCCCGAGCGGGTCGGGCCGGTCCAGCACGTACAGCGCGGGCTGCCAGTTGACGAACGCGAGCGGCACCACGAAGGTCACCGCGCGGACGAAGTCGCGGGCGAACATGGTCATCGGATACTGGGTCAGGAACGCGCCCCCGTAGGTGAGCGACTTGGTCGCGCCGTGGCTGTCGACGAGGACGAACTGCACGGCGCCCGTCAGCACCCAGATCCCCCCGAAGATCGCGGCCCCCGACACCACCATGAGCGCGACCATCGCGGCGCGTCCCGGCGTCCACGGCACGTCCAGCCGCGGCAGCGCGAGCGCGAGCACCCCCACCGCGGGCACCAGCTTGCCGAACCGCCGCGGCGTGAACTCCTCCGCGGCGACCTGGACGAGCGGGCTCACCGGCCGCACGAGCATCGCGTCCAGGGTGCCCAGCCGCACGTGCTGCCCGAGCCGCTCGGTCGTGCCGAGCAGGATGTCGGAGACCGCGAACGACAGCGCGGACGTCCCGTACAGGAACAGCACCTCGGCGACCTCGAACCCGGCGATGCGCGGGGCGCGCGTGAACAGCAGCCCGATCGCCGCCGCGTCGAGGGCGCCGACGGCGCCCGTCGCGAGCGCGAGCAGCACCATCGACGCCGGGTAGCGCGCCGCCGCGCGCGTCCACGTCCACGCCAGGAGCGCGTACGCGCCCAGGGGGCCGGGGGATCGGCGCGGCACCGCCCCGGCCGCCGCCGAGCCCGCCGTCCCGGCCGCCGCCTCAGCCACCGTGGATCACCAGCCTCCGGCGGACCGCCCGGGTCAGCAGCCAGCCCGCGGCGAGCAGCGCCGCCGCCCACGCGGCCTGGAACGCGAGCGCGGCCGGCAGGTCCGCCCCGGTGCGCCTGCCGAGGAACACGTCCGCGGGCACCTGGATCTGCGCCGCCCACGGCAGCGCCCGCGCGAGCGCGCCGAGCCGGCCGGGGAGGACGACCAGCGGGAGGATCATCCCGGAGAGGAACAGCGACATGACGAGGGTCACCGCGTTGAGGCCGCGGTCGTCGTGCAGCCAGAACGTGCCGAGCGCGACGACGTAGCGCAGGCCGAAGCCGACGAGGGCGCCGAGCAGCACGGCGGCGGCGAACGCGGCCGTCCCGGCGGGGCCCGGCCAGCGGAACGGGAAGGCGAGCGCCCCGGCGAGCAGCGGCGGGCCGCCGCGCAGCGCCAGCGAGCCGGCCGCGCGGCCGAGGTCGTCGGCGAGCCACCAGCCCTGGAGCCCGACCGGGCGGTGCAGGTCGATCGCCACGTCGCCGCTGCGGATCCGCTCGGTGAGCTCCATCCCGCCGAAGATCTGGAGCGGCCCGATCAGCGCCTGCGTCAGGAAGCAGAACGTGACGGCGTCGGTCGCGTCGTAGCCGCCGAGCGCGGGCCGCTCGTGCCAGAGGGCGATGAGGACGTACGCGCGCATGAAGCCGAACGCGGTGTTGGTGAGGGCCTCCGCGAGCGAGCCGATCGGGTACGCGGTGTGACGGCGGAAGCCGTACCACCAGACCCACGGAAGAGCGCTCACCGGTCGCAAGCCTAGGGCGGGCGGCGGGCGGGGACCACGTACTTTCGCACAGTCCCGGCGCCGCGCGCCCGCCCGGTGAAGCGTGCCGCCCGCTCACGCGGGAGCCCACCCGGCGCTCAGGCCGAGGGCATCAGCCCTCCGGGAGCGCCGGCTTGGTCGGCGAGTACAGCCAGTCCTTGAAGAACTGGGTGAGGTCCTGGCCGGAGATCCGCTGCGCCAGGGCGGTGAACTGCTCGGTGGTCGCGTTGCCGTGCCGGTGCTGGGCGGCCCACGTGCGGAGCAGCGTGAAGAACTTCTCGTCCCCGATCTTCTCGCGGAGGAACTGGAGCGCCATGCCGCCGCCGCTGTAGACGCGCTGGTTGAACATCGTGTCGCGCTGCGGGTTCGCGGTCACGATCGACCAGAACGGGTTGCCCGCCGGGTCGGGGAAGGCGCGCGAGTTGTAGGTGAGGCGGGCCTGGTCGTGGACGGTGCGGACGCCGTGCTTCTCGTTCCACCACCACTGCGCCCACGTCGCGAAGCTCTCGTTGAGCCAGATGTCCTGCCAGCGGGCCACCGAGACGCTGTCGCCGAACCACTGGTGCGCCAGCTCGTGCGCGATCGTGGCGGTGTTGCGGACGGCCGAGTACACCGGCTTGCTCTGGGTCTCCAGGGAGAAGCCGAGCGGCTGGCCGTTGTACTGCGCGTCGTCGGCGATCGCGCCGGTGGTCTCGAACGGGTACGGGCCGAAGGTGTCGTTCCAGAGGTCGGTGGCCTCGCTGGTCGTGTCGAAGAAGAACTGGACCGCGTTCGGCTGGGCGGCGATGAGCGCCGGGTCGACGGCGGTGTAGTTGCGCAGGCCGCCGGGCGTCCGGCCGACCCTGGTCTCCCACTTGCCGATGTCGATCGTCGCGAGGTAGCTCGCCATCGGGCTGCTCTCGCGCCACCTGAACACGCTGGCCTGGGTGCCGCCGCGGCGGCGGCTGAACGAGGCGACGGTGTTCTGCGTGCCGGTCAGCAGGCCGTTGGCGACGACGGTCAGGCCCTTCGGCACCGCGATCCGGTAGTCGTAGGTCGCCTTGTCGCTCGGGTGGTCGTTCACCGGGAACCAGGTGGAGGAGCCGTTGGGCTCGCCGCCGACGAACGCGCCGTCCGGCGTGTGCAGGAACCCGTAGGGGGAGCCGAACACGATGGGGGAGCCCACGATGGTCTGCGGGACGCCGCCGTAGGTGATGGACGCCGTGAACGTCGAGCCCTTCCGCAGGCCCTTGCGCGGCGTGATGATCAGTTCCTGGCCCTTGCGCGTGTACTTGGCCTTGGCCTTGTTCACCCTGACCTGCTCGACGTCCATGCCCGAGAGGTCCAGGTCGAAGCTCGACAGGTTCTGCGTGGCCCGCGCGGTGAGCGTGACCGTCCCGTCGAGCTGGTCGAAGTCGGGGTCGTAGCGGAGGTCCAGCGAGTAGTGCCGGGCGTCGTACCCGCCGTTGCCCTCCAGCGGGAAGTAGGCGTCGCCGACACCGGGAGCGCCGGGGGTGTAGCGCTCGCGGGCATCGGCGGTGGCCGGCGCGAGCGCGATCACGCTCACTGCTGCGACGGCGATCGGGAGCGTCCGGCCGGGGGTGGCCCGGAACGCGGTGAGCCTGGGGTGGCGCGGCGCCATCTGAGGATCCTCTCCCTTGAGTGATCACAAGCGTGCTCACACTGCCCGGAAAGGTGGGAGATGTCGATACCTGTGCCGAAACTGGCCGAAGTGGCACGCGCCAGAAGGCCCCCGCGGGTGTAGGAGCGCGGGGGCCTTCGGCGGACGGAGGGGCTCAACCCAGGGACGAGCCCGTCACCTCTAGTGGAACCGGCCTCTAGTGGAACTGGCCCTCTTCCGTGGAGCCCTTCAGCGCCGTGGTGGACGAGTCGGGCGCGATCGCGGTGCTGACCAGGTCGAAGTAGCCGGTTCCGGCCTCGCGCTGGTGCTTGACCGCGGTGAAGCCCTTCTCGGCCGCCGCGAACTCGCGCTCCTGGAGGTCGACGTAGGCCGTCATGCCCTCGCGGGCGTAGCCGTGGGCCAGGTCGAACATGCCGTAGTTGAGCGCGTGGAAGCCCGCCAGGGTGATGAACTGGAACTTGAAGCCCATGTGGCCGAGCTCGCGCTGGAACTTCGCGATGGTCGCGTCGTCCAGGTGCTTCTTCCAGTTGAAGGACGGCGAGCAGTTGTAGGCGAGCATCTGGTCCGGGTACTCGGCTTTGACCGCCTCGGCGAACTTGCGGGCCTGCTCCAGGTCCGGCGTGCCGGTCTCCATCCAGATGAGGTCGGAGTACGGCGCGTAGGCCTTGGCGCGGGCGATGCAGGGCTCGATGCCGTTGCGGACCCGGTAGAAGCCCTCGGCGGTGCGCTCGCCCGTGATGAACTCGCGGTCGCGCTCGTCCACGTCCGTCGTGATCAGGGTCGCGGCCTCGGCGTCGGTCCGCGCGATGATCAGGGACGGCACGTTGGAGATGTCCGCGGCGAGGCGGGCGGTGTTCAGCGTCTTGATGTGCTGCGAGGTCGGGATGAGGACCTTGCCGCCGAGGTGGCCGCACTTCTTCTCGGAGGCCAGCTGGTCCTCCCAGTGCACGCCCGCGGCGCCCGCGGCGATCATGCCCTTCATCAGCTCGAAGGCGTTCAGCACGCCGCCGAAGCCCGCCTCGGCGTCGGCCACGATCGGCGCGAGGAAGTGCGTGTCGCCCTCGCCCTCGGCCCACTGGACCTGGTCGGCGCGCAGCAGCGCGTTGTTGATGCGCCGCACGACGGCCGGCACCGAGTTCGCCGGGTAGATGCTCTGGTCGGGGTAGGTCTGGCCCGCCAGGTTGGCGTCGGCCGCGACCTGCCAGCCCGACAGGTAGATGGCCTTGAGGCCGGCCTTGACCTGCTGGACGGCCTGGAGTCCGGTCAGCGCGCCGAGGGAGTGGACGTAGTCCTCCTCCTGCAGCAGCTTCCACAGGCGCTCGGCGCCGAGGCGCGCGAGGGTGTGCTCCTCCTGGACCGAACCGCGGATCCGGACGACGTCCTCCGCGGTGTAGGTCCGCTCGATGCCCTTCCAGCGGTCATCGGTGTCCCACTGCCGCTGCAGCTCCTCGGCTGCGCCCTTGAGGCGACTTTCGCTCATTGCCTTGCCCTTCCGTGTCGTCCCCTGGGTGCTTGACCTCGACTATGCCCCGACCGCAACCCCCAAATGAACTCGTGAGTAACAGAAGAACAGCGAAATTTCCGCTACCATGAAGCCGTGACGACCTTGCGGCCAGAAGAACCCCTCAACTTGACGAGTGACGTGGATCTCGTCACGTTCGGCCAGCGGCTGCGCCACCTCCGGCGCAACCGCGGCATGACGCTGTCGGACCTCGGGGAGCGCGTCGGCCGCGCGCCGTCCCAGCTCTCGCTGCTGGAGAACGGCCGCCGCGAGCCGAAGCTCTCGCTGCTCCAGGCCCTCGCCACCGCCCTGGAGTGCCCGGTCGAGGAGCTGCTGCGCCGCCAGCCGCCGAGCCGCCGCGCCCAGCTGGAGATCCAGCTGGAGGAGGCGCAGCGCGACCCGCTGTACCGGACGCTCGGCCTGTCCCACCTCAAGGTCGGCAAGCGCATGCCGAACGAGGTGATCGAGCACATCCTGGCGCTGTACGGCGAGCTGAAGCGCAGCCGCACCAAGCCCACCGCGAGCCCGGAGGAGGCCCGCAAGGCCAACGCCGAGCTGCGCCGCTCGATGCACGAGCGCGGCAACCACTTCCCGGAGATCGAGACGGTCGCCGCCCAGACCCTCGACGCCGTCGGCTACCGGGGCGGCGCGGTGTCCCAGGGAATGCTGATGACCCTGGTCGGCCACTTCGGGTTCAGCCTCCAGTACGTCCAGGACCTGCCGCGCTCCGTCCGGTCGATCACCGACCTGCGCAACCGGCGGATCTACCTGGAGCGCGAGCAGCTCGGCATGCACACGCCGCGCACGATCCTCCTGCAGACCCTCGGGCACATCGCGCTGGACCACGACCAGCCCCGCGACTTCGCCGACTTCCTGCGCCAGCGCGTCGAGGCGAACTACTTCGGCGCCGCGATCCTCATGCCGGAGCGCAGCGTCGTCCCGTTCCTCCAGGAGGCCAAGGCCGCGCGCGAGCTGTCCGTGGAGGACCTGGCCGACGTCTTCTCCGTCTCCTACGAGATGGCGGCCCACCGCTTCACCAACGTCGCCACCCACCACCTCGGCCTCCAGCTCCACTTCACCAAGAACGACGAGAACGGGACCATCTACAAGGCCTACGCCAACGACGGCCTCGCCTTCCCCCAGGACGAGGCGGGCGCGATCGAGGGCCAGCGGATGTGCCGCCAGTGGGCCGGCCGCCACGTGTTCGGCGCCGAGGACCGCTTCTCGGTCTACTACCAGTACACCGACACCCCCAACGGCACGTACTGGTGCCTGTCGCACATCGACCCCAGCCACGAGCGCGACTTCGCGATCACGCTGGGCGTCCGGTTCGAGGACTCGCGCTGGTTCCGCGGCCGGGAGACGACCCGGCGGGTCAAGTCGGCCTGCCCGGACGGCGAGTGCTGCCAGCGCCCCCCGAAGGCGCTGTCGGACCGGTGGGAGGGCATGGCCTGGCCGTCGGCGCGGGCGCACTCGCACGTGCTGTCGGTCCTGCCGCCCGGCGCCTTCCCCGGCGTGGACGAGGCGGACGTCTACGCCTTCCTGGACAAGCACGCCGCCGAGTGACCGATGTGTTGTGCGCTTGTTAACTCTTTGGGTCGGCTGACCGTGGCCCGTGCCAACGGTGAATGATCGGGGCCGATCTGGCGTTTCCTTGGAGGAGGACGCCCTGGTCCCGGGGACGGTCCGCACGGGAGGGAGAGCGCGTGCTGCCTGAGGTCGAGTCGTGGTTGCGCCGCCGTACGAGCGCGGCGGAGGACTGGCCCCCGCACGTCCTGCTGGCCGCCAAGGGATCCACGAGGATCAGCGTCGTGCTGCCCGCGCGCGACGAGGAGGCGACGGTCGGCGCGATCGTGGCCGCCGTCCGCACCGATCTCGTCGAGCGGATCCCGCTCGTCGACGAGATCGTCGTGGTCGACTCCCGGTCGGCCGACCGGACCGCCGCCGTGGCCGCCGCCGCGGGCGCCGAGGTCGTCGCCCAGGACGCCGTCCTGCCGGAGCACGGGCGCATGTCCGGCAAGGGCGAGGCGCTGTGGAAGTCGCTCGCGGCGACGTCCGGCGACCTGATCGTGTTCGTGGACGCCGACCTGCGCGGCTTCTCCTCGTCCTACGTCACCGGCCTGCTCGGGCCGCTGCTGACCGACCCGTCCGTCGGATACGTGAAGGGCTGCTACGACCGGCCGCTGATCGACGGGGACCGGCGCGTCGAGGGCGGCGGCGGCCGGGTGACCGAGCTGGTCGCCCGCCCGCTGATCAACCTGCACTGGCCGCTGCTCGCGGGCGTGATGCAGCCCCTCGGCGGCGAGTACGCGGGCCGCCGGGCGCTGCTGGAGCGGCTCCCGTTCGTCACCGGCTACGGCGTCGAGCTGGGCCTGCTGCTGGACGTCTACCAGGACGCGGGGCTCGACGCGATCGCCCAGGTGGACCTCGGCCGCCGGGTGCACTCGCACCAGTCCACCGAGGCGCTCGGGGCCATGTCCGGCCAGATCATGCTGACCGCGTGGTCGCGACTGGAGCGGCACGGGCGGATGATCCCGCTCGGCGCGCCGGCCACCGCCCTCACCCAGTTCCGCCGGCTCGCGGACGGGCACGACGCCCGGACCAGCGACGTCGCGGTGGGCGAGCGCCCGCCCATGATCGAGATCGCCGGCTACGCGTCCGCCCGCTCCTTCTCGCCCGGCCGCGGCTGACCCGCCGCCCGGCGCGGCGGCCTGTGACCCTGGCCACGGTGTTACCCGCGGTAACGCCCTTTGGTGCTACCGTTGGTAACAGGCGATATTGGAGAGAGGGTCTATTAATCATGACGAGCGCGGAGTCGACGCCGTTCTCGCTGGAGCCCAGCGAGGACGTTCGCGAGGTCCGGGAGTGGGTCCACGAGTTCGCCCGGGACGTCATCCGCCCCGCGGCGGAGGAGTGGGACGAGCGCGAGGAGACCCCCTGGCCGCTCATCCAGGAGGCGTCCAAGGTGGGCCTCTACTCGCTCGACTTCTTCGCCACCCAGTGGCTGGAGCCGAGCGGCCTCGGCATCCCGGTGGCGTTCGAGGAGCTGTTCTGGGGCGACGCCGGCATCGCCCTGTCGATCGTGGGCACCGGCCTCGCCGCCGCGTCCGTGGCCGCCGTGGGCACGCCCGAGCAGGTCACCGAGTGGGTGCCGCAGATGTTCGGCACCACCGACGACGTCAAGCTCGGCGCGTTCTGCGCCTCCGAGCCCGACGCGGGCAGCGACGTGGGCTCCATCCGCGCCCGCGCCGTGTTCGACGAGGCCAAGGACGAGTGGGTGCTGAACGGCACCAAGACGTGGGCGACCAACGGCGGCATCGCCGACGTCCACGTCGTGGTGGCCTCCGTCCACCCCGACCTCGGCAGCCGCGGCCAGGCGAGCTTCATCGTGCCGCCGGGGACGCCGGGGCTGAAGCAGGGCCAGAAGTTCAAGAAGCACGGCATCCGCGCCTCCCACACCGCCGAGGTCATCCTCGACAACGTCCGGATCCCGAGCCACCTGATCGTCGGCGGCAAGGAGAAGTTCGACGAGCGCATCGCCCGGGTCCGCGAGGGCAAGAGCGCCAAGGGCCAGGCCGCGATGAAGACCTTCGAGACCACCCGCCCGTCCGTCGGCGCGATGGCCCTCGGCGTCGGCCGCGCCGCCTACGACTACGCCCTCCAGTACGCGCAGGAGCGCGAGCAGTTCGGCAAGAAGATCGGCGACTTCCAGGCCATCGCGTTCAAGCTCGCCGACATGAAGTGCCAGCTCGACGCCGCCCGGCTGATGGTCTGGCGGGCCGCGTGGATGGCGCGCACCGGCAAGGACTTCGAGAACGCCGAGGGCTCGATGGCCAAGCTGATGGCGAGCGAGATGTCCGTGCGGGTCACCGAGGAGGCCATCCAGATCCTCGGCGGCAACGGCTACACCCGCGAGTACCCGGTGGAGCGCATGCACCGGGACGCCAAGATCTTCACGATCTTCGAGGGCACCAGCGAGATCCAGCGCCTGGTCATCGGCCGCACCGTCACCGGCCTGCCGGTCCGCTAGCGCGGGGATCCCGTCCTGGGGACGGGATCAGAGGATCGCGACGTCGTAGAGGATGCGCCGCATCGAGGGCTCCGGCAGGCCGGGGTTCCCGGCGGCGCTCCGCGCGGCGGCGGGATCGTCGAGCAGCTCCAGCAGCCGGGCGACGGGCAGCCGCGCGTCGCCCGCGGCGGCGGCCCGCACCCGCGGCTCGCCGTCGCGGCTGAGCCGCTCGACGACCTCGGCGGACGCGGCGGGGTCGCGGATCGCGAGCATCCGGGCGACCGGGTCCGGCGAGCCGGCCAGCCGGGCGAGGCCCGCGTGCGGGAAGTTCGGGTGGCCGAGCCGCTCGAACCGGGCCGGGTGCCGCGACTCCAGCGTGACGGCGAGCAGGAGCTCGCCGGGCGCGCCGGGATGGTGCTCGGCCAGCAGCGCGCGGACGGTGAAGTCGCCGTCCGCGGCGAGCAGCGTGACGAGATCCGCGGGGAGGTGCGGGCTGTGGGCGGCGAGGCGGCGCAGGCCGACGTGGGCGGACGTGGCGCACCGGCGCAGCAGCTCCGCGTCGCCCAGCCGGTCGCGGAACCAGGGCGGCGGGCGCGGCCGGTCCCGCGGCCCGATCCGGTAGTCGATCGCGGCGCGCTCGGCCTCGGTCAGCTCCGGCCGCAGCGACACCGCGAGGCGCACCTCGGCGGCCGGGTCGGCGGCGAGGACCG
>NZ_CAACUY010000257.1 GCF_900659615.1 Actinomadura fibrosa | reverse complement strand
CGACCAGGCCGCCGTCTGCCGCCGCGAGCTCGCCGAGGCCGTCGCCGAGCTCGACGACCTGGCCCGGGGCGTGCATCCGGCGATCCTCGCGGACGCCGGGCTCGGCCCGGCGCTGGAGCTGGTCGCCGCCCGCACGGCCGCGCCCGTCCGCCTCGACCTGCCCGGGCGCCGGTTCCCGCCGGAGATCGAGTCGACGCTGTACTTCGCGCTGTGCGAGGCGCTCACGAACGCCGTCAAGCACGCCCGCGCCTCGTCCGTCGAGCTGAGCGTCCGGGACACCGGGGACGCCGTCGTCGCGGAGGTCCGCGACGACGGCGCGGGCGCCGCCGTGCCCGCCCCGGGCGGCGGGCTGGCCGGGCTGACCGACCGGGTCCGCGCCCTCCGCGGCCGCGTCGAGATCGACAGCCCGCCCGGCGCGGGCACCCGGATCACCATCACGATCCCCCGCACCTGACCCCGCTCCGAGCCTCCGCCGAGGCCCCGCCGGACGCCGCACAGACACACCCGATCGCGACCCAGCCCGTCCACGCGAGGTGCTCGCCGAGCAGGACGAGCCCGGCGCCGCGCCCGAGGCTCACCAGCACGGCCACCGTCCGGTCGGGCAGGCGGCGTGGCGCGCGAGCGTTCCCGCTAGGGCGTCGGCCAGATGGTCGTCAGGGGGACGTCGAGCTGCTTCAGCAGCCGGTGCAGGAGGGGGAGCGAGAGGCCCATGACGGTGCCCGCGTCGCCGTCGATGCCCTCGACGAACCAGGCGCCGAGGCCCTCCAGGGTGAAGGCGCCCGAGACGTGGAGGGGCTCGCCGGTGCCGATGTAGGCGGCGATCTCGGCGTCGCCGGGCGAGCCGAAGCGCACGTCGGTGCTCGCCACCGCGCGGGCCTCGGCGCCGGTGGCGGTGTCGACGACGCAGTGGCCGGTGTGGAGGGTGCCGGTCCTGCCGCGCCGGTCCCGCCACCAGCCGGCGGCCTCCTCGGCGGAGCGCGGCTTGGCGTAGGGGCGGCCGTCCAGTTCGAGCAGCGAGTCGCAGCCGATGACGAGGGCGCCGGAGAGCTGACCGGCGACCGCGGCGGCCTTGGCGGCGGCCAGCTCCTCGACCAGGGCCGGGACGGACGCGGCCGTGATCGCGTCCTCGTCCACGCCGCTGACGACGACCTTCGGGTCGAGCCCGGCCCGCCGCAGGATCTGGAGCCGCGCCGGGGACGCCGAGGCCAGCACGATGTTCCGCATCCGGCAAGCTTAGGGCGTACCGAGCGGCCCTCCGGGGCGGCGCGAGCGGCTCGGGCGTCCTGGCCGGGACTCTCGATCACAGCCTGGGGTTCTGTGGGAACTCGCCGCCGTCCGCCGTGTCCGGGGGCGGCGGGGGGACGGGGATGGACTCGATGGCGGCGTCGGCGAGGCGGCGGGCGGGGGCCTCGTAGCGGTCGCGCAGTTCCAGCAGGACATGCTGGCCGCGCACGGCGGGCCAGCCGGCGGGCAGGTGCTCGACCGGCAGCCGCGGGTCGCGGCGGACGAGTTGCAGCCACTCCGTCGTCATCCACAGGTACCGGGCGAGGTCGTCGGGCGCGTGGGGGAGCGGGGCGGGCCGGTCCCAGCGGGCGAGGAACGCGCGGTAGCCGCTCGCGAGCGCCTCCAGGTCGAATGCCTCGCGCAGCATCCCGGGGACGTTCGTCGGCGCCTCGGCCGGGCCCGCGAACACCTTGACGCGGCCGTCCAGCCGGAGCCCGGCGACGATCGGGCGGACGTCCACCCGGGACGGCGCGATCCAGGTGCCGTTGCCGAGCGAGCCGAAGCCCGCCCAGGCCAGCCGGGCGCGCAGGTCGTGCCGGACGCGCTGCCACGACTCGGGCAGGGAGAACGCGAGCACCGTCCAGCAGCCGTCCCAGTCGGTGTTGAGGACGCCGCGCCGCCAGACGCGCTCCTCGCCGTCGCGCAGGACGGCCTCCGAGCGCGCGGTGAGCCCGAAGTGCATGCGGCGGCCCGCGCGGTGCCGCGCCAGCAGGCCGCGGCCGACCATGCGGGTGAGCGTGGAGCGGACGGCGTGCTCGCCGACGCCGAGCCGGGCGAACGCCGCGATGAGGCTGCCCGAGAAGACCGCGATGTCGCGGCCGAGGACGTAGTTGCCCAGGTAGGTGAGCATGAGCGACTGCGGCCGCAGCCGCGGCGACGGCTCGTCCCGGTCCCGCGCGTCCACCGTGAGCGGCTCCCGTCGTCCGGCCGGCGCGCGCGGGTCCGGAGACGGGCTCCGGCCGGGGCGCGGCAATGTTGGGCAGATTCTTGACTGTCGTGAAGACTACGCCTAGCTTCGGAGCTGTCCAGCCCCGTCGCCGCCCCAGGGCGGCGCCGGGACACCGCGGTCCGGATGGGCTCGGGAGGCGTTCGGTCACCGCACCCCACCCCAGGAGGCCTCCGGTGCGCTCATTCGTTCCGATCCTCGCCGCCACCGCCCTCGCCGCGGCCGCGTGCGGCTCCGGATCCGGGTCCGGCTCCGGCAAGACACTGAAGATCGGCTTCATCGAGTCCCTGACCGGAAACTACGCCCCGCTCGGCGGGGAGGCCAAGAAGACCGTCGAGCTGGCCGTCGAGCAGATCAACGGCGCCGGCGGCATCGGCGGCCGGAAGATCGAGCTGACCACCCTGGACGACCGGACCGCGCCCGACCAGGGCGTCCTGCACTTCAACAAGCTGAAGTCGAAGAAGGTCACGGCGATCCTCGGCTCCACGTTCTCCAACGTCGCGCTCGCGGTGGAGCCGCTCGCCGAGCGCGAGAAGATCCCCTACATCTCCCTCGCCCCGGCGGACGAGCAGGTGAACCCCGTCCGCTCGCACGTCTTCGTGGTTCCGGCGATCTCCTCCACCTACGCGCAGGCGATGCTCTGGTACCTGAAGACGCAGTCGATCGGGAGGATCGCGGTCGCCTACGACACCAAGAGCGCCTACTCGCGCGCCGGGTTCGCCGGGATGAAGAAGTACGCGGGGCAGTACGGCGTGCAGATCGTGAAGGAGGAGCCGTACGAGACGACCGCGTCCGACTTCAGCCCGCTGTTCACGCACGTCCGCGGGTCCGCGGCGCAGGCCCTCGTCGTGTGGGCGAGCGGGGCGCCCGGCGTCACCCTCGCCAAGCAGTACCCCTCGTCCGGGCTGAAGACGCCGCTGTACATGACCGCCTCGCAGGCCAGCAAGCTGTGGCTCGGGCCGGTCGGCAAGGCGAGCGAGGGCGTGCACGTCCAGAGCGCGATCGGCGTCGTCGCCGACTACCTGCCCGACGGGAAGCTGAAGCAGTCGGTACAGGAGATGTCGGTGCCGTTCAAGCAGAAGTACGGCTACGAGCCGCCGCAGTTCGCGATGGACGGCTACACGGGCGTGAAGCTCCTCGCCGCCGCGATCCAGAAGGCGGGCGGCCCGGACCGCGCGAAGATCCGGGACGCGCTGGAGTCGCTCACCACCGTCACGCCGTGCGGCAAGTACGCCTACTCGAAGACCGACCACTCGGGGCTGCGGCCGAGCGACATCTCGATGAACACGGTCAAGGGCGGCAAGCTCGTCCCGACCGACGTGTCGATGAGGCAGATCGCCGAGACCGCGCGGGCGGCCGGATGACCGCGCTGCTGGAGATCGGCTCGGTCGGCCGCGCGTTCGGCGGGGTGTACGCCGTCCGCGACGTGTCGATGGCGGTCGCCGAGGGCGAGACCCGCGCGGTGATCGGCCCGAACGGCGCGGGGAAGTCCACCCTGCTCAACCTGGTCAGCGGGCACCTCGTCCCGGACCACGGCACCGTCGTGTACGGCACCGGGGACGGCGCGCGCCGCATCGACCGGCTCGCGCCGCACGCGCGGGCGCGGCTCGGCATCGCGGTCGTGTTCCAGGCCGCCCGCCTGTTCCGCGGGATGACGGCGCTGGAGAACGTCATGGTCGGCGCGCACGCCCGCACCCGGCACGGCTTCCTCGCCGCGACGCTGCGGCTGCCGCGGCACCGGCGCGAGGAGGCGGCGATCCGCGCGGACGCGCTCGCCGCCCTCGACCGGGTCGGGCTGCGCGACTGGGCGCACCGCTCGGCGGAGGCGCTGCCGCTCGGGCAGCAGCGCTCGCTCCAGGTGGCGCGCGCCCTGTGCGCCCGCCCCCGGCTGCTCCTGCTGGACGAGCCGGCCTCCGGGCTGCGCGCCGCCGAGCGGGAGGCGCTCGCGCGGCTGCTGGAGGGCCTGCGCGGCGAGGGGATGACGATGGTCCTCGTCGAGCACGACGTCGCGTTCGTGGCGCGCCTCGCCGACCGGGTCGGGGTCCTCGACCTCGGCAGGCTCATCGCCGAGGGCACCCCGGACGAGATCCGCGCGGACCCGGCCGTCGTGTCGGCCTACCTGGGCGCGGAGCCGACCCCATGAGCGGGGCGGTGATCGAGGTGGCGGACCTCGTCGTCCGGTACGGGACGGCGACCGCGCTGGACCGGGTCGCGCTCACCGTCGGCGCGGGCGAGATGGTCGCGCTGATCGGGCCGAACGGCGCGGGCAAGACCTCGCTCGTCAACGCCGTGCTCGGGCTGCTGCGGCCGGCGTCGGGCCGGGTCCGGCTGTCCGGGCGCGCGGGGCTCGTCCCGGAGGGCCGCCAGATGTTCGACGACCTGACCGTCGAGGACAACCTCGCGCTCGGCGCCTGGCGCCGCCGCGGGCGGGGCGCGCGCGACACCGCCCCGGTGTACCGGGCGCTGCCGCGGCTCGCGGAGCTGCGCGGCAGGCGCGCCGGGACGCTGTCCGGCGGCGAGCAGCAGATGGTCGCGTTCGGCCGGGCGCTGATGGCCGCGCCGGACGTCGTCGTCGTGGACGAGCTGTCGCTCGGCCTCGCGCCGCTCGTCACCGCCGACCTCGCCGGGCACCTGCGGGCGCTCAACGCCGAGCGCGGCGTCGCGGTGCTGCTGATCGAGCAGAACGCGCGGCTCGCGCTCGACCTGTGCGGCCGCGGCTACGTGCTGGAGGCCGGCCGGATCCGCGCCGAGGGGACCGCCGCCGAGCTCGCCGCGGGCCCCGCGGTGCTGGACGCCTACCTCGGCGGACGCGCCGGCGGCACCGAAGGGAGCGGCTCGTGAGCGCCTTCGTGCAGTACCTGATCTCCGGGATCGCCGTCGGCTGCGGGTTCGCGCTGCTGGCGGGCGGCCTCGTCACCATCCACCGGGTCACCCGCGTCGTGAACTTCGCGCAGGGCATGTTCGCCGTCGTCGGCGGCATGACGGCGGGCTCGCTGCTGGCGCGGGGGCTGCCGCACGGCGCCGCGGAGGCCGCGGCCGTCGCCGTGACGGGCGCGGTGGGCCTCGCGGTCGGGCTCGCCGCGACCGGCCGGCGCGGCACCGACGCCCGCGCCGCGCTGATCGTCACCCTCGGCGTCGGCTTCCTCGCCTACGCCGTGGAGATCATGATCTGGGGGGACGGCCCGCGCTCGCACGAGGGGATCGGCGGCGCCGTCACCCTCGCCGGGGCGCATATACAGAAGCAGTCGTTCCTCGTCATCGGGGTCACCGCCGCGGTGTTCGCGCTGCTCGCGCTGTTCTTCGGCCGCACCTACCTCGGCAAGGCCCTGAGCGCGTGCGCGTCGAACCCGTACGCGGCGCGGGCCGTCGGCATCGACGTCGTCCGGATGGGCCTCGTCGCGTTCGCGCTCGGCGGTGCGCTCGGCGGGATCGCCGGGGTGCTGCTCGTGCCGCTCCAGCCGGTGTCGTACGACAGCGACGTCCTGCTGATCACCAACGGGTTCGCCGCGGCGGTGCTCGGCGGGCTGGACCGGCCGGGCGTCGCGCTCGCCGGGGCGCTGACGCTCGGCGTCGCCGAGGCCATGGTCGCGGGTTACGGCGAGGCGTCGTACCAGACCGTCGTCGCGCTCGGCCTGATGCTGGCGATCATGACGTGGCGGGCCTCGCGCCGGTCCGCGCTCCAGGAGGAGGCCGCCCGATGACCACTGCCGCCCGGGCGGCCGTCGCGGCCGTCGCCGCCGTCGCGCTGATCGTCCCGCTCCTGCTGACGGAGTCGCAGGTCTCGGTGTACGTGCTCCTGCTGCTGTCGGCGACCGTCGCCATCGGCCTGTCCATGCTCATGGGGTACGCGGGCCAGGTGTCCCTCGGCCAGGCGTCGTTCACCATGATCGGCGGCTACACGGCGGCGCTGACCGCCGTGCACGGCGCCCCGACCTGGCTCGGCCTGCTCGCGGCGCCGCTCGCCGCCGCGGCGGCCGCCGCCGTCGTGGGCGTGCCGCTGCTGCGGCTGCGCGGCCACCAGCTCGCGTTCGCGACCCTGGCCGTCCAGCTCATCCTGCTGAACCTCGTCGGACGCCAGGACTGGACGGGCGGCGACATCGGCCTGCAGGGCGTCCCGCGGCTGCGGATCGCCGGGTACGAGTTCGCGACCGAGGTCTCCTACGCCTACCTCGCGCTCGCCGCGCTCGGCCTCGTCGCCCTCGTCACCCGGCACATCGTGACGTCCCGCCCGGGACGCGGGCTGCGGGCCCTCGCCACCAGCGAGGTCGCCGCCGCGTCGTCGGGCGTGCCCGTCGCGGCGTACAAGCAGGCGGTCTTCGCCCTCTCCGCCGGGTTCGCCGGGCTGGCGGGCGGCATCTACGCCTACTACATCGGCTACGTCGCCCCCGGCTCGTTCCCCGTCCTGCTGTCGATCGAGTACGTCGTCATGGTCGTGGTCGGCGGGGCCGGGACGATCGCGGGCGCCGTCGCGGGCGCCACCGCGATCACCCTGCTCGTCCAGCTCCTCAACGACGTCGGGACGCGGGAGGGCATGCCCGCGTCCGCGCCCGCCGTCCTCTCCTACGCCGTCTACGGGCTGCTCCTCGTCCTCGCCATGCTGTTCCTGCCGAGGGGCCTCGTCCCGTCCGCCCTCGCCCTGCGGGACCGGCGGCCCGTCCCGAAACCGCGCCCGGCGGAGAGCGAGGACCGGCCGCCCGCACCCGCGCCCACCCAGAGGCAACCCTGACCCCCGCTCGTGCCGCCCTGCGGAGAGGACCCGCCGCATGCACAACGAAGGACTCGGCTCGTGGCCGGCCCGCCGCGCCCGCAAGACCCCCGACACGGCCGCCCTCGTCCACGAGGAGCGTTCCCTGTCCTACCGGGACCTGCTCGACCGCGTCTCCCGCCTCGCCCGCGCGCTCCGCGGCCTCGGGATCCGCCCGGGGGACCGCGTCGCCTACCTCGGCCCCAACCATCCGTCCTTCCTGGAGACGCTGTTCGCCACCGGGATGCTCGGCGGCGTGTTCGTTCCGCTCAACACCCGCCTCACCGCCCCGGAGATCGCCTACCAGCTCGACGACTCCGGCGCCGCCGTGCTCGTCCACGGCGCCGCGCACACCGCCCTGGCGGACGAGGTCGGCGCCCCCGTGCGCGTCGGCCCGGACGCGTACGAGGATCTCCTCGCCGGCGCCGACCCCGACCCGCTCGACGTCCCGGTGGCGCTCGACGACCCCTGCATGATCATGTACACGTCCGGGACGACCGGGCGGCCCAAGGGCGCGACGCTCACGCACGGCAACATCACCTGGAACGCGGTCAACGTCCTCATCGACCACGACCTCGCCGCGGACGAGGTCGCGCTCGTCAGCGCGCCGCTGTTCCACACCGCCGGGCTCAACATGCTCACGCTGCCCGTCCTGCTGAAGGGCGGCACGTGCGTGCTCGTCGCCGCGTTCGACCCCGCCGCCACCCTCGGGCTGATCGAGCGGCACCGCGTCACGTTCATGTTCGGCGTCCCGACGATGTTCCAGCGGGTCGCGCGGGAGCCGGGCTGGGACGCGGCCGACCTGTCCTCGCTGCGCATCCTGACCTGCGGCGGGGCGCCGGTCCCGACGTCCCTGATCGAGGTCTACCAGCGGCGCGGCCTGACGTTCCTCCAGGGCTACGGGATGACCGAGGCCGCGCCCGGCACCCTGTTCCTGGACGCCGCGCACGCGGTGTCGAAGGCGGGCTCGGCCGGCGTCCCGCACTTCTTCACCGACGTCCGCGTCGTGGACGCCGCCATGGCGGACGTGGCGCCCGGCGAGACCGGCGAGGTCGTCGTCCGGGGACCGCACGTCATGCGCGGCTACTGGGGCCGTCCAGAGGAGACCGCCGCCGCGTTCACCGACGGCTGGTTCCGCACCGGCGACGCCGCGCGCGTGGACGCCGACGGCTACGCCTACATCGTCGACCGCATCAAGGACGTCATCATCACCGGCGGCGAGAACGTGTACCCGGCCGAGGTCGAGGACGCCATCCTCGCCGACCCGGATGTGCTGGAGTGCGCGGTCATCGGCGTCCCCGACGACGCGTGGGGCGAGGTCGGCCGCGCGGTCGTCGTCGCCCGCCCCGGCTCCGGGCTCGCGCCCGAGCGCGTCCTCGCCGGGCTGTCCGGCCGGCTCGCCCGCTACAAGATCCCGAAGTCCGCCGTCCTGGCCCCCGCGATCCCGCGCAACGCCGCCGGGAAGATCCTCAAGGCGCGGCTGCGCGACGACTACGGCAAACCGTGACCGCTCCGCGCTGACCGTGGTCCGGGTGAGGCGGCGCAGCCCGTCCAGGGCCGAGGGTCCGGTCGTCGAGGACCTCCAGGACGGCCCGCCGGAGCCGGGGCGAGCCCTCGGCGGTGAGCGTGCCGGCCCCGAGCGGCCTCCGGCGGGGCCGGCCGGTCCCTAGGGCTTCCGGGCGACCGCCCCGTAGACGTCGACGTCCTCGGGCTCACCGAACAGGTCGGCCTCGGGACGCCAGCGCAGGCACGACACCTGCCCCGGCTCCAGCATTTCGAGCCCCTCGTACAGGCGGGCGAGCTCCGCGGGCGTGCGCAGGACGTACGGGTCGGCGCCGGTGTCGTCGTAGTCCTCCTGCGCCTGCCTGAGCGCCTCGCCCTGCACCTCGTAGGTGCCGTCGTAGTGGATGAGGAAACTGCCGGACGGCAGCGCGTCCAGCAGCCGCCGCGTGACGGCCACCGCCTCGTCGAAGTCGCGGAGGTGCCCGAGCACGCCCATGAGCATCAGCGCGACCGGCCTGCCGAAGTCGAGCGTCCTGGCGGCCTCGGCGAGGATGGCGTCGGTGTCGCGCAGGTCCGCGTCGATGTAGGCGGTGGCGCCCTCGCGCGTGCTGGTCAGCAGGGCGCGGGCGTGCGCGAGGACGAGCGGGTCGTTGTCCACGTAGACGATGCGCGACTCGGGCGCGGCCCGCTGCGCGACCTCGTGCGTGTTGTCCATGGTCGGCAGCCCGGTGCCGATGTCCAGGAACTGCCGCACGCCCTCCTCCTGGGCCAGGTGCCGGACGGCCCGGCTCAGGAAGATGCGGGACGCGCGCGCCATGTCGACCACGCCCGGCGCCTGCTCGCGGTACTGGTCGCCGGCCTCCCGGTCCACGGGGTAGTTGTCCTTGCCGCCCAGCCAGTAGTTCCAGATCCGGGCCGAGTGGGGGACGGTCGTGTCGATCTCCGGGCCCAGCGGGGGAGGGAACGGCGCTGCGTCTTCGGTCACGGTTCCTGCTTTCGGGGAAGATGGCGCGGGTACGTGCTTTCCGGCCACGAACCTAGACGTGCGGAACCCGCCGGGGCATGTTTTCGCGCTTCGGACGCGCCGGGCCGCGGGCATTGTCGCGCCCGAAAAGCCCTTGCCGGGTTTCTCGTCCGGAATGCCGGTGACCGCCGCTCGTGCCGGAAAGGCTCGCCCGGTGTCACCGCCCTTCACCCGCCGAGTTAGCTTAGGCTAGCCTCATCTCGTGCTGTCTCCCGTGCGGCGAACGCCCGTCGAACGCCCGCCGCGGTCCGCGGCGCCGCACCGTGCGCGCCGTGCGCACCGCGCGCGCCGGTGGGCCGGGCTCGCGCTCCTCGCGGGCGCGCTCGTGCTCGCGGTCGCCGCGAGCCTCGCCATCGGCGCCGAGCACATCGCGCCCGGCCGCGTCGCCGCCGGGCTGTTCGACCCGGACGGCTCGAAGGACGCGCTGATCGTCCGCGAGCTGCGGCTGCCCCGCACGCTCCTCGGCCTCGGCGTCGGCGTGGCGCTCGGACTCGCGGGCGCCGTGATGCAGGCGCTCACCCGCAACCCGCTCGCCGAGCCGGGCCTGCTCGGCGTGAACGGCGGCGCCGCGCTCGCCGTCGCCGCCGTCATCGCCGCCTTCCGCGTGGACGAGGTGCTCGTCTACGTGTGGGCGGCGTTCCTCGGCGCGGCGGGCGCGTCCGTCCTCGTCTACACGATCGGCGCGCGGGGGCGCGGCGGCGCGTCCCCGGCCCGGCTCGTGCTCGCGGGCGCGGCCGTCAACGCCGCCTTCACCGCGCTCACCGCCGGGCTGGTGCTGCTGACCCCGCGCAGCTTCAACGCCTTCCGCTTCTGGCAGGTCGGGACGCTCGGCGGGCGCGGCACCGACGTCTTCCTCCGCGTCCTGCCGTTCATCGCGGCCGGGACGGTCCTGGCGCTGCTGCTCGCCCGTCCGCTCAACGCGCTCGGCCTCGGCGACGAGGCGGGCCGCGCCCTCGGCGCCCGGCCGGGCCGCACCCGCGCGCTCGGCGCGCTCGCGGTGGTGCTGCTCTGCGGGGCCGCCACCGCGGCGGCCGGCCCCATCACGTTCCTCGGCCTCGCCGTCCCGTTCATCGTGCGCTCCCTCGTCGGGCCGGACCAGCGGTGGGTGCTGCCCTACTCGCTGCTGCTCGCGCCCGTCCTCCTGCTGGGCGCGGACGTCATCGGCCGCGTCATCGCCCCGGGGGAGCTGGAGACCGGCATCGTCACCGCCTTCCTCGGCGCGCCCCTCTTCATGCTCATGGTCAGGCGCGGAAGGACACGGGACCTGTGAACGCGAGGCGAGCGGCCGCCATGCGCGAGGACGCCCCGCGCGGCGGGAGGCCCATGCGCACGCGGGTCGTGCGGGTCGGCGGCTGGTCAGTGCGGTGGGAGCCCCGCCCGGCGCTCGTGTGCGGGGCGCTCGCGCTCGTCGCGGTGTCCGCCGCGGTGCTCGTCGTCGGATCGGGCGAGTTCCCGATCGGGCCCCTGGACGTCGTGCGCGCCCTCACCGGGCAGGGCGACCAGGCCACCGAGTTCGTCGTCACCACGCTCCGGCTGCCGCGCGCCGTCACCGGCCTGCTCGCCGGGCTCGCCCTCGGCCTCAGCGGCGCGATCTTCCAGAGCATGTCGCGCAACCCGCTCGGCAGCCCCGACCTCATCGGCTTCACCACCGGCTCGGCCACGGGCGCGCTCCTCCAGATCCTCGTGTTCGGCGGCGGCGCCGTCGCGATCACGGCCAGCTCCGTGGCGGGCGCCGTGCTGACCGCGCTGGCCGTCTACCTGGTCGCGCACCGTCCCGGCGGCGGCGTCCACGGCGTCCGGCTCGTGCTGATCGGCGTCGGCGCCGCGGCGATGCTGGAGGCGCTGAACTCCTACCTCATCACCCGCGCCGAGCTGCGCGAGGCGTACGAGGCGGCGTTCTGGCTGACCGGCAGCCTGAACGGGCGCGGCTGGGAGCACGCCGTCCCGCTCGCGGTCGCGCTCGCCGTCCTCGTGCCCGCCGCGCTCGCGCTCGGCCGCCGCCTCGGCATGGGCGAGCTCGGCGACGACGCCGCGCAGGCGCTCGGCGTCCCCGTCCAGCGGACCCGGACGCTGCTCGTGCTCGCCGGCGTCGGCCTCGTCGCCGCGGCGACC
>NZ_CAACUY010000256.1 GCF_900659615.1 Actinomadura fibrosa | reverse complement strand
TCCAGGACGTCCGTGGCGATCTGCACCGCGACCTCTTGCGCGTACGCCTTGGCCTCGGCGACCGCCAGGGACGCGGCGGCGGTGTTGGCGGCGGTCAGCACCGAGGGGTTCCCCGCGGAGATGGCGGCCGAGGCGGCGCGCGAGGCGGTCGCGGCGTCGTCGCACGACCCCGCCGACGTCGCGCTGACGCTCTACGCGTACATCAGCCAGCAGGGCCTGGCCGGGTGGCACTCCGGCGCCTACGTCCACCGGTTCGCCGTCGGCAACCACGCGCCGGTGATCGAGGTCGGCCAGCGCTCGAACGGCGGCCTCGCGGCGCTCGACCTCGCCACCGCCTACCTGGAGGCCCGGGGCGGGTCCGCCGCGCTGATCGCCACGGGCGACCGGTTCGGCGACCTGGTGGGCGGCCGCTGGCACTTCGACGACGGCCTGATCCCGGGCGACGGCGCGACCGCGCTGGTGGTGTCGCGCGAGCGCGGCTTCGCCAAGCTCCTCAGCCTGGCCACCTACAGCGACTCCTCGCTGGAGGAGCTGCACCGCGGCGACGCCGTCTACGTCGGCCGGCAGGAACCGGAGGCCACGCCGTCGTTCCGCCAGCGCAAGCGCGAGTACCTGGCCAAGCACGACCTGGAGGAGACGGCCGCCAAGTTCTCGGCCGGCGGCACGGCGGCCGTCACACAGGCGCTGGACGAGGCCGGGCTGCGCAAGAAGGAGATCGACCACTGGGTGCTGCCCAACATCGGGCTCCGCGAGCTGCGCACCTACTACCTCGATCCCCTGGAGGTGCCGGTCGAGGCGACCCAGTGGAGCTGGGGCCGCACGGTCGGGCACCTGGGCGCCGGGGACCAGATCGCCGGGCTGCACCGGCTGCGCGTCCAGGGCGGCGTCGCGCCGGGCCAGGCGGTGGCGCTGCTCGGCATCGGAGCGGGGTTCAGCTGGTCCTGCGCCGTCCTGCGGATCGAGGGCGAGTGATCGGGGCGTGCCCGGGAGCGAGATGCGAGACCGCGGTGGCCCGCCGCCCGGCGCCGGCGGGGACGCGCGGCGCGGCGGCGTGCGGACGGTGGCCGTGCTCCAGTCGCGGCAGCCGCTGACCACCGACCTGCGCGAGGCGTTCCCAGGCGACCGGCACGACGTCGTGGTGCTGCGGGACGGCGACGCCGGGCCGGCCTTCCGCGAGGACGCGCCCGGCCCGAGGCCCGAGGTCGTCGTGACGCGGCGGGACGGCTGGGAGGGCGCGCTGCGCCGGATGGCGGCGCGGGGCCCGCTGGAGATCGTCACGAACGACGAGTACTGCGTCGAGGCGTGCGCGCGGCTGCGGGCCGCCCTCGGCCTGGCGCGGCGCCATCCGGCGGACCCGGTGCGGTACCTCGACAAGGTCGTCATGAAGCGGCGCCTCCGCGAGGCGGGCGTGCGGGTCCCCCGGTTCCACGCGTTCACCACGGTGGTGCGGGACGCTCCGGACGTGCGCGCGGAGGTGGTCCGCGCCGTGGGGCTGCCCGCGGTGGTCAAGCCGTGCCGCGAGGCGAACTCGCGCGGCGTCGAGATCCTCGGCTCGGCGGCCGCGCTGGAGGGCTGGCTGGCCGCGCACGACGGCGAGCCCGGCTGGCAGGCCGAGGAGCACGTCGCCGGGACCCTCCACCACGTCAACGCGCTGGTCCGCGACGGGCGGGTCGAGCACGTCCAGGCGGGCACCTACCTCGGCCCGCTGCTCGGCCTCCAGGACGGTGTGCGCTACGGGGGCTACACCGTGCCCGGCTCGCACCGGCTGACGGCGCCGGCCCGGGACCTCAGCCGCCGCGTGGTCGCCGCCCTCGGCGCGGAGGGCGCCTTCGTCGCGCACACCGAGTTCGTCCTCACCGCCTCCGGCGAGCCGGTCGTGCTGGAGACCGCCGCGCGGGCGCCGGGCGCGCTGCTCGCGGAGATGGCCCGGGTGCACGCCGGCACGAACCTCGAAGTGGCCAACCTGCGGTTGCAGGCCGGGCTCGGCGTCCCGCCGCCGGACTCGGGCGGCGCGCTGGCCGCCTGGCTGTGGGTGCCGGTCCGGGCGGGCGAGCGGCTCGCGGCCCTTCCCCCGCTGCCGGACGCGCACCGGCTGGTGCTGACCCGGGCCGGCCGCGACGGGCACCCGGAGCGCGAGGCCGTGGTCGGGGCATCGCTACTGCTGTGGAACACCGGCCTGCCGGCGCTGCTCGACGATCTCGAGTCCGCACGGGCGGCCACCTGGTTCCGGACGCCGGGCACCCTCCGGCGCGACCGGCGAGCAGAGGTGAGGAGAACCTCGTGAGAACCGACAGCGACACCGTGACCGGCCGCGACCGGAGGCGCGACGGCGACCCGGTGGTGGACGGCACCCGGGTGTACCGGTCGGCCGCGGAGTACGTCGACAGCGACCACCCCGCGATCCGCGCCGCCGCCGAGGCCATCGTCAGCCCCAACGCCGGCCCCGCCGAGAAGGCGCGGGCGTTCTACTACGCGGTCCGCGACGACATCCGCTACGGCTTCCCGTCCGGCCGGCGCGGATCCGGCGCGCAGAGCACCGCCGACTACTTCCGCGAGCTCACCACCTACCGCGCCAGCAGCGTCCTGGACGCCGGTTACGGCTACTGCGTCGGCAAGTCCGCCGTCTACACCGCGCTGTGCCGCGCCTCCGGCCTCGCCGCCCGCCCGGCCTTCGCCGACGTCCGCAACCACCTCAGCAACCGGCGCCTCCGCCAGGCCATGGGCACCGACGTCTTCGCCTGGCACGGCTACGTCGAAGTGCACCTCCACGGACGCTGGACCAAGGTCACCCCCATCTTCGACAGCGCCCTGTGCCGGCGCGCCAACGTCCCCCCGCTGGAATTCGACGGCGAGTCGGACGCGATGCTCCAGCAGTACGACAACACCGGGCAGCGCTTCCTCAGCTACGTCCAGGTGCACGGCGCTTTTCACGACGTGCCCGCACGCTTCCTCGCCACCGAAATGGTCCGGCTCTACCCTGACCTGGTGACGCACTACCCGTGAGCACGGAGCCGCCCGGAAGGGCGGGAACGGAGGGCATCGGCACAGTGACGGCTCCACGGCGGCCGACCGAGATGACGACCGATGCCGCGCCGACCGCGGCGGAGCTGGCCGCCGCCGGGGACGTGGCGGGCGTGGAGCCGGGCGTCGCCGCGACGTACGTGCCGGTCGCCCGCCGCCTCGCCCGGTCGGCCGCCGGGTCGCGCCGCCCGTTCGTCGTGGGGATCGCGGGCGGTGTCGCCGTCGGCAAGAGCGCCACCGCCCGCATCCTGGCCCGGCTGCTGCGATGCGGCGCCGCCCCGCCCCGGGTGGAGATCGTCGACACCGACGGGTTCCTGCTCCCGAACCGGGAGCTCCAGGAGCGCGGCGTCCTGGAGCGCAAGGGCTTCCCCGAGACCTACGACGCGGGCAGGGCCGCCGCCGTCCTGGACGAACTGCGGCGCGGCGCCCGCGAGGTGAGCGTCCCGGTGTACTCCCACCGGCAGTACGACATCGTGCCCGGCGCGGCGCGGCACATCCGCGACCCCGACATCGTGCTCGTGGAGGGCGTCTACGTCGCGACCCTGATGCGGCAGGCCCCCGCGCCCGGAGCCGCCGGGCCCTTCGACCTGACCCTGTACCTGGACGCGGCCCCCGAGCCGGTGTACTCGTGGTACCTGGCCCGCGTCATGGAGTCGATCACCGAGCGCATGCAAGACACCTCGGCTCCTCCGTGGCCCCTGACCCTGGACGAGTCGCGCGCGATGGCGGCGCAGGTCTGGGACGAGGTCAACGTGGTCAACGCGCGGGAGCACATCGTCCCGTCCAGGGACCTCGCCGACCTGCTGGTGACCAAGAACGACGACCATTCGGTCGCCTCGGTGCGGCTCCGGGACGCCGCCCCGGACGCGTAGACAAGGCCGCCCCGGACGCGTAAGCGAGGCCGCCCCGGGCGGGTAGGCGCCGCCCCGGGCGCGCAGGCGACGCCGCCCTGCCCATCGCGGGGTCAGCGCGGGGCGGGCGTGCCGTCCGCCCCGTTCTCCGCAATTCTCGGAAACGTCGCTTCTCCCGCGCGCGGAGAACGCGAGCCGAACATTATTTCCTTTTCTCGGCGCCGCGAAAGAGTTCGCCGTCGCCGCGTCTCGCCGGCGGGACAAATAGATGACCCCTTCCGCGGCTAATGGCCGGGCGCGGCGCCGCGGGCCGGGCGTATCGAGCATTTCTCTTGTTAGGCTGCGGCGACGGCATTCCGGCCCTACGGATCGACCAGGAATGGAGAGTCCTCCATCGTGTCGAGCACATCCGGCGCTATTCCTTCCGCACGCACGGGAAGTCACTATCTGAGCGGGCTCGACGACGGGCGGCGCGTCGTGGTGGACGGCCGTTTCGTGCGCGATGTCGCCACCGACGAGGCCACCGCCGGAATGGCGGGCGAGCTCGCCGAGCTGATCGACGCGCACGCCGGGAGCGGCGCGCACGGTGGCGCACACGGTGGCGCGCACGGTGCCGGGGGCGCGCCCGAGGCGGACGGCTGCCTGGCGCTCGCCTACTCGCTGGCCGACAGCGCGGAGGGCGTCGTCGCGCGCGGGCGGGCGTTCGAGACCGTCGCGCGGCGCAGCGGCGGCCTCCTCGGGCGCAGCCCCGACTTCCTCGCGACCATCGTGACCGCCTGGGCGGGCGCCGCCGACCACTTCGGACGCTTCGCCGGGAACGTCCGGGACTACTGGCGGGAGAGCAGGGACGCGTGCCGGATCCTGACCCACGCGATCAGCGACCCGCCGGCGGGCCGGGGCGACGGCCTGGCCGGGACGCTGCGGATCGTACGCGAGGAGGCGGACGGGCTGGTCGTGCGGGGCGCCAAGATGCTCGCCACGCTGGCGCCCTTCGCCGACGAGCTGCTGATCTACCCCTACCGGCCGCTCGGCGAGGACGAGTCGGACCTGGCCGTCAGCTTCGCGGTGCCGGTGGCCACGCCGGGCCTGACGCTGTACTGCCGGCCCTCGCTGGCGGGCGGCGGCCCGCTGGCGCGCCGCTACGACGAGATGGACGCGCTGTGCGTCTTCGACGACGTGCGCGTGCCGTGGCACCGCGTCTTCGTCGCCGGGGACCGCGAGCGCGCCAACGGGCTGCGCGACGGCACCGAGATGACGTCCTACGCCTGGCACCAGTCCTCGGTGCGCGCCTTCGTCAAGGCCGAGTTCCTCTGGGCGGTCGCCGACCGCTGCGCGCGGGCGTCCGGCCGGCGCGGAGCACCGCCCACGCGGGCGCTGCTGGGCGAGCTCGCCGGGATCGCCGAGACGCTGCGGTCGCTGGTGACCGCCGCGGAGGCCGGGGCGCGCAAGGGCGCGAGCGGCCACTGGACCTGCGAGCCGACGCCGCTCGCCTGCGCCGCGATGCTCAACTCCCGGCTCTATCCGCGGGCCGTGGAGATCGTGCAGGCCATCGGGTCGAGCGGGCTGATCATGCATCCGTCGCCCGCCGACGACCCGCCCTCCTCGCCGGCGCACGCGTTCTACTCCGAGTACTTCGCCCGCGCGGACGTCGGCGCGGCCGAGCACGCCCGGCTGCTGCGCGTGGCCGCCGATCTCGCCCTCGACCGGTTCGGCGCGCGGCAGGCGCTGTACGAGCGCGTCTTCGTCGGGCCGCCCGACGCCTTCGCCGGGAAGTTCCTCGACATCTACGGCGCGGCGCGAGGCGCCGTTTCCGCGACGAGCGGGCCGCTCACCGGAATCACCGCCGGACCCTGACCCACTCCCCCACCCGCAAGGAGACCGCGCATGCCGATCCAGGAAAAGGTTCTGATCGACGCACTGGAGCCGTTCAAGGGGTTCGTACTCAGTTCCATCATCTTCTCGATGCACCGGCACGGGCTGGACGAGGACTTCCGGCGCGGCACGACGCTGGCGGACCTGGTGGCCTCGCGGGGCGGCCTGGACCGGGCGCGCGTCGCCGCGCTCGTCGACTACCTGGTGGCCGCCCAGGTGGTCGCGCGCGACTCCGGAGGGAGGCTGACGCTCACCGCGCTCGGGGAGCGCTACGGTGAGGCGCGCCCCTGGTACGAGATGATGATCGGCGGCTACGGGATCACGTTCCTCGGGCTGGGCGACCACCTGGGCGAGGGCTCCCCGCCGGTGCCGCGCGTGGGGCGCTTCGTCGGGAGCGGCAGCTGCGGCATCAGCATGCACGACTCGATCCCGCTGGTCCGCAAGCTGCTCGCCGGCGGCGGCCGCGACTACCGGCTGCTGGTGGACCTCGGCTGCGGCAGCGGCGTCTACCTCACCGAGCTGTGCCGCGACTACCCGGAGATGCGCGCCGTCGGCATCGAGCCGGACGCCGCGGCCGTGGACGCCGCGCGCGAGTGGGTCGCCGCCCAGCCCACCGCCGACCGGGTCCGCGTCGAGCAGGCCGGCGCCCTGGAATGGCTGGCCTCCGCCACCGATCGGCCCGACCTGGCGGTCCTCGCCTTCGTGATCCACGAGGTCCTGGGGCAGGAGGGCGAGGACGGCGTGCGGCGGCTGCTCACCCAGCTCTTCGAGGCCGCGCCGGACCTGGACCTCGTCATCGTCGACATCGACCTCCAGTCGTCCGACGAGGCGGCGATGAAGCATCCGCTGGCGCAGAACTACTACGCCGCCTACTACCTGATGCACCCCTTCACCGAGCAGCGGCTGGAGACGCGCGAGTGGTGGGAGGCGCTGTTCGCCGACTGCGGGCTGGAGATCGCCGCGTCCTCGCTCACCGACCCGGCCATGGACTCCACCGGCATGGAGGTCGGCTGGCTGCTGCGGCGGCGGGCCGCATGACGGAGCACTACCGTCCCGACGACAGCATGCGGCGCCCGCGGTTCGCGTCCGGCCCGCGCACGTTCATGCGCCTGCCCTACATCGCCGACCCGATGACGGCGACCGGCCGCATCGACGTCGCGGTCGTGGGCGTCCCCACCGACTCGGCCGTCGGGTACCGCTCCGGTGCCCGGTTCGGCCCCGAGGCGATCCGGTCGGCCAGCATCCTCCTGCGCGACCACAACCCCGAGACGGGCGTGGACGTCACGCGGCTGTCGATGATCGACGCCGGGGACGCCCCGGTCGTGCCGGGCTACCACGACCTGACCCTCGAACGCCTGGAGGCGCACCTGCGGCCGTTCTACGAGCGCGGCGTCCTCCCCCTGCTGCTCGGCGGCGACCACAGCCTGGTCATGGCCGAGATGCGGGCCCTCGCCGCCGTGCACGGGCCCGTGTCGGTCGTCCACTTCGACGCGCACGGCGACGTGCTCGACGACTACTACGGCGTCAAGCACTTCCACGGGACGATGTTCCGCCGGGGGGTCGAGGAGGGCGTCGTGGACCCGTCCCGCAGCGTTCAGGCGGGGATGCGCGGCTCCGTGCACCCCGAGGACGTCGGATCGGCCGAGGCCCTCGGCTACGAGGTGATCCGGTGGCGGGAGCTCGCCCGCATGGACCCCGAGGAGTTCGGCCGGCGGGTCCGGGCCCGGGTCGGGGACCGTCCCGTGATGCTGTCGTTCGACATCGACTTCGTCGATCCGGCGTACGCGCCCGGCACCGGCACCCCCGAGGTCGGCGGACCCGACTCCCACCGCACGCTGGAGCTGCTGCGGGCCCTCGGCCCGCTGGACTACCGCGGCATCGACATCGTCGAGGTGTCACCGCCCTACGACCACTCCCACATCACCAGCCACCTGGCGAGCGTCGTCGCGTTCGAGCTGCTCGGCCAGGTCGCGGCCGTCCGACGCCCGGACGCCGCCGCGACGACGCACACGGGGTCGCTCACATGACGGCGCGCAAGCTCACCACCCTGGAGAACCGGGCGATCGCCCACGGGCTCAACGTCTCCGACGGGCATCCGCGCATGCCGCTCACCCGCGGCCAGCGCGCGATCGTCGCCGAGCTCGGCGACCTGTTCGACCAGGCGGCCAAGCGCCCGTTCCACGAGATCGAGGAGGAGGCGCACCGCTCGTTCCTGCACGGCCTCGGCCAACACGCCGCGCCCGTGGGCACCGGACGGCTGGTGACCTGCTACTCGTCCTCGGTGGCGATGGACATCACCGCGCGGGCGCTGGCGGAGCGGACCGGCTCGGTGGCGCTCGTCCACCCCACCTTCGACAACATCCCCGACCTGCTCCGCGCCCGGAGGCTGCACCTGGTCCCGGTCCCCGAGCACCGCTTCGAGGAGGGCCTCGGCGAGCTGCCGCCCGAGGTCGGCGCGGTCTTCGTCACCACCCCCAACAACCCGACCGGGTGGGTGCTCGGCGCCGAGCCGCTCGCCCGGCTCGCCGCCTGGTGCGCCGGGACCGGGCGGGTCCTCGCGATGGACACCTGCTTCCGCGGCCAGGACACCCGGGCCCAGTACGACACCTACCGGATCCTGGAGGACAGCGGCGCCGAATGGGTCGTCATCGAGGACACCGGCAAGCTCTGGCCGATGCAGGAGCTCAAGGCCGGCTTCCTCGCCTGGGGCGAGGGGACCCGGCTGGAGCTCGCCGAGGCGTTCGACGACGTGCTGCTGTCGGTCTCGCCGGTCGTCCTGCTGCTCATCACGCGGCTCGCGCACGACGCGGTCGACGGCGGCTACGCCGAGCTCGCCCGGCTCCTCGCCGAGAACCGCCGGACCCTCGCCGAGACCATCGACTCCACCGGCCTGGTGCTGAAGGAGCCCGACTCGCGCATCAGCGTGGCGCAGCTCGAACTCCCCGAGTCGATCGGCAGCGCGACCGACTTCTACGACCGGCTAGTCGAACACAACGTGCACGTCCTGCCGTGCGAGGCGTTCCACTGGGCCCGCAACACCGACGGCGGACGCGACGTCCGGGTCGCGCTCGCACGCGCGCCCGAGGAGGTCCGCGCCGCCGCCGCCATGCTGGCCGAGGTGAGCGTCCGCATGCGCGCGGACGGGCGGAGGTGAAGCCATATCATGCTCGTCATAGCGTTCAAGCCCGGCCACGACGGGGCGGTCGCCGCCGTCGCCGACGGCCGCCTGGTGATGTCCCTGGAGTCGGAGAAGGACTCCTTCGCCCGCTACTCCACCCTGACGCCCGTCACGCTGCTGGAGCTCGCCGACCACCTCGGCGAGCTGCCGGACGTCGTCGCGGTCGGCGGCTGGAACTCCAAGCTCGACGCCGGGAAGTCGGCCCTGCACGTCCGCGGCACGTTCGGCGCCGGGTACTTCGGGACCGACGCGGTCGTCACCCGGGACAGCTCGTTCTTCGGCAAGCCGGTCCGCTACTTCTCCTCCTCGCACGAGCGGTCGCACATCTTCGGCGCGATCGGGATGGCGCCGCGCGGCGACCACCCGCTCCAGGCCGTGCTGGTCTGGGAGGGGATCACGGGCTCGTTCTACCTGCTGGACGACCGGCACCGGGTCGTGCGGACCGTCCCCGTGCTCCAGCAGCCGGGCGCCCGCTTCGCCGCCCTGTTCGCGATCTGCGACCCGACGTTCACCGGCGGGTTCGTCCGGCTGAACGACAGCGGGAAGCTGATGGCGCTCGCGGCGTTCGGGGACCCGGCGAGCGACGACCCGGCCGTGACGCAGGTCGTCGAGCGGCTGCTGAAGCTCGACAACCTCTTCCCCGTCCCGAAGTCCGAGTTCCAGGACTCGCCGCTCTACAACTGCGGGGTGGAGTCCGAGCTCGCCAAGACCGCCGCGGCCGTGCTGACCGAGCGGCTGTTCGGCGTGTTCGCGGAGGCCGCGACCAAGCACCTGCCGGAGGGGATCCCGCTGCGGATCTCCGGCGGCTGCGGGCTCAACTGCGACTGGAACGCGGCGTGGCGCGACCTCGGCCACTTCTCCGAGGTGTTCGTGCCGCCGTGCACCAACGACTCCGGCTCCGCCCTCGGCACGGCCATCGACGCCTACGCCGCCGCCACCGGCGACCCGTACATCGACTGGGACGTGTACCGGGGCCTGGAGTTCGTCCGCGACGCGGTGCCCGACGCCGCGCGCTGGCGGCACCGCCCGCTGGACGAGGACGCGCTGGCGGACGAGATCAGCCGCGGCACGGTGGTGGCGTGGGTCCAGGGGCGGTGGGAGATCGGGCCCCGGGCGCTCGGCAACCGGTCGCTGCTCGCCGAGCCGTTCCGCCGGGAGACGCACGACCTGCTGAACGACATCAAGCGGCGCGAGCCGTACCGGCCGATCGCGCCGTGCGCCCGGGTGGAGGACCTGGCGGACGCCTTCGACGGCGACTTCGAGGACCCGCACATGCTCTATTTCCGGCGGGTGCGGGACCCGCGGCTCAAGGCGGTGACGCACGTGGACGGCTCGGCGCGGGTCCAGACCGTCTCCGCCGAGGGCAACCCGGCCCAGCACGCGCTGCTGTCGGCGTTCGCGCGGCGGACCGGGACCGGCGTCCTGTGCAACACGAGCCTCAACTTCAACGGGCACGGATTCATCAACCGGATGTCGCACCTGATCGAGTACTGCGAGTCCCAGGGCGTCACGGACATGGTCGTCGGCCGGGACTGGTACCGGCGTGACGCTCGCTGACGCAGCGCTGCGCGTCGCGCTTCCCCGGCACCTGGCCGGGGAGGCGCGCACGCGGCTCGCGGCGGACCTGGGGCCGGACGGCCCCGCGCCGGCGGACTGGCGGGACGGGCCGCGGGCGGGCGACGTCCTGCTCGTGGCCCCGCACGAGATGGGCAACGGCGGGCTCCCGGACGACCTCGCCGCCGTGCTCGGGGCGGCGGACTGGTCCTGGGTGCACCTGACGTCGGCCGGAACGGACTTCGTGGACGTGCCGCGCTGGCCCGGCGACCGGCTGCTGACCCGGAGCTGGCGGTGCTACGCGGCACCGCTCGCCGAGTACGCGCTCGGGGCGATGCTCACCCACCAGTGGCGCGACGGGTCGCCCTGGAACGGCCGCCCGGTCGCCGCGGACGCCGGGCTGTGGGGCGCGCGCGTCGGCGTCGCCGGCTACGGCGAGGTCGGCCGCCGGGTGGCCGAGGTGTCGGCCGCCCTGGGCGCGTCCGTCCTGGCGCTCAGCCGGACCCCCAGGCCGTCCCGGGGACGGATCGCGCACACGACGTCGCCCGCGGCGGTCCTCGATGCTGACCACCTGGTCATTGCCCTGCCGCTGAACGCCGGGACCCGCGGCCTGTTCGGCCCGGCCGTCCTCGCGCGCGCCCGCCCCGGCCTCCACCTGGTCAACGTCAGCCGCGCGCAGATCGTGTGCCAGCGGACGCTGGCGACGCTGTGCGCGGAAGGCCGGATGCACGCGACGCTGGACGTCACCGACCCCGAGCCGCTCCCGCCCGGCCACGTCCTGCGGACCCTCCCCCAGGTGCGGGTGTCCCCGCACGTGGCCTGGCGGAGCCGGCGCAGCGACGCCGCGTTCACCGAGGACTTCGCCGCGATCTGGCAGCGGCTGCGCGACGGCGAACCGCCCCCGGACGGCGCGGTAGCCGCAGGCGCAGCCGAGCGAGCCCGCACCGCCGTGCTCCACACCACGTCCCGCCGGCGGGACAATACCCCGAGGTGAGGACGGGATCGCTGCCTGACCGGATCGCCGTCGGACGCCCCAGCCGCGCGGACGGCGCTACTCACGCGGGCGCAGAGCGGACGGCGCTCGCCACGCGCACGACGCTCGCCACGCGGGCAGCGCTCACCAGGCGGGCGGCGCTCGCCACGCGGGCGGCGCTCGCCACGCG
>NZ_CAACUY010000255.1 GCF_900659615.1 Actinomadura fibrosa | reverse complement strand
CGGACGCTCGGCGGCGCGCTGCTGGCCGTGCTGCCGGTCGCGCTCGCGGCGGCGGTCGCCGCGGCCCGGGCGCGGATCAGGACGGTCGAGGTCGCGGGCGACTCGATGCTGCCGGAGCTGCGCCCGGGGGACTGGCTCGTCGTGCGGACCGGCACCGTCCCCGTCCCCGGCGCCCTGGTCGTGGCGCGGCATCCGGAGCGGCCCGGGCTGCTCATCGTCAAGCGCGCGACGCGGCGGGCGGGCGGCGGATGGTGGCTGGAGAGCGACAACCAGCGCGCCCGGGGACGGCGCGACAGCTGGGACTTCGGCGCCGTGCCCGACCACCTCGTCGTCGGGCGGGTCGTCGCGCGCTACTGGCCGCTGCCCCGCGCCGGCTGGTGGCGCACCGACACCCGCGGCGCGCTCGGATGGCACGCCGCGGTCACGCCGGGCCGCCCCGCGCACTGGTCCGAGCAGTAGTGGCGCGAGCGGTTCCCGGTCATGTCGAAGAAGACCCGGCCGCACCCCTCGGCGCGGCAGACGCCGAGCCGGTCCAGCCCCTGCGAGCCGATCTTGGCCGCGAGGCCCATCGCGGTGCGGGCGGCGACGCGGTCGGTGATCGACCCGGACTCGTTGAAGTGCAGGTGCCACTCCTGCCCGTCGTGCCGGACCACCTGCGGATGGACCGGGTGCCGGATGAGCAGGGTGTTGAGGCGGTCCACCGCGCCGTCCGCGTCCCCGCTCGCGGCGGCGACGAAGACCGCGCGGAGTTCGGCGCGCAGTTCCCGCATGGCGTCGAGGTCGCGCAGCGACGTCCGCCCGCCGATCTGGGGGCGGCGCAGCAGCAGGGACCGCAATCCGTCGAGATCGCGGAGCTCGTCCCCGCCGGGGTGCTGCGTGTTCACGAGATCGATCGCCAGGTCTGCGTAAGAGGCGAGGTCCACGGTCGCTCCCGACGAGTCCGGCCTGATCGGACGTATCGTCAGGGTCATTCCCCGTTGACGGGAATTACACGGCTGTCGGGAACATCGTTTTCCCAGGCGGCGCGGCGACCGCCCGGGGAAAACGCGTCCGCGCGAGGGAATCGCGGGAAATGGTCCGCCGGATCCGGCCTTTCCGAGCGGACCATCCGGCCCCGCGGTCAGATGCGGTTGACGCCCTCCGTGCGGGCCTGCGCGGCCACGGCGGCGGTGACGGCCGGGGCGACCCGGTCGTCGAACGGCCCGGGGATCACGTAGTCGGCCGTCAGGTCGTCGCCGACGATGTCCGCGAGCGCGTGCGCGGCGGCCAGCTTCATGCCCTCGGTGATCGTGTGCGCGCGGACGTCCAGCGCGCCGCGGAAGATGCCGGGGAACGCCAGCACGTTGTTGATCTGGTTCGGGAAGTCGCTGCGGCCGGTGGCGACGACCTTCGCGTGCCGCCGCGCGACCTCGGGGTGCACCTCGGGGGTCGGGTTGGACAGCGCGAACACGATCGCGTTCTCCGACATCGTGGCGACGCACGACTCGTGGACGGTGCTGCCGGACAGGCCGATGAACACGTCGGCGCCGCGCAGCGCCTCCTCCGTGGACCCGGTCAGCCCCGACCGGTTCGTGATCGCCGCGATGCGCTGCTTGACGGGGTTCAGCCCGTCGCGGCCCTCGTGGATGAGGCCCTTGCTGTCCGACAGCGCGATGTCGCCGATGCCGGCCTCGATGAGGATCTGGGAGACCGCGATGCCGGACGCGCCGGCGCCCGCGACGACGGCGCGCAGCGCCGACAGCGGCTTGCCGACCAGCCGGGCCGCGTTGGTGAGCGCCGCCAGCGCCACGATCGCGGTGCCGTGCTGGTCGTCGTGGAAGACCGGGATGTCGAGGGCGGCGCGGAGCCGGTCCTCGATCTCGAAGCAGCGGGGGGCGCTGATGTCCTCCAGGTTGATGCCGCCGAAGCTCGGCGCCAGCCGGATCACCGTCTCGACGATCTCGTCCACGTCCGTGCAGTTCAGCGCGATCGGCACGGAGTCGACGCCGGCGAACTCCTTGAACAGGAGGGACTTGCCCTCCATGACCGGCATGGACGCGGCCGGGCCGATGTCCCCGAGCCCGAGCACGGCGGTGCCGTCGGTGACGACCGCGACCACCTTGGACGTCCAGGTGTAGTCGTAGGCCAGCTCGGGGTTGTCGGCGATCGCGGTGCAGACGCGGGCCACCCCGGGCGTGTAGGCGAGCGAGAGGTCGTCCTTGTTGCGCACGGGAATGGTCGAGCGCATTTCCAGCTTGCCGCCCCGGTGCAGGGGAAAGGCCGGATCGTCGTCGAGGGAGAGTTCGGTGGGAATGGGCTGAGCAGCCACAGCGACCCCTGTCAGTGAAAGTTGGCTTTCGGGCGATGCCGCCGCGGTGGTGGAGGTCTGGTGGCCTGATCACCTGGTGGACATCTCGCGACGTACGGGGGTCACCCGTTGTCCAAGTGTGCCATAGAGCCTCCCGCCGATCCCGGGGGCCCGGCCGTGTTAGGGGTCACCCCGACAGGACGGAAAGTGCCGGGGCGACTCCGTGACGTGAACGTTCGGGCAGGTCCGGGCCGTCCTCGGGGCTGCCTCGTTGTCCGATTGTTTCGCACCCTTAATCCAGATCAGCCCTGGTGTACGCCACACTGTGTGCTTGACCTAACGGATCAGTTCGGATCCGTACGCACCCAACCGGAGGGGGACCCGTGATCACCGGTTCTCTGCGCCGCCGCGCCGTGGCGGCGGGCGCGCTCGTGCTGACGGGCGCCCTCGCCCTGTCCGCATGTGGCGACAGCGACGACTCGACGACGTCGTCGATCACCCCGAAGAGCGGCACGGACGCCAAGCTGGCGGCGCTGGTCCCGGCGGCGGTCAAGAGCGACGGGAAGATCGTCGTCGGCTCGGACGCCTCCTACCCGCCCAACGAGTCGGTCGACCCGGCCTCGCAGAAGATCGTCGGCTGGGACGTGGACCTGTTCACCGCCGTCGCGGCCAAGCTCGGCCTGAAGACGCAGTTCCAGAACGCGGGCTTCGACACGATCATCCCGGGCGTCCAGTCCGGCAAGTACGAGGTCGGCGTCTCGTCCTTCACCGACAACAAGGAGCGGGAGAAGGTCGTCGACTTCGTCACCTACTACTCCGCCGGGACGGCCTGGGCGGCGCTCAAGGGCAACCCGAAGGGCGTCAACCCCGACGACGCCTGCGGCAAGAGCATCGGCGTCCAGCAGGGCACCGTGCAGGTCGACGACCTGAAGGCGCGCAGCAAGAAGTGCACCGACGCGGGCAAGCCGGCGATCAGCTCCGTCGTCCGCAAGCAGCAGACCGAGGTCAACAACGACCTGGTCGCGGGCAAGGTCGACGGGATGGCCGCCGACTCGCCGATCGTCGGCGACGCGGTGAAGAAGACCGGCGGCAAGCTCGACATCATCGGCACCGCCTACGACACCGCGCCGTACGGCTACGCGGTCGGCAAGAACTCCGGCCAGCTCAAGGAGGCCATCCAGGGCGCGCTGAAGGCGCTCATCGCGGACGGCACCTACAAGCAGATCCTGGAGAAGAACGGCGTGCAGTCCGGTGCGATCACCGACCCGGTGATCAACGGCGCGCAGAGCTGATCGCATGACCGTCGACAACGACGTCGTCGAGCCGGGACGGCCCCCTGAGGCGATCAAGGCCGTCCCGGTCCGGCATCCGGGACGGTGGGTCGCGGCCGCCGTCATCCTGGTGCTGGTCGCGATGTTCGTGCACTTCCTGTTCACCAGCGACGCGCTCGACTGGGCCGAGCAGCGCAAGTACATGTTCTCCGACCCGGTGCTGAAGGGCGTCCGCAACACCCTGTGGCTGACGCTGGCGGCGATGGTCGGCGGCGTGGCGCTCGGCATCGTCCTCGCGCTGATGCGGCTGTCGGCCAACCCGCTGCTGAGCGGCGTGGCCTGGGTGTACCTGTGGTTCTTCCGCGGCACGCCGCTGTACACGCAGCTGCTCATCTGGGGCGCGATCGGCTCGCTGTTCCCGACCGTCGGGATCGGCGTCCCGTTCGGGCCGGAGTTCGACACCTGGAAGACGCAGGAGCTCGTCAACGCGGCGATGGCCGCCTCGCTCGGCCTGATCCTCAACGAGGCCGCCTACATGGCCGAGATCGTCCGGGCCGGGATCCTGTCGGTGGACGAGGGGCAGCAGGAGGCCGCGAGCGCCCTCGGCATGTCCCGGCTCCAGACGATGCGCCGGATCGTGCTGCCGCAGGCGATGCGGGTGATCGTCCCGCCGACCGGCAACGAGGCGATCTCGATGCTGAAGAACACCTCGCTGGTCGCGGCCGTCCCGTACGCGGAGCTGACCTTCACCGCGCAGACCATCTACGCCAGCACCTACAAGATCATCCCGATGCTGGTGATGGCCTGCCTGTGGTACCTGGTCATCTCCTCGGTGATGATGGTCGGCCAGTACTACCTGGAGCGGTACTACAGCAAGGGCACCAGCAAGGGCGCGCGCGAGCGCCGCCGGCTGCCCTTCATGGGAGGCGGGGCGCCGTGAGCCGACTGAGGAAGGGCGCGGCCGGCCCGGCCGAGCCGCCCGCCGATGCCGGGCCGATGGTCAAGGCCGAGCAGGTGCACAAGTCCTTTGGGCGGCTTGAGGTCCTGAAGGGCATCGACCTTGAGGTCATGCCCGGCGAGGTGATGTGCGTCATCGGCCCGTCCGGGTCGGGCAAGTCCACGTTCCTGCGCTGCATCAACCACCTGGAGAAGATCAACGCGGGGCGGCTGTGGGTGAACGGCCACCTGGTCGGCTACCGGCAGTCGGGCGGCAAGCTGTACGAGCTGCGCGACCGCGAGGTCGCCGCGCAGCGCCGCGAGATCGGCATGGTCTTCCAGCGCTTCAACCTCTTCCCGCACATGACGGCGCTGGAGAACGTCATGGAGGCGCCCGTCCGGGTGAAGCGGCAGCCCAAGCAGCAGGCGCGGGAGAAGGCGCTCGCACTGCTGGACCGGGTCGGGCTGGGCGACAAGGCGCAGAGCTATCCGGCGCAGCTGTCCGGCGGGCAGCAGCAGCGGGTCGCGATCGCCCGCGCCCTCGCGATGGAGCCGGCGCTCATGCTGTTCGACGAGCCGACCTCCGCGCTGGACCCCGAGCTGGTCGGCGAGGTCCTGGAGGTCATGAAGCAGCTCGCGGTGGACGGCATGACCATGGTCGTGGTCACCCACGAGATGGGCTTCGCCCGCGAGGTCGGCGACTCGCTCGTCTTCATGGACGGCGGCGTCGTCGTGGAGAAGGGCGCGCCTCGCGAGGTCCTCGCCAATCCGCAGCACCCGCGGACGCAGGACTTCCTGTCCAAGGTCCTCTGACCGGCCCCGGTCCATCCATCGGGATCGGAGCGGCCCGTCCCCACCCGGGGGCGGGCCGTTCCGCGTTCCGGGCGGCGGGCTAGTGTGCGTCCATGTTCGCTGTCACGGCTACGCAGATCGACCCCGACGACCCGCTGGGCGGGCTGACGCTCGGGGACGTGCCCGAACCCGAGGCGCCGGAGGGCTGGACCACCGTCACGGTCAAGGCCGCCGCGCTGAACCACCACGACCTGTGGTCGCTGAAGGGCGTCGGCCTCCCCGCCGACCGGCTCCCGATGGTCCTCGGCTGCGACGCGGCCGGGGTGGACGAGGACGGCAACGAGGTCATCGTCCACTCGGTGATCGGCGACCCCGACCGGGGCGGCGGCGACGAGACGCTCGACCCGAAGCGCACCCTGCTGTCGGAGCTGCACCCGGGGACGCTCGCCGAGAAGGTCGCCGTGCCGCGCCGCAACCTCGTCCCGAAGCCGGCGGAGCTGTCGTTCGAGGAGGCCGCCTGCCTGCCGACCGCGTGGCTCACCGCCTACCGGATGCTGTTCGTCAAGGCCGGGCTCCAGCCCGGCTCGTCCGTGCTGGTGCAGGGCGCGGGCGGCGGCGTCGCCACCGCCGCGATCGCGCTGGCGTCCGCGGCGGGCTTCCGCGTCCACGCCACGAGCCGCAGCGAGGCCAAGCGGAAGCGGGCGCTGGAGCTCGGCGCCGACACGGCGCTGGAGTCCGGCGCGCGGCTGCCCGAGCGCGTCGACGCGGTCATCGAGACCGTCGGCGAGGCGACCTGGTCGCACTCGCTGAAGTCGCTGCGGCCCGGCGGGCGGATCGTCGTCTCCGGCGCCACGAGCGGGCAGGTGCCGCCGGCGGAGCTGAACCGGGTGTTCTTCCTCCAGCTCCAGGTGGTCGGCTCCACCATGGGGACGCGCGGCGAGCTGGAGCGGCTGGCGCGCTTCCTGGTCAAGACGGGCGTCCGGCCGCCGATCGACCGGACGCTGCCGCTGGACCGGGCCCGCGAGGGGTTCGCGGCCATGGCGGACGGCGACCTCTTCGGGAAGATCGTCTTCACGCCCTGAGCGGGCGCGGCGTCAGCGGCGGCGCCCCCTGCGGCCCCTGCCGTCGCGGAAGACCTCGTCGGCGAGGCGCTCGCGCATCTCGTCCAGCAGCGACTGGACGGCGGCGAGGGCGTCGTCGTCGATGCGGGCCTCCTTCGCCCCCTTGCGGACGTCCTCGACGAACTTGCGGAGGAGCTTCTCCAGCTTCAGGCGGGTGATGTCCTCCCTGCTGCCCGTCGCCGTCTTCCAGGCGTCCGACCAGTTCTGCTGCCACTCCTCCTTCCACGCCTGCTTCTGCTCGCGCCAGAACTCCCGCTGCCAGGACCACTCGTCCTTCTGGCGCTCGGCCGCCTCCTTCCACGCCTCCTTGGACGTGCTCCGGCCCTGGTCGCGGACCGTGCGGGCGGCCTGGGTCAGCTCCTCGCGCAGCGACCGGACCGTCTGCCGGACGTCCTGCTGGACGCCGCGCGCGAACTCCTGCGCCGAGGCGGTCAGCTCCTCCTCCAGCTCGGCGAGCTCGTCCATCCGGCGCTCCAGCTCCTCGCGGCCCTTGCCGGTCAGCGAGTAGACCTTCTTGCCCTTGACCACCTCGTGCGTCACCAGGCCCTCGGCCTCCAGCCGGGCGAGCCGCGGGTAGATCGTGCCGGGGGACGGCGAGTACACCCCGAGGAACCGGTCCTGGAGGAGCCGGATCACCTCGTAGCCGTGCCGCGGGCTCTCCTCCAGCAGCTTCAGCAGGTACAGCCGCAGGCGGCCGTGGCCGAACACGGGGCTCACGATGCTCACTTCTCCATTCGCGGGGTGGTGATCGTCGGCGCGTCGTCCGCGCGGCCGAGGAGCGTGATGGCGCCGGACACCGTGTTCACCGAGAGCCGCCCGGAGCCGTCCCCGAGCTTGCCGGCGACGGAGCGGGCGACGGTGCGGTCCGTCCGGACGAGCTCGGGGAAGGAGGTGTCGACGCGCCCGGCGGCGGAGGTGAGCGCGACGTCCGCGTCGGCGGACTCGGGGATGCGCAGCGCGACCTCGCCGGACACCGTGTGGACCTCGACGCGGCGCTCGCCGACCAGGTCGACGTCCGCGGCGATGCGGCCGCTGACCGTGCGGGCGCCGAGCCGGCCGACCGAGCCGCCCGCGAGCGACAGGTCGCCGGACACCGAGGTGAACGACACGGCGCCCTCCAGCCCCTGCGCCTCGACCGCGCCGGACACGGTGTTGACGTCGGTCGTCCCGTGGACCCCGTCGAGCGTCACGTAGCCGGAGGCGCTCCTGATGGACGTGCGGGCCGCCGTCCCGGTGATCACCGCGTCCGCCGACACGAGGTTGAGGGTGACGGGGCAGTCGCGCGGGACCGTCACCGTGATGGACGCGTCGGCGCGGCGCGTCCGCAGCCAGCCGAGGACGCCCTCGAAGATCCGCTCATGTGTGATCGTGAGCATCCCCGCCTCGTGCGTGACCAGCAGCGGCGGCCCGTCGACCTCGCCGACGATCACGGACGGCCGCTCGTCCGAGGCCAGCACCGACACGTTCCCGGCGATCAGCGTGGCGCGCAGCGCGACCACGCCGTCGAAGTCGAGGGTGGTGGGTTCGTCGATCGTCCAGCGCGACATCGTGGTGTGCCCTTCGTCCGAGCGCCTCTGCCAGTAAACACGATATGTCGCGTCACCGGAAAGTCAAGATGTATCGCGTCTCGCCGGGCGGCCCGGCGCGGGGGACTAGCCGTCCTCCTCGTCGTCCAGGCGCGCGAGCCAGGTGGCGAGGCGCTCGACCGGCGTCTCGAACTCGGGGTTCAGGTCGACGAACTCCCGCAGCCGCTCCGCCAGCCACGCCAGGCTGACCTCCTCCGCGCCCCGGCGCTCGGTCAGCTCCTCAATGCCCCGATCGGTGAAGTACATCCCGTTTCCTTCGTTCCGGGCCGGGACGTCCCCGGCCCGCCGGAGAGACGCCGAGGGCCCCGGCGCGGCGCGCGCCGGAGCCCTCGGATCCCGCCTCGTGCTACTTCCGCTCGCCGAACAGGCGGGAGAGCAGGGCCTCCTGCTCCGCCTGGTGCAGCTTCGCCGAACCGACCGCGGGCGACGACGACGCCGGGCGCGACACCCGCGTCAGCTTCAGCCCCTCGATGTGGTGCGGCAGCTTCAGCGCCATGAACGGCCACGCGCCCATGTTCGCCGGCTCGTCCTGGACCCACACCACCTCGGTGTGCCCCGGGTACTTCGCCAGCTCGGCCTTGATCTCGTCCACGGGCGGCGGGTACAGCCGCTCGACCCGGATGACCGCCGTGTCGGTGGCGCCCGCCGCGTCCCGCGCGTTCACCACGTCGTAGAAGATCTTGCCGGTGGTGAGCAGCACCCGCCGCACGCCCGCCGCGTCGATCGACGCGTTGACCTCCGGGATCACCGGCTGGAACGCGCCCTGCGTGATCGCCTCGACCGGCGAGGTCGCCGCCTTGTGCCGCAGCAGCGACTTCGGCGTGAACACGATCAGCGGCTTGTTCCGGCCCGACAGCACCTGCCAGCGCAGCAGGTGGAAGTAGTTCGCCGGGGTGGTCGGGTAGACCACGGTCATGTTGTCCTGCGCGCAGAGCTGGAGGTACCGCTCGATCCGCGCGGACGAGTGGTCCGGCCCCTGGCCCTCGTAGCCGTGCGGCAGCAGCAGCACGACGCTGGAGTGCTGGCCCCACTTCTGCTCACCGGACGAGATGTACTCGTCCAGGATCGACTGGGCGCCGTTGGCGAAGTCGCCGAACTGGGCCTCCCACGCGACCAGCGCGTCCGGGCGGGTCATCGAGTAGCCGTACTCGAAGCCCATCGCCGCGTACTCGCTGAGCAGCGAGTCGTGCACGTAGAACTTCGACACGCCCTGCCCGAACTGCTTCAGCGGCGTGTACTCCTCGCCCGTCTTGCGGTCGACCAGCACCGCGTGCCGCTGCCCGAACGTGCCGCGCCGGCTGTCCTGCCCGACGAGCCGCACCGGGTGCCCGTCGATCAGCAGCGAGCCGAACGCGAGCAGCTCCCCGGTGGCCCAGTCGATCGCGTCGTCCTCGATCATCTGGGCGCGGCGCTGGAGGATCGGCTGGAGCCGCGGGTGGACGTTGAAGCCCTCCGGCAGGCTGACCTGCGTGTCGATGATCCGCTTGACCGTCTCCGGCGGGATCGCCGACCCGGCCGACCCGTGGTCGATCGGGATGCGCTCCTCGACGTCCGGCTTCACGACCGACCCCGGTTCGAGGGGCTTCTTGACCGCCTCGCGGGTCTCGGTGAACGCGCGCTCCAGCTGCTCCTGGTAGTCGCGCAGCGCCTGCTCGGCCTCCTCGACCGTGATGTCGCCGCGGCCGATCAGCGCCTCGGTGTACAGCTTGCGCACCGAGCGCTTCGCGTCGATCAGGTCGTACATCAGCGGCTGGGTGAACGAGGGGTTGTCCGACTCGTTGTGCCCGCGCCGCCGGTAGCAGACCATGTCGACGACGACGTCCTTCTTGAACGTCTGCCGGTACTCGAACGCGAGCCGCGCCACCCGCGCGCACGCCTCGGGGTCGTCGCCGTTGACGTGGAAGATCGGCGCCTGGATCATCCGGGCCACGTCCGTCGAGTAGACGCTGGAGCGCGAGTACTCGGGGGCCGTGGTGAAGCCCACCTGGTTGTTGATCACGACGTGCACCGTGCCGCCGGTGCGGTACCCGCGCAGCTGCGACAGGTTCAGCGTCTCGGCGACCACGCCCTGCCCGGCGAACGCGGCGTCGCCGTGGATCAGGATCGGCAGCACGCTGAACCCGGCCTCGCCGACGTCCAGGAGGTCCTGCTTGGCGCGGACCACGCCCTCCAGCACCGGGTCGACCGTCTCCAGGTGCGAGGGGTTCGCGACCAGCTCGGTGTGGATCTTGGAGCCGTCGCCCGCGACGAAGTCGCCGGACGCGCCCAGGTGGTACTTCACGTCGCCCGAGCCCTGGGCGCTGCGCGGGTCGAGGTTGCCCTCGAACTCCCCGAAGATCTGCCCGTAGGACTTGCCGACGATGTTCGCGAGGACGTTCAGCCGGCCCCGGTGCGCCATCCCGATGACGACCTCGTCCAGGCTGGCCTGCGCCGCCGCGGAGATCACCGAGTCCAGCAGCGGGATGACGGACTCGCCGCCCTCCAGCGAGAACCGCTTCTGCCCGACGAACTTCGTCTGCAGGAACGTCTCGAACGCCTCGGCGCTGTTCAGCCGCCGGAGCACGTGCAGCTGCTCCTCGCGCGACGGCTTCTCGTGCGGGACCTCGACGCGCTCCTGGATCCAGGCCCGCTCCTCGGGGTCCTGGATGTGCATGTACTCGATGCCGACCGTCCGGCAGTACGCCATCCGCAGCACGCCGAGGATGTCGCGCAGCTTCATCGTCGGCTTGCCGCCGAACCCGCCCGTCGCGAACTCGCGCTCCAGGTCCCAGAGGGTCAGGCCGTGCTTGAGGATGTCGAGGTCCGGGTGCCGCCGCTGCTTGTACTCCAGCGGGTCGGTGTCGGCCATCAGGTGGCCGCGGACCCGGTAGGCGTGGATCAGCTCGTGGACGCGGGCGACCTTGGCGACGTCGTCCTCGTGGGACGCCGAGATGTCCTTGACCCAGCGCACCGGCTCGTACGGGATGCGCAGCGCCTCGAAGATCTCGTCGTAGAAGCCGTCCTCGCCGAGCAGCAGCTCGTGGATCCGGCGCAGGAAGTCGCCGGACTGCGCGCCCTGGATGATCCGGTGGTCGTACGTGGAGGTCAGCGTCATGACCTTGCTGATCCCCATGCGCGACAGCGTGTCGCTGGACGCGCCCGCGAACTCGGCCGGGTACTCCATCGCGCCGACGCCGATGATCGTGCCCTGCCCCGGCATCAGCCGCGGCACGGAATGGACCGTGCCGATCGTGCCCGGGTTCGTCAGGCTGATCGTCGTGCCCTGGAAGTCCTCCAGCGTCAGCTTGTTGCCCCGCGCCTTCCGGACGATCTCCTCGTAGGCGGCCCAGAACTGGCGGAAGTCCAGCGTCTCCGCGGCCTTGATGCTCGGCACCACGAGCTGCCGCTGGCCGTCGCCCTTCTGGAGGTCGATCGCCAGCCCGAAGTTCACGTGCTGGGGCCGGATCAGCACCGGCTTGCCGTCCACCTCGGTGAACGCGGCGTTCATCTCCGGCATCGCCGCGAGCGCCTTGACGATCGCGTACCCGATCAGGTGCGTGAAGGAGACCTTCCCGCCCCGCCCGCGCTTGAGGTGGTTGTTGATGACGATGCGGTTGTCGATCAGCAGCTTCGCCGGGACCGCGCGCACGCTCGTCGCGGTCGGGACCGCGAGGCTGGCCTCCATGTTGGTGGCCGTCCGCGCCGCCACCCCCCGCAGCCGCACCTCTTCGGCGCCCGCGGGCACCGGCGGCGGCGCGGGCTTGCTCGGCGCCGCCTTGCCGTCGGCCTTCGCGGCGGGCTGCGCGGCGGGCTTGGCGGCGACGGCGCCGCATCGGCG
>NZ_CAACUY010000254.1 GCF_900659615.1 Actinomadura fibrosa | reverse complement strand
GTGCGCCGCGCCGTCGCGGCGGGCGACCGGCCGGCCGCCCGCGGCCTGCGCGCCGACCTGCGCCGGGCCGAGCAGGAGTGGGACGAGGCCGTCCTCGGTGACGGCAGCGGAGACGGGACGGACCCCGGCGCCGACGAGCCCGTACGCTCGCGGGGCGGGCAGGGCCACGCGGATGAACGTGACGATGGCGATGACGCGGGCGGCGTTGCGCGACGCGATGGGCAGCAGCGCGGCGACGGACAGGACGGGAGGCGGCGCGGGCTGCTGCCCGTCCGCGAGCAGGTGCACCAGGCGCTGACGCTGCTCGGCGCGCCCGCCGCGCCGAGGCTGATCGGCTCGGTGCACGCGGCGTTCTTCTCCGGCGACATCGCCGGCGGCCGGCTCACGAGCCTGCGGCGGGACGAGGAGCGCTCCTTCCGCACCGCGCCGTACGCCCGGCCCTACTACCTGTGCGCCGCGCTCACCGCCGACCTGCTCGCGCCCGCCCGCGGCCTGCTCACCGTGAGCACGTGGCCGCTGGAACGGCGCATCGTCGGGCCGCTCAGCCCCCGCACCGACTTCCTCACCTCCGCGATCCGCCTCGCCGAGCACGCCGGGCGCGGCACGCCGTCCCCGGACGTGCAGCGGCTGCTGTGGCGGTTCGCGTCCAACATTCCCGGTGCGGTCACCGATACGGTCGGTACAGTCGATCCGGCCGTGCTCGCCGAGGCCGCCCGGGAGGAGCTGGACGTCCACCTCGAGGCCGACCGGAGGCGCCGCGCGTCGGCCGCCGGGCGCGCCCGCGAGCGGCTGGACGACGCGGAGCGGCTGTTCGGCAGCCGGCTGCGGGCCCTGCACGAATCCGGCACGCGCCGTGCCGCCACTGGAGAGACGGACCGATGACCGAGACCGCGCCGGACCTCGCCCGGCTGCGCGGCGGCGCTCCCCCGCGCAACCACGACGCACGCACGATCGCCGCGCTCACCGCGAACCCCGGCTGCGCCCGCCGCGGCCTGATGGACGCGGCGGGCGTCGACAAGGACGCGGTCGCGCGGACGCTCGGCTTCCCCACCCCGTTCGGCCAGTCGCAGTTCGCGATCACGCGTGGGAACGCGTTCGAGGCGCAGGTGAAGGCCGACGGCTGCGCGGAGCTGCTGACGCTGCTGCGCGAGCGGCTCGGCCTCGCGGTCCCGGAGGTCGCCTACGACGATCTGGAGGTGGTCGCGGGCAACGAGGGGCGGGAGCTGCGGCACACCCGCACGCGGCGGCTGCTCGCCCGCGCGCTGGAGTCCGGCGAGGGCACGCTGTTCGACCACCCGCTGCTGCGGCTGGAGATCGCCGGGCAGCTCGCCTACCTGGAGCCGGACGTGATCGCGTTCCAGGTCGCGGGGCGGCTGCACGTCATCGAGATCAAGTCGTTCGCGGTCGTCGACGGGCAGGCGGAGCCGGAGCAGGTCGCCGCGGCGGCCCGGCAGTCCGCGGTGTACGTGCTGGCGCTGCGCCGACTGGTGGCCGAGCTCGGGCACGACCCGTCCCGGGTGTCGCACGAGGTGTTCCTCGTCTGCCCGGAGAACTTCTCGAACCGGCCGACGGCGACGCCGCTGGACGTCCGGCCGCAGCTCGCCGTCCTCGAACGGCAGCTCGCGCGCCTCACCCGGATCGACCGGATCCTGGAGGAGCTGCCCGAGGACCTGACGTTCGAGCCCGGCGACGCGCTCGACGCTTCGGTGCGGGCGGTGGAGGCCCGGTACGCGCCCGAGTGTATGGGCGGCTGCGAGATGGCGTTCTTCTGCCGGGACGAGGCGCGGGCGTGCGGGGCGACGGGCGCGCTCGGCCGGTCCGTCCGCGACGACCTCGGCGGCGTGGACACGATCGGCACGGCGCTCGCGCTCGCGGACGGGTCGCTCAGCCCGTCCGACGACCTGGCCGAGACCGCCGCCCAGCTCCGCGCCGCGGCCCGCCTGCGCGCCGAGGCCCTGCTCGCCGTCCGGGACGGCGCCGCGTGACCCCGGCCGCCGCGCCGGACGCAGCCCCCGCCACGCCCGCCGCCGGGCCCGCGGGAAGCGGGACATGAGCGCGCTGACGTCGCTCGCGCAGCTCCAGGCGGCCGACGCCGGGATCGCCCAGCCGCTCGCCACCGTGCGGCACTGCCATGTCGCGGACGCGCCGCTCGTGCTGGTCCCGCTGAAGCTCGCCGGGGAGGCGGCGGCGCCGCTCGCCGTCATGCTCGGCTCCGCGCCGGACGACGCGTCGCTGCTGGTGGTGCCGCAGCCGCGCAACCGGGACCTGCGGTTCGCGTTCGCCGCCGACCTGGCCAAGCTCGTCCTGAACCACATCGAGACGAGCCGCGGCGCGGTCGAGGAGCTGCCGCCGGGCAAGGAGGGCGAGGAGCGCATCCGGTACGGGAACGCGCCGCAGTTCCTGGTGCCGAACCGGGGCGGCGTCGCGTTCCTGCGGCTGCTCGGGCGGTCGACGCGGTTCCGGAGCACCGAGGGCCCGTACGCGGTGGACCCGGCGGTCCCGGTGCTCGGCCGGTGGCTGACGTGGTTCGCCGAGCGGTACGACCATCCGGGCTCGTCGCTGCTGCGCGCGATGACCGAGGTGCTGCGGCTGCACTGGGCCACCGGCCAGAGCTCCCTGGAGGACGGCAACCTCGCCGCGCTGGTCGGCTGGATCGACCCGCCGGACGGGCTGGACGGCCCGGCGGCGGCCGCGCAGGCGGAGGACCCGGTGGTCTGGCCGCCGGCCGGGCCCGCGACCGACCCGACGTTCGACAACGAGGTCCTCGCCCCGGCGATCGCCGCCTACGACCGGTCGGGCGGCGACCCGCGCACGGAAGAGCGGCTCCGCACCGCCGTCGCGAGCCAGCTCACGCCCACCTGGGAGCTGATGTGGCGGGCCGTCGGGCTGCTGCGCGCCCTGCCCGAGGGCGCGAGCGTGCCGGGCCGCTGGGAGCGCGACCGGGACGCCTTCACCTATTACCACCAGACGTTCGGCGAGGCGTATCCTCAGGCGCGCCGCGACCCGCCCGTCCGGGCGGCGCGGCGGCTGCACGACCTCGAACGCGCCCAGGACGCCTACGACGCGCAGCGGGCCTTCGACGACCCGCTGGTCATGGCCGAGTACCGGCTCGCGGGCCAGGCGTTCGGCGGGACGGTCACCGCGTGCGAGCCGGAGCGCCTGGACGAGACGGGCAAGCGGCCGAAGCTGCGCCCGCGCGTCCGGATCGCGACCGAGGACCCGGTGCGGCTGGACGTCGGGACGACCGTGTGCAACGCCGCGCGGCCCGCGCTCAAGGGGAGGATCGTGGAACTGGGCGGCGACGGCGTGCTGCTGGAGCTGACGGGCGGGATGGGCCGCAAGCTCGTGCCCGAGCCGGGGACCGTGCCCCGGGAGGGCGACCGGGTGGTCTTCACCTCGCTGACGGAGGGCTCGTGGGGCGCGGCGAAGTTCCCCGACCGGGAGAACACGCCGTGGACGCACGGCGGGCCGCCCGAGGAGTACACGCCGACCGACGAGGACGCCGAAGAGGAATGGTCATGACCGAAGGCGGGACGAGGAGCCTGTTCCCGGTGGCCGCGCCGGTCCCGGCGGCGGACGACCTCGATCCGTCGGCGGCGGCGGCGAGGGTCGTCGAGGAGGTGCTCGCCGACCTCGCCGGCGCGCACCGCGGCGTCGTGGTCGACTCCCCGCCGGGCGCGGGCAAGTCCACGCTGGTGGTGCGGGCCGCCGCGCACGTCGCCGCGGCGGGCGAGCGGCTGATGATCGTCGCGCAGACGAACGAGCAGGTCGACGACCTGATCGACCGCATCGCGGAGAAGCATCCCGGCATCACGCTGGGGCGGCTGTCGGCGTCGGGGTACCTGCCGTCGGAGCGGGTCCTCGCCCGCCCGTCCGTGCGGGTCGCGCAGAAGGCGGACGACCTCGCCGAGCACACCGTGGTGATCGCGACCGCCGCGAAGTGGGCGACGCTGTCCGACGGGTCGTGGCCGTGGGCGATCGTCGACGAGGCGTACCAGATGCGCTCGGACATGCTGCTGCGCATCGCGGGCCGGTTCGAGCGGGCGCTGTTCGTGGGCGACCCCGGGCAGCTCGACCCGTTCTCTACGGTCGAGGTGGAGCGCTGGGCGGGCCTGGCGTGGGATCCGATGCGCAGCGCCGTGTCGGTGCTCCTCGCGCACAACCCCGACCTGCCCGTCCACCGGCTGCCGGTGTCGTGGCGGCTGCCCGCGTCCGCCGCGCCGGTGGTGTCGGAGGCGTTCTACCCGTTCACCGGGTTCCGTGCCGGGACGCGCCCGGAGCAGCGGCGGCTGGAGTACGGGGCGCGCGGGATGGGCACCACCTACGACCGGGCCCTGGAGGAGGCGGCGTCCACCGGGTGGGCGCTGTACGAGCTGCCCGCCCGGCACACGCTGCGCACCGACAGGGAGGCCGTCCAGGCGACGGCGGCGCTGGCCGTCCGGCTGCTCCAGCGCGGGCCCGTGGCGCACTCCGAGCAGGGCGCGAACCCCGTGGGCGCGGACCGCGTCGCGATCGGCGCCGCGCACCGCGACCAGGTCACCGCGATCCGCGCCGCGCTCGGCCCGCACGGCGCGGGCATCACCGTCGACACCGCCAACCGCCTCCAGGGGCGCGAGTACGACGTGACGGTCGTGCTGCACCCCCTGTCGGGGCGCCGCGACGCGACCGCGTTCCACCTGGAGTCGGGGCGCCTGTGCGTCCTCGCGTCGCGGCACCGGCACGCGTGCGTCGTGGTGGCGCGGGCGGGCATCCCCGAGCTGCTGGATGCCCACCCGTCCACCGAGCCCGTGCATCTCGGCGTGCCGGTCAAGTTCCCGGACGGGTGGGAGGCGAACCAGTCGGTCCTCGCGCACCTGGCCGCCCACCGCGTACCGGCGGGCTAGGGCTAGCCGCGCAGGGCGGGGCCGGCGGTCGCGGCCCAGCGGCCGCCGTGCCGGGTGATCGTGATCGGGTGGTCGAAGCAGGCGCTGACCAGCTCGGTGGTGAGGACGTCCCCGGCCGGGCCGGACGCGAGGACCCGCCCCTCGCGCAGCAGCAGCGCGTGGCTGGTGCTGGTCGGCAGCTCCTCCAGGTGGTGCGTGACCAGCACCGTGGTCAGGCCGGGGCGCTCGGCGCGGAGCTGGTCGATGCTCGCGAGCAGGCGCTCGCGGGCGGCGACGTCGAGACCCGTCGCGGGCTCGTCGAGCAGCAGGAGCGGCGGGTCGGGCATGAGCGCCCGCGCGATCAGCGTCCTCCCCCGCTCGCCCTGGGAGAGGTTCGGCCAGCGGGCGTCCGCCCGGGGCGCGAGGCCCAGCAGCCCGATCAGCTCGTCGGCGCGGCGCAGCTCGTCCGCGGTGGGCGTCCAGCGCGGTACCAGCTCGATCGTGCCGGTCGCGCCGGTCAGGACGACCTCCCGGACGGTCCGCGCCGACTCCAGCGGGTGCCGGGGGTTGACCTGCCCGATCAGGCGGCGCAGCTCCTGCACGTCCACCCGGCCGAGCCGGCGGCCGAGGATCTCCGCGGTGCCGCGGGTCGGGTGGGTGTAGGCGCCGAGGATGCCGAGGAGCGTGCTCTTGCCCGCGCCGTTCGGGCCGATCAGCGCCCAGTGCTCGCCGCGCAGGACCGTCATCGTCACCTGGTCGAGGAGCGTGCGCCGCTCCCGCACAAGGTCGACCTTGTCGGCGTTGAGGACGACATCGGCCCGGGCGTGGTCGAGGGACACCGGGGGAACTCCTGTCTGGAACGCGGCATGCCGGAGCGGCACGCGAGGGACGGCGAGGACGCGCGGAGTGGGCGGCGGAGAGGGGCGCGGGGCCGGGATCGCCGGGGCGCGGGCGCCGAAGAAGATCTTCAACGTACCCGAAGTATCGCGGCACCTGGTACGAGGGAGGCCCCCGGACGGATACTGTGAGAGCCGGTGCCTCAGCGATCAGGGGAGGGACATGGAGGACATCGGCTTCATGTGCGCCCGCTGCGGCGGCGAGGTGCACGACGTCACGCACAACCGCGAGGGGTCGCTCGACGGCGTGGGCTACCGCCACAACCGGCGGGTGGAGCCGTGGGACCACGAGCTCGAACTGGCGGTGGGCGAGCCCGCCCCGCGCGATCCCGAGTGCGACTTCTGCACCGCCGCAGCGCCGCGCTGGCTGTACTACCCGACGCTCGACCCCGAGGACACCGACATGTTCGAGGTCGAGCTCGACACCACGCACCTGTCCGACGACGACACGGCCGTGGCCGTCCTGAACATGCTCTACCCCTGGTACGCCTGCGACACGTGCTCCGTGCTGGTCGCCGACCGCAACGTCGAGCTCCTCATCGCCCGCGCCCTCGACCGCACGCCCGTCCCGAGCGACGGGCCCGTCGACGAGGAGACCGTCCGCGCCCGCCTCAAGGGGTCCCTCTCCGTCTTCTTCACCACCCGGCCGGGCCGCCCGCAGCCGTCACGCGCCGTCTGACCGGCGGACACGCGCCGCACACCGGGCGCCCCCGGAACCGGGTCGGCCGCGAGGCCGTCAGACCAGGTCAATATGATCGGTCCCGTTTTGCGGTGGATCTGAAGCACGGGGGAACGCAGGGTGATCATCGATGGACGGTTCTCCGGCCCGGACGGGTCGGGCAACGGCGGCTACACGGCGGGCCTCCTCGCGGGGCGGGTCGCCGTCGACACGGTGACGGTGACGCTGCGGCGGCCGCCGCCGCTGGACACCGAGCTCACCGTCACGGTGGAGGACGAGCGCGGCCTCGGCGCGCGGCTGTGGGACGGGGAGGTCCTGGTCGCCGAGGCGCTCGCGGGCGCGATCGTGGTGCCGCCCGTCCCGCCGGTCCCGTTCGAGGCGGCGCTGGAGGCGGCGGAGAAGTACCGGACGCTGGAGAGCCACCCGTTCCCGCGCTGCTTCGTCTGCGGGCCCGAGCGGGAACCGGGCGACGGGATGCGGCTGGAGCCCGGGCCGGCCGGGGACGGCACCGTCGCGGCGCCGTGGGTTCCGGAGCGCGTCCCCGGGCGCGAGCTCGTGTGGGCGGTGCTGGACTGCCCCGGCGGCTGGGCGGCGGGCGCGGGGACCAGTCCCTCGGTCCTCGGCACGATGACGGCGCAGGTCAGCGAGGTGCCGCAGGCGGGCGAGCGGTGCGTGGTCATGGGCCTCGCGCGCAGCCGCGAGGGCCGCAAGACGCACGCGGCGACCGCCCTGTACGGGTCGGACGGGCGGCTGCTGGGCCGCTCCGAGCAGATCTGGGTCGAGATCGATCCGCGGCTGTTCGGGAGCTGACCGGCCGCCGCCGGCTGAGGGGCGCGGCGGCCTGAGAATTGCACCGTCGGCGGAGGGGCGCGGGCGGGTTCGCGGAGGCGCCGGGGGCCGGATACCGACCGAACCTGGTCCGATTCGGCATGGGCACGATAAATGTGTCGTTTGACACGTCTCGGCGGGGCGTTCGGCTGTCTAATCTGAGCTTCCGCGAAAACGGAGGCGGGTCAGATGAGCGGAACCGGATTCCTCCTGCTGGGGATCGCGGCGTTCGCGGCCTACGTGGGCATGCACTGGGAACGTGCGCGCCGCGCCCTGTTCGACGTGCGGCTCGGCCGCCAGCGGGTGTCGAACCTGCGGAAGCAGGCGGCGAAGGAGCGCTCGCAGACGTCGCTCATCATCGTGGCGGCGGCGGTGGTGCTGTTCCTGGTCGTCAAGTACGGCGGCTAGCGGGGCCCCGGCTGCCCGGGACCCTCGCGTGCGCGGCCGGGGCCTTACGGGCCGGTGAAGAGGGGGTCTTCCCGGTCGACGCCGTTGAGGGGGCGGCCGCCGCCCTGCGGAGCGCCGCCTTGGGGAGTGCCGCCCTGCGGAGCGCCGTGCGGCGCGCCGCCCTGCGCGGCGGGGTTCGGCGTGCTCGGCGGGAGGACGCCGGGGCCCGCGGGGCCGCCATGGGCACCGGGAACGCCGGGAACGCCGGGAGCGCCGGAAGCACCGCCCGGGCGGTGGACGGGCGCGGACAGCGGCATCGGGCCGCTGGACGCCATCATCCCGTTCTGCGTCGTCGGGCTCTGCGGCGGTCCCCCGATGGGAGGCGGGCCCGGCGGCATTCCGGGCGGCGGGACGCTCCCGTTGTGCGAGATGCCGACCGAGGGTCCGGCGGGCGGGGGCGCACCGCCGCCCGGCATCCGCCCGCCCGGCGGGATGTTGGACGACAGCGTGTTGTGGGTGAACTGGTCGACCTGGCGGCGCGCCCGGTCGGCCTCGGCGCGGGCGGCGTCGCGCTCCTCGGCGAGCGCGGTCAGCGCCGCCTGCTGCTCGGCGACCGACTGGGAGAGCTGGCGGAGCTGCACCGACTGGTCGTTCACCTTAGTGGTCAGCTCGTCCCGCTCCGCGGCGGCGGCTTGGGCCTGGGCACGGGCGGCGTCGCGCTCCTTGACGGCCTCCTCGGCGCGGGCGTTGGCGCGGACGACCTCCGCCTCGGCCTCCGACTGGGCGCGCAGCGCGGCGGTGCGCTCGGCCTCGGCCTTGCTCGCGGCCTGCATGGCGCGCTGCCGCTGCGCCTCGGTGTCGCGCATGGCGTTGCGCAGGTCCTCGGCGCCCTGCCGGGCGACGGCGGCCTCGACGCGCTGCGCCTCGGCGGCGCCCTCGGCCTCCGCGAGCTTGGCGTGCAGGGTGACGAGCTCGGCCCGCGCCGTCTCCAGCGCGGCGAGCAGCTCGGTCTCGCGGGCCGCGACGCGGTCGCGCTCGCTCTCCGCGGCGAGCTTGGCCGTCATGGCCTGCTGCGCGATCTGGTGGGCCTCCTCCCACGCCTGCTGCGCGGCGTCGCGCTTGGCGGTGGCGAGCTTGGCCTCCTCGCCGGCGCGCGAGGCGTCCTTCTCGGCGGCCTCGGCGCGCTTGCGCGCGGACGCCGCCTCGTTCCAGGCCTCCTCGGCCTTGCGCTGGGACGCGTCGCGCTCGCTCTGCGCGATGGCGAGCTCGCGGGCGGCCTCGGCGCGCACCTCGGCGACGCGCCGCTCGACGCCGGCGACGCTCAGCTCGGAGGTCAGCGAGTCGGCGAGCAGGTCGGCGGCCTTCTCCAGCCGCTCGACCATCTCCCAGGTGGAGGCGACCTGGCCGGTGAGGCCCGGCGCGTCCCGGCCGCGCTCGCGGCGGTCGCGGGCCTCGCGGGCGCAGGCGCCGTCGTTGTCCTGGCAGTAGCGGACGGCGCGGACGGCCCCCACGGGCTGCGGGACGGGGCGGCCGCAGTTCGCGCACGGCCAGACGGTGACGGGGTCGCCCATGCGCGCGACCGCCGTCCCGGCCGGGTCTCCCTCGCCGTGGGAGGCGCCGGCGCCGGGGGGCGCGGCCGTCTCCTCGGGGCCGCTATTGTCGCGCTCTTCGCTGTTAGGCATGGAATGAACCTTACGCACTGAGCGGCGTGGCTGCAGTGACTTGGGTGTCACATGTGGGGGCGCCCAAGTCGTCGCCGACTTCACGTACGGCCGCCCAGGGGCACCGCTCAGGAGCCGGAAGCGCCGCCGCGCAAGGCCTCCCGGTGCTCGCGCCAGCGGTCCATCATCCCGCCGAGCTCCTTCTGCATGAAGGCGAAGAAATCGGCGGACTCGGTCAGCCGGCGCCCCGCGGGCGTGTCCGTGCCGACGAGCTGCGCGGCGCCGTAGAGGCTCTCCTCGAACATGGTGAGGGCGCGGTCGCGTCCGAGGATCGCGTCGTGCCAGACCTCGTCGCGAACGCGGAAGACGTCGCGCCGGGAGCCGGGGTCCCGCTCGCGCGCGACCATGTGGAGCATCGACAGGTGCCGGACGGCGCCGGAGATCGCGGCGGGGCTCACCTGGAGGAGCTCGCCCAGCTCGGCGGCGGTCAGCGCGCCGGAGTCGGTGACCAGCAGCGCCGCGAAGACCCGCGCGGGCATGCGCTGCCAGCCCGCGTCCGCCATCTGCGCCGCGAAGCGCTCGATGAACCGCTGGATCGCCTCGGGATCCCGCCTCGGTCCCGTCGCGTCGCCCACCCGCACCAACTCCCTCACCCGCCCGATCGGCCGCCATCAGCATATCGGCGGTTCACAACATTCGGAGTATTCACAAAATTGTGAAATCAGTGTAGCTTCCGGACCATGCGAACCGCCATCTCCGTGTCCGGCCTGGTCAAGACGTTCGGCCGGACGCGCGCGCTCGACGGCCTGGACCTCACCGTGCGGACCGGCGAGGTGCACGGCTTCCTCGGCCCCAACGGCGCCGGGAAGTCCACCACCATCCGCGTCCTGCTCGGCCTCATGCGCGCCGACGCCGGCACCGCCCGCCTGCTCGGCGGCGACCCCTGGCACGACGCCACCACCCTGCACCGCCGCCTGGCCTACGTCCCCGGCGACGTCACCCTCTGGCCCAACCTGTCCGGCGGCGAGGTCATCGACCTGCTCGGACGCCTGCGCGGCGGCCTGGACCAACGCCGCCGCACCCAGCTGCTCGACCGCTTCGAGCTCGACCCCAAGAAGAAGGGCCGCGCCTACTCCAAAGGCAACCGCCAGAAAGTCGCCCTCGTCGCCGCGTTCGCCTCCGACGCCGAACTGCTCATCCTCGACGAACCCACCTCCGGCCTCGACCCCCTCATGGAGGAGGTCTTCCAGGAGTGCGTGAAGGAGGAGCGGAGCAGCGGGCGCACCGTCCTGCTGTCCAGCCACATCCTCAGCGAGGTCGAGGCGCTCTGCGACCGCGTCACCATCATCCGCAAAGGACGCACCGCCGAGACCGGCACCCTGGACGAGCTGCGCCACCTCACCCGGACGTCGATCCACGCCGAACTGGCCGCACCTCCGGACGGCGTCACCGCGCTGCCGGGCGTCCACGACGTCCGGGTCGACGGCACCACCGTCGCGTTCGAGGTCGACACCCCGCGCCTGGACGAGGCGCTGCGCAGGCTCACCGAGGTCGGGGTCCGGAGCCTCGTCAGCCGTCCGCCCACGTTGGAGGAGCTGTTCCTGCGCCACTACGAGGACGACCTGACCGAGCACGCGGAGGCCGGACGGTGAACACCCTGGCGGGCACGGGACGGCTGCTGCGGCTCGGCCTCCGCCGCGACCGGGTCGTCATCCCGGTGTGGGTCGCGGTCCTCATCGGCTTCCTGATGACGACGCTGTCGAGCTACCGGAAGCTGTACAGCACGCAGGCGGAACGGGACGAGTACGCGGCCGGGCTCGACGGCAACGCCGCCGCGCGGGCGTTCTTCGGTCCGGTCCGCGACGCGTCCACCGGCGGGCTGACCGCATGGCGGCTGGGGATGCTCGGCCTCGCCCTCGCCGGCGTGATGGCCGTCCTGCTGGTGATCCGGCACACCCGGGCCGAAGAGGAGGAGGGGCGGCTCGAACTCGTCGGGTCCGGCGCCGTCGGCCGCCGGGCCCCGCTCACGGCCGCGCTGCTCGTCGCCTCGGCGGCCGCCGCGGTCGTCGGCGCGCTGGCCGCGCTCGTCCTCGCGGGCGAGGGCGCCGGGGGCGCGCTCGCGTTCGGCCTGACCTGGACCGCCGGCGGGCTCCTGTTCGCCGCCGTGGCCGCGGTCGCCGCCCAGGTCACCGAGAACGCCCGCGCGGCGCGGGGCATCGCCATGACCGTCCTCGGGGTGTCCTTCCTGCTGCGCGCCGCGGGGGACGCCTCCTCCGGCGCGCGGTGGCTCACCTGGGCATCGCCGTTGGGCTGGCTGGGAGAGGTCCGCCCGTACGCCGGCGACCGCTACTGGATCCTGCTGCTCCCCCTTGGCGTCGCGGCCGCCCTGGGCGCGGCCGCCTACGCGCTGGTCGGCAGCGATCCGCGGCCCTCGCTGGAGCTGTGGCGGTGGGAACTGCGGCCGGGGGAGACGCGGGAGAGCGACGCGCATGTCCCCGGCACCAA
>NZ_CAACUY010000253.1 GCF_900659615.1 Actinomadura fibrosa | reverse complement strand
CGCCCGTGAGGACGACGGGGTTCCGGATCCTCCGTTCGGCGAGTTCGGTGAACAGCCGGTCGCGGGCGGGTTTGTAGCCGTCCCAGAAGTCCATGACGACGGCGCCGGGCGTCTCCAGCAGCGTCCGGACGTCGGCGAGGGAGTCGTCCCCGACGAGCGCGCCGAGCGTGTCGGCCTCGGCGCCGGGCTCGGTCCGCAGCAGCGTGCCGCCGACCTTCGCGAGCCCGCGGGTCGCGAACGGCGCCGCCGAGTACACCTTCAGCCGGCTCTTGCGGAACGCCTTGCGGAGCCGCAGGAAGACGATCGGCGACTCCTCCTCCGGCTCGAACCCGGCGAGCAGCACGACCGGCGCCCGCTCCAGGTCGGCGTAGGTCACCTCGATCGGGCGGCCCGCGACGGACGAGGCGAGGAACTCCGACTCCTCGCGCGACAGCGGGCGGGCCCGGAAGTCGACGTCGTTGGTGCCGAGCGCGATCCGGGCGAACTTCGCGTAGGCGTAGGCGTCCTCCAGCGTCACCCGCCCGCCGGTGAGCACGCCGGCCGAGCCGCGCGCCGCCGCGAGCCCGCGGGCCGCGATCGTCAGCGCCTCGGGCCACGACGCCGTCTCCAGCTCGCCCGCCGCGTTCCGGACGAGCGGGTGGGTGAGCCGCTCGGGCTGCGTGGCGTAGGTGAACGCCCAGCGGCCCTTGTCGCAGTTCCACTCCTCGTTGACCTGCGGGTCGTCCCCGGCCAGCCGGCGGGTGATCTTCCCGCGCCGGTGGTCGGTGCGCAGCGCGCAGCCGGACGCGCAGTGCTCGCAGGTGCTCGGCTGCGACACGAGGTCGAACGGCCGCGACCGGAACCGGTACGCGGCGCCGGTCAGCGCGCCCACCGGGCAGATCTGCACGGTGTTGCCGGAGAAGTAGGACTGGAACGGCTTCCCGTCGGCGGTGCCGACCTGCTCCTTGGCGCCGCGCTCCAGCAGGTCGATGAACGCGTCCCCGGCGATCTGGTCGGAGAAGCGGGTGCAGCGGGCGCACTGGATGCAGCGCTCGCGGTCGAGCAGCACCTGGCTGGACAGCGGCAGCGGCTTCGGGAACGTCCGCTTGGTCTCGGTGAAGCGCGACTCGCCGCGCCCGTTGGACATCGCCTGGTTCTGCAGCGGGCACTCGCCGCCCTTGTCGCAGACCGGGCAGTCCAGCGGGTGGTTGATGAGCAGCAGCTCCATCACGCCGTGCTGCGCCTTGTCGGCCACCGGGGACGTGAGCTGGGTCTTGATGACCATGCCCGGCATCACGGTGGTCGTGCAGGACGCCTGCGGCTTCGGCATCCCGCGGCCGTTCCCGGCGTCCGGGATCTCCACCAGGCACTGGCGGCAGGCCCCGACCGGGTCGAGCAGCGGATGGTCGCAGAACCGCGGGATCTGGATGCCGAGCAGCTCCGCGGCCCGGATGATCAGCGTGCCCTTCGGCACCTCGACCTCGAAGCCGTCGATGGTGACGGAGACCATCTCCTCCGCCGGCTTCACGGCCGCCTTGTCGTCGGTGACCGTCACTTGGCACCTCCCCAGAGGGTGGACTTGGCGGGGTCGAACGGGCAGCCGCCCTGCTCGAAGTGCTGGAGGTACTCGTCCCGGAACAGCTTGATGGACGACACGACCGGGCTCGTCGCGCCGTCGCCGAGGGCGCAGAACGAGCGGCCGAGGATGTTGTCGGACAGGTCGAGGAGCGTCTCCAGGTCCTTCTCCTCGCCCTGGCCCGCCTCCAGCCGCTTCAGCATCTGCTTGTACCAGTAGGTGCCCTCGCGGCACGGCGTGCACTTGCCGCACGACTCGTGCGCGTAGAACTCCGACCAGCGCAGCACCGCCCGGACGACGCAGGTCGTCTCGTCGAAGATCTGGAGCGCGCGGGTGCCGAGCATCGACCCGGCGGCGCCGACGGACTCGAAGTCCAGCGGCACGTCCAGGTGCTCGTCGGTGAAGATCGGCGTGGACGAGCCGCCCGGCGTCCAGAACTTCAGCCGGTGCCCCTCCCGGACGCCGCCCGCCATGTCGAGCAGCTCCCGCAGCGTGATGCCGAGCGGGGCCTCGTACTGGCCGGGCCGCGTCACGTGCCCGGACAGCGAGAAGATCCCGAAGCCCTGCGACTTCTCGGTGCCCATGGACGCGAACCAGTCGGCGCCGTTCTGCACGATCGAGGGAACCGAGGAGATCGACTCGACGTTGTTGATGACGGTGGGCCCGCCGTACAGGCCCGCGACCGCGGGGAAGGGGGGCTTGAGCCTGGGCTGGCCGCGGAACCCCTCCAGGGAGTCCAGCAGCGCCGTCTCCTCGCCGCAGATGTAGGCCCCGGCGCCGCTGTGCACGACGACGTCCAGGTCGTAGCCGGAGCCGAGGATGTCCTTGCCGAGGTAGCCGGCCTCGTACGCCTCCGCGACCGCCTGCTGGAGGCGGCGGATGACGTGCAGGACCTCGCCGCGCACGTAGATGAACGCGTGGTTCGACCTGATCGCGTACGAGCTGATGATGATGCCCTCGACGAGGACGTGCGGGTTCGCCATCATCAGCGGGATGTCCTTGCACGTGCCCGGCTCGGACTCGTCCGCGTTCACCACCAGGTAGCGGGGGTTCGGGCTGCTCGGCGGCAGGAACCCCCACTTCATGCCGGTGGGGAAGCCCGCGCCGCCGCGGCCGCGCAGGCCCGAGTCCTTGACGGCCTGGACGATGTCGTCCGGCGCCATCCCGAGCGCCGTGCGCAGGGCCTGGTAGCCGCCCTCCCGCTCGTACCCGGCGCGGGTGAAGGAGTCGGCCTGGTCCCAGTTCCTCGTGAGGATCGGGGTGAGCGTGGTCACTGGTTCCGTCCCTCCTGGCTGCCCGGCTTCACGTCGCCGCCGATGGGCTTGCCCGGCTCGTTCGGCGGCGGGTCGGAGACCTCGCCCGCCTTCACCGGCTCGTCCGGCCGCTCGCGGTCCACGTCGGCGGACGGCGCCGTCCAGCCGCGCTCGTTCGCGAGCTTCAGCCCGACCAGCGACTCCGGCCCGGCCTGGACGCCCTCGTGGGCGAGCCCGTCCGGGAACCCGGCGAGCACGCGGGACGCCTCCTTCCAGCGGCTGAGCTTGTTCGGGCCGCGCGAAGGAAGCACTTCCTTACCGGCGCGCAGATCGTCGACCAGCTGCTTCGCCTTGGCGGGAGTCATGTTGTCGAAGAACTCCCAGTTGACCATCATCACCGGGGCGAAGTCGCAGGCGGCGTTGCACTCGATCCGCTCCAGGCTGACCTTGCCGTCCGGGGTGGCCTCGTCGTGGCCCACCCCGGCGTGCTCGCTCAGCTCCGCCCAGATCTGGTCGCCGCCCATGACCGCGCACAGCGTGTTGATGCAGACGCCGACGTGGTACTCCCCCACCGGCGCGTGCTTGTACTGCGTGTAGAAGGTCGCGACGCCCGTCACCTGCGCGGCCGTGATCCCGAGCTGCTCGGCGCAGAACTCGATGCCGTGCTCGGTGATGTGCCCGTCCACCGACTGCACCAGGTGCAGCAGCGGCAGCAGCGCCGACCGCGGCTTCGGATAGCGGCCGATGATCTCCTTGGCGTCGCGCTCCAGCCGCTCGCGCACCTCCGGCTCGTACGTCATCGGTCCACTCCCCCCATGACCGGGTCGATGCTGGCCACGGCCGCGATCACGTCGGCGATCATGCCGCCCTCGGCCATCGCCGGGGTGGCCTGCAAATTGACGAACGACGGCTCGCGGAAGTGCACGCGGTACGGGCGGGTGCCGCCGTCGCTGACCACGTGCGCGCCGAGCTCGCCGCGCGGCGACTCGATGGGCGCGTACGCCTGCCCGGCCGGGACCCGGAAGCCCTCCGTCACCAGCTTGAAGTGGTGGATCAGCGCCTCCATCGAGGTGCCCATGATGTGCGCGATGTGCCGCGGCGAGTTGCCCATGCCGTCCGCGCCGATCGCGAGCTGCGCCGGCCAGCCGATCTTCTTGTCCTCGATCATCACCGGGCCCTTGACCGTCTGGAGCCGCTCCAGGCACTGCTCGACGATCTTCAGCGACTCCTCCATCTCCTCCATCCGGACGAGATAGCGGCCGTACACGTCGCAGGTGTCCTGCGTCGCGACCTTGAAGTCGTAGGTCTCGTAGCCGCAGTACGGCTGCGACTTGCGCAGGTCCCACGGCAGCCCGGTCGCGCGCAGCACCGGGCCCGTCACGCCGAGGGCCATGCAGCCGGTCAGGTCGAGGTAGGCGACGTCCTTCGTCCGCGCCTTGTAGACGTGGTTGTCGTCCATCAGCTTCCGCAGCGCCTGGAGCCGCTTCGGCATCCGGTCCAGGTAGTCGCGGATCTTGCTGGTCGCGCCGCTCGGCAGGTCCTGCGCGACGCCGCCCGGCCGGACGTACGCCATGTTCATCCGCAGCCCGGTGATCTCCTCGAACAGGTCGAGGGTGTACTCGCGCTCGATGAACCCGTTCAGCATGACCGTCGTCGCGCCGAGCTCCAGCCCGAACGTCGCGATCGCCACGAGATGCGAGGAGATCCTGTTCAGCTCCATCATCATCACGCGGATGATCTGGGCCCGCTCCGGCACCTGGTCGGTCACGCCGAGCAGCTTCTCCACGCCGAGGCAGTACGTCGTCTCGTTGAAGATCGGCGCCAGGTAGTCCATCCGCGTGCAGAACGTGGTGCCCTGCGTCCAGGTGCGGAACTCCATGTTCTTCTCGATGCCGGTGTGCAGGTAGCCGATGCCCACCCGGCACTCGTTCACCGTCTCGCCGTCCAGCGTCAGGATCAGCCGGAGCACGCCGTGCGTGGACGGGTGCTGCGGGCCCATGTTGACGACGAGCCGCTCGTCCCCGAGGTCCTCGGCGCCCGAGACGACCTGGTCCCAGTCCTGCCCGTTGACGTCGAAGACCCGCCCCTCCGCCGCCTCGTCGGCGGCGTAGGCGTCGTACTCGGTGTACTTCGTGGAACTCATGTGTACGACCTCCGCTGGTCGGGCGGGGGGATCTCCGCGCCGCGGTACTCGACGGGGATGCCGCCGAGGGGGTAGTCCTTGCGCTGCGGGTGGCCGACCCAGTCGTCCGGCATCTCGATCCGCGTCAGCGCCGGGTGGCCGTCGTACACGATCCCGAAGAAGTCGTAGGTCTCGCGCTCGTGCCAGTCGGCCGTCGGGTACACCGGGACCAGCGACGGGACGTGCGGGTCGGCGTCGGGGCAGGTCGTCTCCAGCCGGACCCGCCGGTTGTGCGTGATCGACAGCAGGTGCACGACCGAGTGCAGCTCCGCGCCGGCGTCCTGCGGGTAGTGCACGCCGGACACGCTGGAGCACAGCTCGAAGCGCAGCGACGGCTCGTCCCGCATCGTCCGCGCGACCTCGACCAGGTGCTCCCGCTTCACGAAGAACGTCAGCTCGCCGCGGTCCGCGACGACCCGCTCGACCGCGTCGCCGAAGCCCGCGAAGGCCCGCTCCAGCTCGTCGGCGATCTCGTCGAACTCGCCCGCCTCGGCCGCGCCGTCCGGGCCGCCGTACGGCCGCGGCGTCGAGATCTTCGGGCTCTGCCGGATGACGAGCCGCCCGTACCCGGAGGTGTCGCCGCTGGTCTTGACGCCGAACATGCCCGTCCGGACGACCGGCTGCTCCCGGCGCTCCTCCTCGGCCTGCGCCGGGAGCCGGTCGGCCGCCTGCTCGGCCTGCTGCTCAGGATTCTGCGAGCTCACTACACGGTCCCCTGTCCCAGCAAAGGAAGCTGCCTGCGCTTCGCCTCTTCCAGCTCGGCGATCTGCTTCTGGCGCTGCGGGCCCAGCTTCGTGTTCTGGATCTTGTCGTGCAGCTTGAGGATCGCGTCCAGCAGCATCTCCGGCCGCGGCGGGCAGCCGGGCAGGTAGACGTCCACCGGGACGATGTGGTCGACGCCCTGCACGATCGCGTAGTTGTTGAACATGCCGCCGGACGAGGCGCACACGCCCATCGCGATGACCCACTTGGGCTCGGTCATCTGGTCGTAGATCTGGCGGAGCACGGGCGCCATCTTCTGGCTCACCCGGCCCGCGACGATCATCAGGTCGGCCTGCCGCGGCGTCGCCGAGGCGCGCTCCATCCCCCACCGGGAGAAGTCGTGCCGCGGGTCGCCGGTCGCCATCATCTCGATCGCGCAGCACGCCAGCCCGAACGTCGCCGGCCAGACCGAGCTCTTGCGCGCCCAGCCCGCGACCTGCTCGACCGTGGTCAGCAGGAAGCCGCTGGGAAGTTTCTCCTCTAGACCCATGTCAGTCCCACTCCAGACCACCGCGCCGCCAGATGTAGGCGTACGCGACGAGCACGGTCACGATGAAAAGGACCATCTCCACCAGGCCGAACATGCCCATGCGGTCGAACGCGACCGCCCAGGGGTACAGGAAGATGATCTCGATGTCGAAGACGATGAAGAGCATCGCCGTCAGGTAGTACTTGATCGGGAAGCGCCCGCCGCCGACGGGCTGCGGGGTCGGCTCGATGCCGCACTCGTAGGCGTCCAGCCGCGCCCGGTTCCACCGCTTCGGGCCGGTGAGGGACGCCATCGCGACCGAACCGGCGGCGAAGGCGAACGCGAGCACTCCCAGCACGATGATCGGAACATAGAGATCCATGTCTCTAGCCCTCCTCGGAACGTACGTCGTTGTACGGGGCGGGCCCTCCGGTGCCGGGGACCGCGCGGTGCGCGGTGCCGGAGGGCCGCGCCGCGGCGGCGCTGCCCGTGCCGTCTGCGTGACGTCCGCCACGGGCACGGGTCGCCACCCTAGCCAAGGTGATCAATAGCACTCCCCTCAGGGGGTCGGGTCGGCTCGGTCGCCGGGCGCCTCCCGCTCATGCCGCCGGAGCCACCTTCTGCATCGCGTTGATGACGCGGTCCATCGCGTCGCCGCCCTTGGGGTCGGTCAGGTTGGCGAGGAGCTTGAGCGTGAACCGCATCAACGTGGGGTGGGGCAGGCCGTGCGCGGTCAGGAACTTCATGACGCGCGGGTCGCCGATGGCCTGGACGAACACGCGCGCCAGCGTGAAGTAGCCGCCGTGCTCGTCCTTGAGGATCCGCGGGTACTCGTACAGCGTCCGCTCGCGCTGCGCGGGGGTGCGGCGGGCCAGCGCCTGCACCATGATGTCGGCGGCCAGCCGGCCGGACTCCAGCGCGTAGTCGATGCCCTCGCCGTTGAACGGGTTGATCATGCCGCCGGCGTCGCCGACGAGCAGCATCCCGCGGGTGTAGTGCGGCTGGCGGTTGAAGCCCATCGGGAGCGCCGCGCCGCGGATCGGGCTCGTGGCGTGCTCCTCGTCGAACTGCCAGTCCTCGGGCATCTGCGCGCACCAGCGCTGGAGCATGCCGCGGTAGTCGACGCTCTGGAACGCCTTGCTCGTGTTGAGCAGGCCGAGGCCGACGTTGGACGTGCCGTCGCCGACGCCGAAGACCCAGCCGTAGCCGGGGAGCAGGCGCTCGCCGTCCCACAACTCCAGCCATGCCTCCATGTAGTCGTCATCGTGGCGGGGGGTGCGGAAGTAGCGGCGGACCGCGACGCCCATCGGGCGGTCCTCGCGCCGCCGCAGGCCCATGGCGAGCGACAGCCGTGTCGAGTTCCCGTCGGCCGCGACGACGAGCGGCGCGTGGAACTCGACCTCCTCGCCCTCGTACTTCGCGGTGACGCCCTTGATGCGGTCGGTGCGCTCGTCCACGATCGGGCCGGTCACGTTGCAGCCCTGGAGGAGCCGGGCGCCGGCCTTCGCGGCGTGCTCGGCGAGGAGCTGGTCGAGGTCGGTGCGCTTGCGGACGAGGCCGAAGTCGGGGAAGCTCGCGAGCTCCGGCCAGGGCAGCTCGACCTTGACGCCGCCGCCGTAGATGCGCAGGCCCTTGTTGCGTCCCCAGCCCGGGTCGTTGATGTCGACGCCCATGCCGATCAGCGCGCGGACGGCGCGGGGGGTGAGCCCGTCGCCGCAGATCTTGTCCCTCGGGAACGTGGCCTTCTCCAGCAGCAGCACGTCCAGGCCCGCCTGGGCGAGCCAGTAGGCGGTCGAGGCCCCAGCGGGGCCGGCCCCGACGACGATGACATCTGCGTGTCGGGTGGAGTCGGTCACAGCGTTCCTCTTTAGCTCGTTCGCTTGTGAAGTACTTCACAAGGATCCGGTGGGGAGTCTATTCCTTTATCACGGCCCGTGGGTACTCCTCGGCGGCTCCAGATTTGGACCGGTCCGAAACCCGCGGCCCGGCCCGGTCACCCCGGGTTCACGGCATGGTGCAGCGCCGCCACCCCGAAGGTGAGGTCGCGCCAGCGCACCGCGCTCCAGCCCGCGTCCTGGAGGAGCCGGGCCAGCCCCGCCTGGTCGGGCCAGGCGAGCGTCGACTCGGCGAGATACCGGTAGGAGTCGGGATTGGAGCTGACCCGCGCCAGCATCGGCAGCCCGTACCGGAGGTGGACCTTGTGGCCGAGCGCCAGCAGCGCGTTCGGGGGGTGGCTCACCTCGCAGACCAGCAGCCGCCCGCCGGGCTTCGCCACCCGCCGCAGCTCCCGCAGCGCCAGGCCCGTGTCGGCGACGTTGCGGAGCCCGAAGGAGATGGTGACGGCGTCGAACGAGCCGTCGGCGAAGGGCAGGCGCAGCGCGTCCCCGGCGACGAACCGCAGCCGCGGGACGCCCGCCTGCCGCCGGACGCCGACGCGCAGCATGCCCAGCGAGAAGTCGCAGGCGACCGTCTGGGCGCCCGCCTCGGCGAACGGGACGGACGACGTCCCGGTGCCGGCGGCGAGGTCGAGGATCCGCTCGCCCGGCCGGGCGCCGAGCGCCCGGACGACCTCCCGCCGCCAGCGCCGGTCCTGGCCGCCGGTCATGAGCGTGTTCAGCAGGTCGTACCGCTCGGCGGTGCCGTCGAACATCGCCGCGACGTCGGCGGGCTGCTTGTCGAGAGAGGCGCGGGTCATGCCCCCAGCGTATTGCGTGCCCGATCCGTCCCCGCGCGGCCGTGCGGCATCACCGCCGGGCGCCGCCGGCGGCGCCCGGGCCCGGGCCGTGGATCAGGCGTCTTCCTTGGTGCGGGCCTCGTGGAACCTGCGCCGCCGCTCGCCGATCCCGCCCGCCACCGCGGCCGACATCCGGTCGCGCTGGCCGGACAGCAGGACGAAGCTGACCACCCCGCTGATGAGCAGGGCCAGCAGCAGGAGCAGGAACCCGCGGGCCCCGAAGAGCGCCAGCACGCCCGCGGTCGCGACGAAGATCGCGAGCCGCGCGGCGGTGTAGAGGAATACGGAACGCATGACCCTTCGAGGGTACCCCTCCCTTTCCATGGCGCTGCGGCAGGTCGGGGCGTGCGCGCGGAAGCCCCGCGGAGGACCCGGCGCGGGGGTCAGCGCAGGACGTCCAGGAAGAGGGCCGGGTCCACGTTGCCGCCGGACAGGATCGACACGTAGGTCGTGCCCGCGGGGAGCTCGTCCCGGTGGTACAGGTAGGCGGCCGTGGCGACGGCGCCGCTGGGCTCGGCGATGAGGCGGGTCTCGCGGGCGAGGCGGCGCATCGCCGCGCGGATCTCGTCCTCGGACACCGTGACGATGCCGTCCACGTGGGCCCGCAGGTGCGCGAAGGGGAGGTCGCCGACCCGCTGGACGCGGAGCCCGTCGGCGATGGTGCGGCCGGTCTCCTCGGCCGCCCACGCCACCGGGCGTCCCGCGCGCAGGGAGTCGCGGGCGTCGGCGGCCAGCTCGGGCTCGACGCCGACCACCCTCGCCTCCGGCCGCAGCGCCTTGACCGCGGCGGAGACCCCCGAGATCAGCCCGCCGCCGCTGACCGGGACGAGCACGACGTCCACATCCGGACGGTCCTGGGCGATCTCCAGCCCGACGGTGCCCTGCCCCGCGATCACGCGGGCGTCGTCGTAGGGCGGGATCATCGTGAAGCCGTGCGCGGCGGCGAGCTTGCCCGCGGTCTCGGCGCGCGCCTCCGCCGTCGGCTCCACGTAGACGATCTCGGCGCCGAGCGCCATGCACGCGTCGACCTTCACGCCGGGCGTCGTGTGCGGCATGACCAGCACGGCCGGGATCCCGAGGGCGCGGGCCGTGTACGCGACCGCCTGCGCGTGGTTGCCGCTGGAGTGCGCGACCACGCCCGCCGCGCGGACGTCCGCCGGCAGCGACGCGATGGCGTTGTAGGCGCCGCGGAGCTTGAAGGCGCCGACCGGCTGGAGCGATTCGGGCTTCACCAGCAGCGACGGCCCGCGCTCCGGCCCGGGCTCCGGCCTCGGCTCCGGGAACGGGACGAGCGGCGTGCGGACGGTGACGCCCGCCAGCCGGCCCGCGGCGGCCTCGATGTCCGGCAGGGAGACAAGATCCGTCATGGTGCGGAGACTATTCGCCCGCCCGCCGCGCGCCGTCAACGGCTGTGCAACACCCCTGTTACGAACGTGACCGGCCTGGTCAAGAGGGGTTGTCGGGACGCGTGCGCACGGTGCCGCGGGCACGTCGAGTGATCGCGCCAGCTCGCCCGACTACCCAGCGTGATGTTTTCCGAAAACAAGGGAGAAATCGGTCTTGAGCCGCCACACTGTAAACAGTCCACCCGCGCCGAGAGCGGGACAAAGGGGGAGAGAAAACGTGGAGAGCACGAGCGAGCGCCTGCTGACTCCAGGAGAGGTCGCCGCCCTCTTCCGGGTCGATCCGAAGACGGTCACCCGCTGGGCCGCGGCGGGCCGGATCAGCAGCATCCGGACTCCCGGAGGGCACCGCCGCTTCCGCGAGTCCGAGGTGCACGCGCTGCTGCGCGGCGAGGAGCCGGTCGCCGAGCACTCGCCGGCCCGCTGATCGGGGCTCCCGCCCTTCACCGCCGCGACCGGGGGCGAGCGGGGCGCGCGCCGGGGAGCCCGCCCTACTCCTCCGCCCGGTCCGACTTCCATTCCTCGAAGCGCTGGAGCAGATCCGCGTCCTCGTCCCGCCAGCGGCGCCGCCTGTCCTCCAGCTCCTCCTCCGTGAGCGACTGGCCGAGGAGCCGGTCGTAGTCGGGGTCGTCCGGGCCTATCTCGACGTACGCGTCGGCGATGATCCGCCCCTCGCCCGCCTCGTCACCGGGCTCGGCGAGGACGCTGTGCGGCACCCTCAGCGTGCCGTCGGGGAGCCGGATCACGTACATCGTCGATCACCCTCGGTGTCCATCGTCGCCGTCGGCCGCCATGGTCCTCAGATCCCGTACCTGCGGTTGAAGAAGAGCATGACCTCGAGCGCCGTCCGGATGTTGCCGGCGAGCATATCCACCAGAGCCGGGCGCTGCCGGGACGAGATCGCCGCGAAGGCGTCCGCGAAGAACTCCCGGCGGCCGAGCGCGTCCGGCTGCTTGTGGAAGTCGCTCGACAGGTACGGCCGGCACTGCTCGTACAGCTGCCGGAACGCGGGGCTGTCGGAGGTCCAGCCGTCGTCGCCGTCGATGTCGTCGAGCGCGTGCCCGACCTCGTGCAGCATGACGTCCGGCGTCGGGGACGGCCGGTCGCCGACGACGATCTTGCGGTCGCCGTAGGCGCCGGCGCAGATGTCCCAGGTGGCGCGGCCCGACGGCAGCGGACGGTCGCGCAGGTGCCCCATGTCGTCGAGCTGCGGGACGCCGCCCGGCCCCACGTAGATGCCGTCCAGGCCGCTCGCGAGCTTCTCCTTGAGCGCGTTCGGCAGCCCGGCGAGGCTGTCCACGGCCCGGATGACCTCGGGCGTCGGCGGGCCCGTCCGCGCGTCCCACTGCCGGACGAGGATGTCCTCCAGGACGCCGCAGTGGCGGCGGCCGTCGGCGGCGTGCGGCATGCCCGGCGGGTACGGCTCCACGCGCGGCAGGTCGTCGTCGAGCTCGAAGTCGCGCCAGGAGTAGTCGCCGGCCCGCGGCCGCCCGGCGCCGCGCCGGCCGTGCCTGCCGGGCGCGTCG
>NZ_CAACUY010000252.1 GCF_900659615.1 Actinomadura fibrosa | reverse complement strand
GGGACGATCGCGACGCGGGACCGCGACAGGCGGCAGGCGTCCACGATCGAGGCGTGGTTGACCTGGTCGGACACCACCAGCGCGCCGTGCGCCCGGGCCGCGCGGTGCAGCTCGGCGAGCGGGGCGAGGTCGCCGTCCACGGAGAACACCGCGTCGGTGACGACGACCGCGTGGTCCTCGTCACGCTCGGCGAGGGCCCGCCGGACGGCGGCGGTGTCCCGGTGCGGGACGATCGCGACGCGGGACCGCGACAGGCGGCAGGCGTCCACGATCGAGGCGTGGTTGACCTGGTCGGACACCACCAGCGTGCCGGGCCCGCCGAGGGCCGTGACGGCGCCGAGGTTCGCGAGGAACCCGGAGGAGAACACGAGCCCGGCGGCGCTGCCGGTGAACGCGGCGAGCCGCCGGTCCAGCTCGGCGTGCAGCTCGGTCGTCCCGGTGACGAGCCGGGAGCCGGTGGAGCCGGTGCCCCACTCGCGGGCCGCGGCGACGGCGCCGGCGACGAGCCGGGGGTCGCCGGCGAGGCCCAGGTAGTCGTTGGACGCGAGGTCGACGAGCCCGCCGGGGCCCGCCGGACGCGGCCGCAGCGTGCGTCGCAGCCCCGCCTCGGCGCGCCGCGCGGTGGCGTCGCGGAGCCTGGCCAGGGGGTCTGCGCTCATGGGGGAATCCTGCCAGTTCGCCCGGGGCGGGAGAGGGGCGGCCCTGTCCAAAAAGGGATACGCGATGATGGTCGCGTGCCTACCTTGACCGACCTGGTGCGCGACCAGACCGACCTCACCGAGACCGACCTGGAGTGGCTGCACGCCCTCGTGTCGGACTGGCAGCTGCTCGCCGACCTCTCGTTCGCCGACCTGCTGCTGTGGGTGCCGCTGCGGTCGGCGGACGTCCCGCCTCCCGGCGCCGGGCAGGGCGGCGAGGTGCCCGGCTGGGTGGCGATCGCGCAGATGCGGCCCACGACCGGGCCGACCGCCTATCCCGAGGACCTCGTCGGCAAGGTCGTCCGGACGGGGCGGCGCGGGCTGATCGACGTCGCCTGGCGGGAGCGCCGCATCGTCCGGGAGGGCGACCCGGAGTGGGGCAGCGGGATCCCCGTCCGGGAGGAGTCGATCCCGGTGCGGCGCGGCGCCAAGATCCTCGGGGTGATCCAGCGCAGCACGAACCTCAGCTCGGCGCGCACGCCGAGCCGGCTGGAGCTGACGTACCTCCAGAGCGCCAGCGACCTCGCCCAGATGATCGCCGAGGGCCGGTTCCCGGTGCCGGGGGAGGAGCCGAACCTCGTCCGCTCGCCCCGCGTCGGCGACGGGCTCATGCGGCTGGACCGCTCCGGCCGGGTCACCTACGCCAGCCCGAACGCGCAGTCGGCGTACCGGCGGCTCGGCTACCCCGCGGACCTGGCCGGGGAGGCCCTCGGCGAGGTCACGGCGGGGCTGTGCGACACCGGCGAGCCGCTGGAGGAGGCGCTGAGCGTCGTGCTCAGCGGGCGGTCGCCGCGGGAGGTCGAGGTCGAGGCGCACGGCTCGGTCATGCAGCTGCGGACGATCCCGCTCGTCGTCGGCGGGACGCGGATCGGCGCGATCGTGCTCTGCCGCGACGTCACCGAGCTGCGCTGGCGCGACCGCGAGCTGATGACCAAGGACGCCACCATCCGGGAGATCCACCACCGGGTGAAGAACAACCTCCAGACGGTCGCGGCGCTGCTGCGGCTCCAGGCGCGGCGGCTGCGGATCCCGGAGGGCCGCGCGGCGCTGGACGAGGCGGTCCGCCGGGTCGGGTCGATCGCGATCGTGCACGAGACGCTCTCCCTCACCCCCGACGAGCTGATCGACTTCGACGACATCGCGGACCGGGTGATCATGATGGCGGGGGAGGTGTCCACGCCGGAGACCAAGGTCGCGCCCAAGCGCACCGGGAACTTCGGGGTGCTGCCCGCCGAGGTCGCCACGCCGCTCGCGATGGCGCTGACCGAGCTGCTGCAGAACGCGCTGGAGCACGGCCTCGCGAACCGGTTCGGGACGCTGGAGGTGATCGCGCACCGGCACGGCGAGGGCGGCCCGGCCCGCGAGCCGGGCGGCGTGCGGGTCTGGGGGGAGTGGCCGGAGTTCGGCGAGGGGAAGCGGGCGGAGTCGCCCCGGGAGGCCGGTGCCGCGGCGCCGGACGGGGCCAAACACTCCCCGGACGGGCCCCGGCTGGTGGTCGTCGTGGCCGACGACGGCGTGGGCCTCCCGCCCGACTTCGACGTGGAGAGCAGCAACAGCCTCGGGCTCCAGATCGTCCGCACGCTGATCGTGGGGGAGCTCGGCGGCCGGCTCGACTTCCGTCCCCGCGAGGGGGGCGGCACCGAGGTCGTCGTGGACGTCCCGCTCGACCAGCACCACCGCTCCGGCCCGCCCCGCCCCTGACCGGCGGCGGGACGACGAACGCCCGGGGCCTGGGGCCTCGGGCGTTCGATGTCGTGCGAGCGGCGCTGGTGCTCTCCGGCCGGGAGGTTCGGAGGCGGCGCCGCCGTTTCGCGCGGCCGCGGGTGGCGGCCGGGATGGATCGGCGGGAGCTGTCGTACTACAGCGTGGCGGACTACAGGGCGGCGTTGGCGCGGGCGCGGGCCCGGGCGGTGCGGCGCTTCAGGGCGCGGCGCTCGTCCTCTCCCATCCCGCCCCAGACGCCCGAGTCCTGGCCGGACTCCAGCGCCCAGCGCAGGCACGCGTCGGTGACGTCGCAGCGCTTGCACACCTGCTTGGCCTCTTCGATCTGCAGGATCGCGGGCCCGGTGTTGCCGATCGGGAAGAACAGCTCGGGGTCCACGTCACGGCAGGCTGCGCGGTGGCGCCAGTCCATGCGGTCCACTCCTTCGTCAGGTGGTGGAGGAACTCCACTTTTGTGAACGGTTTCACATGTCGCGAACACCCGGAGCGGCGGTGGCCTGGTCCGAGGGTGGTTGTTCGGCGGCGCCGCGACCAGCAGGCCAACGACGTTGGGGCCCCGGTCGGCCGGCGCACTTTGAGCGTGTCAGCCGGGCGCGGGCAGACGCAAGACCTTTGAGAAAGGATTCTCTAAGTATGGGTGTCGTATGTGTCACATCGGTGGGTCGGCCGTGTTGCTTTGTCGTTAACCGACCGGCCGGTCGGCCTCAAATGACGATGCGTATCGCCTTCGGGACCGATCGGAAGGTGAGGCACTCGCGCTCGCCCAGGTAGTCGCCGTCGAGCTGGAACGCCATGGGCCGGTCCGAGCGCAGCGTGACCTCCGTGGCGTCGTGCACGTTCACCACGTGCCGTCCCTGGACGGGCCGCGTGCGCGCCGTCAGCATCCGGGCGAGCGCGCCGAGCGTCGGGGCGACGTCCAGAGAACGCATGCCGAACACGTCGAGACCGCGCGCGAAGTTCGCTCTCGGACTCGGATTCACCGGCAGCGGGCCCATGAAAGTCCATGGCGACGTATTGGAGATGAAGGCGAGGAACAGGTCCTCTTTCGCCGCCCGTCCCGGCACTTCCAGGCGCAGCGCGGGACGCCGCCGATCGGTGCCGGAGAAGAAATGCCGGACCGCGGTGCGCACATAGAGCGACGGATCGGCCCGCGCGCCCGCGGCGCGCCGCCGCTCCACCTCCCGGACGACCTCGGCGTCCAGCCCGATACCCGCACAGAAGGTGAAATAACGCTCCGCGCCGTCCGGATGGCGGGCCGTGCCGAGGCCGACCGTCCGGTGCCGCCCGGCGCGCAGCGCCTCCCGCACCACGCGGGTCGCGCCGACGAGGTCACCGGGCAGGCCGAGGGCGCGCGCGAACACGTTGGCGCTGCCGATCGGCAGCACCGCGAGGGCGGGCAGGGCGGGGTCCGGGCCGTCCGCGAGCAGCCCGTTGACCGTCTCGTTGACGGTGCCGTCGCCGCCGAGCGCGATCACGGCGTCGTAGCCCTCCTCGGCCGCCCGCCGGGCGAGGTCGGTCGCGTGGCCGCGGCGGGCGGTCTCGGCGATGACGAGGTCGAGGTCGCCGCTGAAGGTCCGCACGAGGGTGTCGCGGGCCCGCCGGGAGGTGGAGGTCGCCTTGGGGTTGGCGATGAGCATGGCGCGCACGGCGCCAGCGTATCGATCGTTCCGGGACGTTTCCCCACGCGGCGGGTCCCGGGCGGGGGCAAGTAGGGTTTCGAGTTGTGTCGAAGCCACCCAGCACGCCGTCCAGTGCCCCCTCCGGCAAGCGTCCCGGCACCGTCCACGTCGCGGCCGCCCTGGAGGCCGCGGAGGGCCTGGCGGCCGTCGGATTCGGAGTCTTCACCGGGGTGGAGACCGCGGCGGGCGCCGCCGTCGACCCGGTGAGCGGTATCGGTGTGACGGTCCTCGCGCTCGCCGGCGGGCTCGGCATGCTCGCCTGCGCCCGCGGCATGCTGCGCGCCGACGCGTGGAGCCGCGCCCCCACGGTGCTGACGCAGCTGTTCGCGCTGCCCGTGGCGTGGTCGCTGTGGCAGAGCGAGCGGCCGGGGATCGCGCTCCCGCTGGGCGCCGCCGCCGTCGTGACGCTGGTCGCGGTGCTCAGCCCGCCGAGCACGGCGTGGCTCGTCCAGGACCGCGAGGCCGGCGACGAGGCTGACGACGGGCCTGAGGACGAGGCCGGGACGACGGCCGAGGTGAAGCCCGAGACCACGGCCGAGGTGAGGAAGACCACGAAGCCCGGGACGGGCGGCGCCAACAAGGGCCGGAAGAAGAACGGCGGCACCGGCCCGGGGAAGGGCGGTGCCGCGGGGAACGGCCCGGCCGCCAAGCCGCGCCCCACGAAGGGCTGACGGGCACGGCGGCCGGGGAGGCCGTCGACGGGGTCACTCGTCGGCGGTGAGGCCTTCGCGGAGCTGGGCGAGGGTGCGGGCGAGCAGCCGGGACACGTGCATCTGGGAGATGCCGAGCTCGGCGGCGATCTGCGACTGGGTCATGTTGCCGAAGAACCGCAGCAGCAGGATCTTCTTCTCGCGCGCCGGAAGCTTCTCCAGCAGAGGCTTGAGGGACTCGCGGTACTCGACGCCCTCCAGCGACTCGTCCACCATGCCGAGCGAGTCGGCGACCGCCGGGGCGTCCTCGTCGCCGGAGTCGGGGGCGTCGAGGGACACGGTGGAGTAGGCGTTCGCCGACTCCAGGCCCTCCAGCACCTCCTCCTCGCTCATCTGGAGGTGGGCGGCCAGCTCGCTGACGGTCGGGGCGCGGCCCTCGCGCTGGGCCAGGTCACTGATCGCCTTGGTGAGCGAGAGCTTGAGCTCCTGGAGCCGGCGCGGGACGCGGACGGCCCAGCCCTTGTCGCGGAAGTGCCGCTTGATCTCGCCGACGATCGTCGGCGTCGCGTAGGTGGAGAACTCCACGCCGCGGCCGAGGTCGAACCGGTCGATGGACTTGATCAGCCCGATCGTCGCCACCTGGATGAGGTCGTCCAGCCACTCGCCGCGGTTGCGGAAGCGGCGGGCGAGGTACTCGACCAGGGGCAGGTGCAGCTCCACGAGCTGGTCGCGGATGCGCTGGCGCTCGGGGTCGCCCTCGGGCAGCTCGGCGAGGCGCTCGAACAGGGCGCGGGCCCGGGCGCGGTCGGGGACCGCGCTCTCCGAACGCTCGTTGCCCGCGCCGGCGATGGTGGTCTTCTCTGTCACGGGGCCCCCGCCGCACCGCGCCGCTTCTGCAGCGTCACGGTGACCCGGTCGTCGGCGCCCACCTGGGCGTCGACCTCGCCGGCCAGCGACGACAGGACCGTCCAGGCGAAGGTGTCGCGGCTGGGCTCCTGGCCGTCCATGGTGAGGACCGCGACGGAGATGCGCACGGCATCGCCCGTGAGCTCGAACTCGCAGGTCAGATCGGTCCCGGGAACGGCTTGGGCGAGCAGCATCGCGCACGCCTCGTCGACCGCGATGCGCAGGTCCTCGATCTCGTCCAGCGTGAAGTCCAGGCGGGCGGCGAGGCCCGCCGTGGCGGTCCGCAGGACGGACAGGTAGGCGCTCGCGGCGGGCAACTTCACGGTCACCACGTCGCGGACGGACAACTTCGTACTGCCCGGCATGGCAGCGGTTTCCTCGGTCACGTCTCTCCCTCGCAGGATTGTCCCGCTGCTTTGAAACTACCGCCTGCGGGGCCCGCTGCGAGACTTCGCCGCGCGTGGCTTTCTCACCAATGTCCGCGCCGAGGTGAAAGGACGCGTTCCAAACGCTCCGCCGGAGTGACGTTGATCACTACGCGGGCGGGAGCAGCGCCCCGCGATGGCCGATCACCTGGGCGGCGAGCGCGGCCGCCGCCTCCGCCGCCGCGCACCGGCCGGCGCCGCCCAGCCGGGCCGCGAGGTAGCCGCCGTTGAAGGCGTCCCCGGCGGCGGTCGTGTCGACGACGGACGCGACAGGCACCGCAGGCACGGCCTCCTCGGGCCCTTCCGCGCCGTCCTCGGCCGGGCCGGCGATCACGCAGCCGCGCTCGCCGAGCTTGACCGCGATCTCGGCGACCCCGGCGGCGCGGAGCCTCCGGATCACGTCGCCCGCGGTCGCGTCGCCGAACACGGCCGTCTCGTCGCCGAGCGTGGGCAACGCCACATCGGTGCGGGCCAGCACGTCCGCCATGGCGGACACGGCGGCACCCGCGGACGGCCACCCGGCGGGACGGTAGTTGCCGTCGAACGCGACCAGCCCGCCGCGCCGCCGCGTCTCGTCCAGGGCCTCCAGCAGCCGTTCCCGCGCGGACGCGCCGAGGATCGACAAGGTGATCCCGGAGAGGTAGACGAGGTCCCGGGAGGCGACGAACTCGTCGATCTCGCTAGGTTGGCCGGGGCCGAACAGGCCGCGGGCCGCCGACTGGGAGCGGTAGTAGTGGAACGTCCGCTCGCCGTGCCGGTCGGTGCGGATCAGGTACAGCCCGGCCTGGCCGCCCGGGACGGTCCGCGTGTGCGCGGAGCCGACGCCGTGCGCGGACCAGGCCGCCACCATCCCGGCGCTGTAGGGGTCGTCGCCGACGAGCGAGACGAACTCGACGTCCGCGGTGCCGGGGGCGGCGCTCCGGGCGAGGTAGGCGGCGACGTTGAACGCGTCGCCCGCGTAGCCGAGCGCGAGCCGGTCCGGCGCCGTGTGGCTCAGCTCGATCATGCACTCGCCGATCACCGCGATCCGCGCGGGCCTCGATCCGTCCGCGACCACCGTGTCCAGCGCGCTCATGACCGGCTCCTTCCTCGGGGCGTCCGCATCGGGGCGACGATACATCTAGACAACAAGTGATCTGATGACTAACACTTTTGGTGCCGCGTTTTCCACCCTGTACTCCATCCCGTGCGCCGACGGAGGCCGCCATGGACCACGCCATGGACCACGACCCGATGCGAAGCTACGAGACCGACGGATACGCGATCTTCCGCGACGTGCTGGACGCCGAGCTGGTCATGGAGGCCGACCAGCACGTCCGCTGGCTCCAGGCGAAATACCCCCACCTCGGCGGGGAGGACCTGTCGACGGAACTGGTCGCCAGGGACCCGTTCTGGGTGCGGCTCGTCTCCGACGACCGGCTGCTGGACGTCGCCGAGCGGTTCATCGGCCCCGACATCGCGCTGTTCGCGTCCGCCTACATCGCCAAGCCGCCGTTCACGGGCAAGGCGGTGCTCTGGCACCAGGACGGCGCGTTCTGGCCGCTGGACCCGATGCGCGTGGTGACGCTGTGGCTCGCCGTCGACCGCTCGACTCCGGAGAACGGCTGCCTGCGCGTCATCCCCGGCAGCCACCGCGACGAGCTGCACGACGTCCGCGAGCGCGACGACGCCGGGGCCGTCTTCGGCGTGGAGACCGCGGTGGGCGTGGACGAGTCCCGGGCCGTGGACCTCGTCCTGGAGCCGGGCGACGTCGAGGTCCACCACCCGAACATCATGCACGGCAGCAACGCCAACGACTCGCCCTACCGGCGGTGCGGGCTGACGATCCGCTACATCCCGACCTCGACCCGCATCACCGAGGAGCCCCTGCCGTTCCCGTCCGCGCTGCTGCTGCGCGGCGACCCCGGGGTGAACGAGTACCAGCCGCGGCCCCGCTACGTGCCGGGCGAGCACTTCCCGTTCCGCGGCGCGGAGACGTGGAGCTGACCGCCCCCGATGACCTACCGACGGCACCGCCCCGCGCGCAACTGGGGCGCGCGCGTGCACGAGATCACCTGGGCGGGCCTGCGCGCCCTGGTGCTGGAGAACGAGCTGCTGCGCGTCACCGTCCTCGCGGGCAAGGGCGGCGACGTCGCCGAGTTCTGCTACAAGCCGCGCGACATGGACTTCGTGTGGCTGTCGCCGGACGGCCTGCGCAACCCGCGCGACGTCGCCGGGGCCGCGGCCGACGACACGGCGGCGTTCCTCGACCACTACGAGGGCGGCTGGCAGGAGGTCCTGCCGAACGGCGGCGCGCCGAGCACGTACCGGGGCGCCGCGCTGGCGCAGCACGGCGAGGTCGCCGGGCTGCCGTGGGACGCCGACATCGCGGCCGACGACGCCCGCGAGGTCGCGGTGCGGCTCACGGTGCGGGCGAGGCGGCTGCCGCTGCGGCTCGTCAAGACGTTCCGGCTGCGCGCGGGCGAGCCCGCCCTGCTCGTCGAGGAGGAACTGGCCAACGAGTCGGGCGTCCCCATCGACGCGATGTGGGGCCACCACATCGTGTTCGGCGCGCCGTTCCTGCGGCCCGGGCACCGGATCGACGTCCCCGCCGGCGCGCTGGTCGTCCCGCACGGGACGCCGATCGAGCCGCACGGCCGCCGGGTCGCCGCGCCCGGGCCGCACGGCTGGCCGCTCGTCCCGGCCGACGGCGCGGACGGGACCGTCGATCTGAGCGTCGTGCCCGAGTACGGTGCGCCGAGTGAGATCGTCTACCTGACCGGCCTCGACGAGGGCCGCTACGCGGTGGTCGACCCGGCGGACGGCCTCGGCCTGCGCGTGACCTGGGACGTCTCCGTCCTGCCGCACCTGTGGCTGTGGCAGGAGCAGGGCGCGACCATCGACCATCCGTGGTGGGGACGCGCGTACGTCGTGGGCCTGGAGCCGTTCGCGGGCTATCCGACGGACGGGCTCGCGGCCGCGGTGGACAACGGCACGGCGCTCCGGCTGGACCCGCACGGGAAGCGGCGCCTCTGGCTGCGGGCGGACGTTCTCACCGGAGCGGCGTGAGGTGAGGGAAACGTGAGCGAGGTCGGGGGAAGCATGAGCGAGTTCGCGGGGAAGGTGGCGGTGGTCACCGGCGGGTCGATGGGGATCGGGCGGGCCGTGGTGGAGCGGCTCGCCGCCGCCGATGCGTCCGTCGTGTTCTGCGGCGTGGAGGACGACGGCGTCCGGCGTGCCGAGGAGGAGCTGCGCGCGGCCGGACGTGAGGTGACCGGTGTGGTCGCCGACGTGACCGACGCTGCACAGATGGCCGGGCTCGTCGCGACGGCCGTGTCCCGCTACGGCGGCCTGGACACCGTCGTCACCTGCGCCGGCGTCCAGCGGTACGGCACCGTGGAGGACACCTCCGAGGAGCTGTGGGACGAGGTCCTCGGCGTCAACCTCAAGGGCGTCTTCCTGGTCTGCCGCGCCGCCGTGCCCGAGCTGCGGCGCCGCGGCGGCGGGACGATCGTCACGGTGTCGTCGGTGCAGGCGTTCGTGTCGCAGGACCGCGTCGCCGCCTACAGCGCGAGCAAGGCCGCGATCAACGCGCTGACGCGGTCGATGGCCCTCGACCACGCCGCGGACGGGATCCGCGCGAACGCGGTGTGCCCCGGCTCGGTCGACACCCCCATGCTGCGCTGGGCCGCGGACCTGTTCCGCGGCGACGCGTCCCAGGACGCCCAGGTGGCGGAGTGGGGCCGGTCGCATCCGCTCGGGCGGGTCGCGCGGCCCGAGGAGGTCGCCGAGGTCGTCGCCTTCCTCGCGGGCCCCCGCTCGTCCTTCGTCACGGGCGCCGAGTACCGCGTGGACGGCGGCCTGCTGGCGCGCAACCCCGCCGCCCTGCTGGAGCCGAACCCGGGTTCTGCAGAGATCTAGACACCAAGTCATCTGATGACTCAGAATGGGCGGGCATCCGAGACGGCGTCCGGATCCACCACCCCATCCCTTGCTTGCGTCTCGGTGCTCGCGGAGGTCCCCATGCAGGATGCCGTTCCCTCTCGCCCGTCCACCCCGTCCGTCCACCCGCCCCGGTTCCGTGGCGCCCGCCGCCGCTCGGTCGTGGCCGGTCTGCTCGCCGCCGGTCTGATCACCGCCGGGACCGCCGGCGCCGTCCCCGCCGCCGCGGGCGTCCGCCCGGCCGCCGGGCCCGTCTGCTCCGGCACCGCGTCCCCGACCTTCGGCACCGCCACCCCGAACACGGCGCAGAACGGCAAGTTCACCGCCTACGGCAACAGCAACGCGCTGCTGGACGACTGGACCGGCGCCGACACCACCTACTCGCTGAAGCTGTCGGACGGCCGCATCGTCTACGCCTACTCCGACACGTTCCTCGGCAAGGTCAACTCCGATGGCTCCCGGCCGGTCGTGATCGAGGAGGGCGGGACGACCCCGTTCATCAACAACTCGTTCGTCGTCCAGGCGACGGGCGGCGCGCTCACCACCGTCCACGGCGGGACGGCGGCGGCCCCGAAGGCGGTCATGCCGCCCCCGCAGCGGGCCGACTGGTACTGGGCGGGCGACCTGACACAGAGCGGCTCCGAGGTCCAGCAGCTCTACCGGGAGTACTACGACCCGAACCCGGACAACGGCGACCCCTGGGACATGAAGTTCAAGGGCAACGTCCTCGCCCGGTTCTCCACCGGGAACCTGTCCGCGCCCACGCAGGTCGCGGCGATGCCGTCGGCGACCGGCGTCCAGTGGGGGTCGGCGATCCTCAAGGACGGCGGGAAGACCTACATCTACGGCACCGAGGACTACACCGACCCCTCGACCGGCGTGAACACCAAGTACCTGCACGTCGCGCGGGTCGACGGCACCGACCTGCGCGGGACGTGGAGCTACCGGACCAGCTCCGGCTGGTCGCTGGCGGAGGCCGACTCGGCGCGGCTGCTCAGCGGCGTGTCCAACGAGTTCAGCGTCACCAAGCGCGGCGCGCACTACCTGCTGGTCAACCAGGACACGAAGATCGCGTTCGGGGCGGAGATCGACGTCCTGCTGTCCTGCTCGGCGGACGGCCCGTTCACCAACGAGCAGACGGTGTACTCGACGCCCGAGACCGGCCCGTTCGGGTCCTACGGCGACCCGGACGTCTACACCTACAACGCCCATCAGCACGCGTCGCTGTCGTCCAGCGGCAGGCTGGTGATCTCCTACAACGTCAACAGCCTCGACCGGACGGCGGGGCCGGCGAACGACAACTACCGCGATGTCAGCATCTACCGCGCCCGCTACATCAACCTGCCCGTGAGCGGTTGACGCCGCCTCCGGAATTTCGCCGGAGACAAGAGACCAGCGGCTCGTGTCCGTACCGTCCACGGCGGTGCCGCTCCCGACGCGCCCCCGGGTGTCCTCCCGCCCGGGGGCGCGTTCTCCCGCGCCGGGGTACCGTGCGCGCCGCCGATTCGCAGGCCAGGAGGTCCCGATGGACGCCGAACTCGCCGCCGCCCTCGACGGCATGCCCTACGTCGGGCTCTCCGATCCGGAGGCCGCCCGCGCCGCCATGCGGGCGCTCGTGTCGGCGCTGGCCGAACCGGACGGCGGGGCCGGTGCCCGCGTCGAGGTCACGGACCGGACGATCCCGGGCCCGCCCGGCGCGCCGCCCGTCCCGGTGCGGACGTACCGGCCAGCGTGGACGCGGCGTCCGGCGCCCGTGCTCGTGTACTTCCACGGCGGCGGGTTCGTCACCGGGGACCTGGACAACGAGCACGGCCGCTGCCTGGCGTTCGCGGGCGAGGACGGGATCGCCGTCGTGTCGGTCGGCTACCGGCTCGCCCCGGAGCACCCGTTCCCGGCGGGCTTCGAGGACTGCTACGCGGCGACGGCCCGGTACGCTCGCCGATCTGCGCGCGGGTCAGCGGGCCGTGCCCGACGAGCAGGTCCAGCGCCGCGCGGTCGTTCAGCTCACGCAGCA
>NZ_CAACUY010000251.1 GCF_900659615.1 Actinomadura fibrosa | reverse complement strand
CGCCGTCGTCGTCGCCCCGCTCCCGGCGCTCGCCCGCGTCGCCCCGCGGCGCGTCGGACGCGTCCGGCGCGGCGGGCGCCTCACCGGCCTCGCCCTTCTCGGCGCGGTCGGCGGCCTCGCGCTCGACCACCTCGACCGGCACCAGCGACAGCTTGCCGCGCTGGTCGATCTCGGTGACCTCGACCTGGATCTTCTCGCCGACGCCGATGACGTCCTCGACGTTCTCGATCCGGGCGCCGCCGTGCAGCTTGCGGATCTGCGAGACGTGCAGCAGGCCGTCCTTGCCGGGCAGCAGCGACACGAACGCGCCGAACGTCGTGGTCTTGACGACCGTGCCGAGGAACCGCTCGCCGACCTCCGGCATGTGCGGGTTGGCGATCGCGTTGATCGCCTGCCGCGCGGCCTCGGCGGACGGGCCGTCGGTGGCGCCGACGTAGATGGTGCCGTCGTCCTCGATCGTGATGTCGGCGCCGGTGTCGTCCTGGATCGAGTTGATCATCTTGCCCTTGGGGCCGATGACCTCGCCGATCTTGTCGACCGGGACCTTGATCGTGATGATCCGCGGCGCGTTCGGGCTCATCTCGGCCGGGGCCTCGATCGCCTCCTGCATGACGTCCAGGATCGCGAGGCGCGCGCCCTTGGCCTGCTTCAGCGCGGCGGCCAGCACCGAGGCGGGGATGCCGTCGAGCTTGGTGTCGAGCTGGAGCGCGGTGATGACGTCGCGGGTGCCGGCGACCTTGAAGTCCATGTCGCCGAACGCGTCCTCGGCGCCGAGGATGTCGGTGAGCGTGACGTACTCGCCGCCCTCGTTGATGAGGCCCATCGCGATGCCCGCCACCATCTGCTTCAGCGGGACGCCCGCGTCCAGCAGCGACATGGTGGACGCGCACACCGAGCCCATCGAGGTGGACCCGTTGGAGCCGAGCGCCTCCGACACCTGCCGGATCGCGTACGGGAACTCCTCGCGCGTCGGCAGGACCGGGATCAGCGCGCGCTCGGCGAGCGCGCCGTGGCCGATCTCGCGGCGCTTCGGCGACCCCACCCGGCCGGTCTCGCCGGTGGAGTAGGGCGGGAAGTTGTAGTTGTGCATGTAGCGCTTGGTGCGCTCGGGGTTCAGCGTGTCGATCATCTGCTCCATGCGGAGCATGTTCAGCGTCGTCACGCCGAGGATCTGCGTCTCGCCGCGCTCGAACAGCGCCGAGCCGTGCACCCGCGGGATCACGTGGGCCTCGGCGGTGAGCTGGCGGATGTCCTTCGGCCCGCGGCCGTCGATGCGCAGCCCGTCGCGGATGACCCGCTCGCGGACCAGCTTCTTCGTGACGGCGCGGAACGCGGCGGAGATCTCCTTCTCGCGCCCCTCGAACTGCTCGCCGAGCTTGTCGGCCAGGCCGGCCTTCAGCTCGTCCAGGCGCGCCTCGCGCTCCTGCTTGCCGGCGATGGTCAGCGCCTGCGCCAGGTCGTCGCTGACGGCTCCGCTGACGGCCTCGAACACGTCGTCCTGGTAGTCCAGGAAGATCGGGTACTCGGCGGTCTCCTTCGCGGCCACGGCCGCGAGGTCGCTCTGCGCCTTGCAGAGGACCTTGATGAACGGCTTCGCCGCCTCCAGGCCCGCCGCGACGGTCTCCTCGGTCGGGGCGGTCGCGCCCTCGCCGACGAGCCTCAGGGTGTCGCGGGTGGACTCCGCCTCGACCATCATGATCGCGACGTCGCCGTCCTCCAGCACCCGGCCGGCGACCACCATGTCGAAGGTGGCGCGCTCCAGCTCGGGGTGGGTGGGGAAGCCGACCCACTGGCCGTCGATCAGCGCGACGCGGACGCCGCCGATCGGGCCGGAGAACGGCAGGCCCGCGAGCTGGGTGGACATCGACGCGGCGTTGATCGCCACGACGTCGTACAGGTGGTCCGGGTGCAACGCCATGATCGTCTCGACGACCTGGATCTCGTTGCGCAGCCCCTTGGTGAACGAGGGGCGCAGCGGCCGGTCGATCAGGCGGCAGGTGAGGATCGCGTCCTCGGACGGGCGGCCCTCGCGGCGGAAGAACGAGCCGGGGATGCGCCCGGCCGCGTACATCCGCTCCTCGACGTCCACGGTCAGGGGGAAGAAGTCCAGGTTCTCCTTGGGCTTCTTCGACGCGGTGGTCGCCGACAGCACCATCGTCTCGTCGTCGAGGTAGGCGACGGCCGAGCCGGCCGCCTGCCGGGCCAGCCGGCCCGTCTCGAACCGGATGGTGCGGGTGCCGAACGTGCCGTTGTCGATCACGGCCTCGGTGCTCTGCGCGCCGTCGATGCGCACGGCTTCTGTCACGGGAAACCTCCTCAAGGTTCCTTCGTCGGTCCCCGCGGCCGTTTCCCGTGGCTTTTCACGCTGCCGGTCTTCGATCGAAGCACCCGGATCGGGGTGCGCGCCGGAGCGGCGGCACGGATCCGGAAGCCACTACCGAGGACCGGCCCGCACCAGCGGTGTCCGCGAGGCTTGTCTCCAGTTGGACGGCCCGCCCGTCCCGTGGGACGGGCGGCCGCTGCGCCGGGGCCGGCCCGTCGGGACCGGGCCGCCGGCGCGGGACCGGGCGGGGCGGCACGCCCCGTCGGCCCTACGACGGAGGGAGCGGCCCGGCGGGCCGCTCCCTCACCGTGCTAGCGGCGCAGACCGAGTCGCTCGATCAGCTGCCGGTAGCGGTTGATGTCCTTGTTGCTCAGGTACTTCAGGAGCCGGCGACGACGGCCGACCAGCAGCAGGAGGCCGCGGCGGCTGTGGTGGTCGTGCTTGTGCTCCTTGAGGTGCTCGGTCAGATCGTTGATGCGTCGCGTCAGCAGTGCGACCTGGACCTCCGGGGAACCGGTGTCACCCTCAGTGGTCGCGTACTCAGCGATGATCTGGTTCTTCGTGGCGGTGTCGAGCGACACGTGGCTCCTTCAGTGAGATCGTCACCCGCAGATCCCGGGCCCGAAGGGCGCGCAGGTCCGCATGGTGCGTATTGAGAGGGTGGCGGGCCGCATGAGGGTGCAGCCAGCCGCGCCGGGGCCCTTCCCGGCGACTATTCACCGTACCATGCCCGAAAGCCGCACCGTCACGATGCAGAAACCGGCTGGTCACAGAGGGTATGCCCGCTTCGGGCGAGGAAAATGCCGAGGTCACGGCGGGTTCGCGCCCAGCCGCCCGTCACTCGGCGGTGAGCTCCCGGGCGCGGGCCACGTCGCGGTGCATCTCCTCGATCAGCGCCTCGATGGAGTCGAACTTAAGCGTGTCGCGGATGCGGGCGGTGAAGTCGGCGGCCATGTGCTCGCCGTACAGGTCGAGGTCGTCGCGGTCCAGCGCGTACGCCTCGACGGTCCGCTCCCCCGCCCCCTCGAACGTCGGGTTCGTGCCGATCGAGATCGCGGCGGGCCAGCGGAACCCCGGGTAGCGGTCGGAGTCGCAGACCAGCCAGCCGCCGTACACGCCGTCCGCGGGGACCGCGGTGTGCGGCAGCGTCTCCAGGTTGGCGGTCGGGAAGCCGAGCGCCCGGCCGCGCTGGTGGCCGCGCACGACGACGCCCTCGACGCGGTGCGGGCGGCCGAGCGCCTGCGCGGCCGCCTCCACGTCGCCGGCTTCCAGCCTCGCGCGGATGTAGGTGGAGGAGATCGGGTCGCCGTTGGCGACCAGCGGCATGCCCTCGGCGGTGAAGTCGTACTTCTCGCCGAGCTCCTTCAGCAGCGCGACGTCGCCCTTGGCGCGGTGCCCGAACCGGAAGTCCTCGCCGACGATCACGTGCGCCGCGTGCAGCCGGTCGACCAGCACCGACTGGACGAACTCGTCCGGCGGCACCTTCGACAGCTCCAGCGTGAACGGCACGACCACGACCGCGTCGGTGCCGAGGCCCTCCAGCAGCTCGATGCGGCGCCGGGTCGTGGCGAGCAGCGGCGGGTGCGTGCCGGGGCGCACGACCTCGTCCGGATGCGGATCGAAGGTGATCACCACCGAGCGCAGGCCGCGGCGTCGGGCCTCCTCCGCGGCGGCGCCGACGATCCGCTGGTGACCGCGGTGCACACCGTCGAACACCCCGATGGTGACCACCGAACGGCCCCAGTCGGCGGGTACCTCGTCGAGGCCATGCCAGCGCCGCACCATGCTCTCCCTGCGTAGGACGTGACTGCCCGGTTCTTACCGTCGTCCTAAGGGTGCCATGTGTCGGTCGCCACGGTTACCCGAGGGGGCGTGGTTTCCGGCACGTCCCCGCTCAGCCGGACTGGTAGACCACCAGCGACACCGCGATGTACTGCAGGACGTACGCGGCGAGCGTGAACGCGTGGAACACCTCGTGGAAGCCGAACCAGCGCGGCGAGGGGTTCGGGCGGCGCAGCCCGTAGACGACGCCGCCGACGCTGTAGCAGATGCCGCCGGCCGCGACCATCAGGCAGGCGGCGAGGCCGGCGCCGTCCAGGAACTGCGGCATGAACAGCACCGCCACCCAGCCGAGGACGATGTAGAGCGTGACGTACAGGGCGCGCGGCGCGCCGATCCAGACCGTCCGGAAGACGACTCCGGCGACCGCGCCCGTCCAGACGGTGGCGAGGACGGCGACGCGGACGCCGCCGTCCAGGGCCACGACGGCGAACGGCGTGTACGTCCCGGCGATGATCAGATAGATGTTCGCGTGGTCGAAGCGGCGCAGGACCTCCAGCAGCCGGTGCGAGCGCTGCCGGTGGTAGGTGCCGGAGATGCCGAACAGCATGCCGGAGGTCGCCACGTAGACCGCTGACGCGAGGCGGGCCTCCGGCGACGGGCCGAGCGCGACGAGCACGAGCCCCGCGACGAGGACGGCGGGGAACGCTCCGAGGTGGAGCCAGCCGCGCAGCCGCGGCCGCGTCGGCGACGGCGCCTCGGGCCCGTCGGGGGACGGTGCCGGGGACTCGTCGGTCACTGCTGTCGTCATGGAGGCGCCTCCTCACCCATCGAACCTACGGTTACGTAGGTTACGCGACCGTAGGTTGCGGTGCACGGGATCCGCCTGGTGATGCTCACCACGCACGGTACCGATTGTGTCCGATAAGTCGGCTCAGGAAACGAAGACGGCGAGCGGCTTGGCTGCCCTGCCCTGCTCCTCGACGAGGGCCAGCAGCGTCCCGTCGGGCGCGAAGACGCCCACGGGGCCCGGGCCGAGGCCGGCCGCGGGCAGCCGCCCGCCGTGCGCGACCTTGCGGGCGTCGTCCTCCGACACGTCCCGGCGCGGGAAGGCCGCGGCGACCGCCTCCTCCATCGGCAGGACCGCGAGGTCGGCGGCGAGCTCGTCGAGCGTCCGCGCCATGCCCAGGTCGTACGGCCCGACGCGGGTGCGGCGCAGGGCGGTCAGGTGCCCGCCGCACCCCAGCGCGGCGCCGAGGTCCCGGGCCAGCGCGCGGATGTAGGTGCCGGACGAGCACGCGACGGAGGCGTCCACATCGACCAGGTCGCCGTGCCGCCGCACATCGGTCACCGTGAAGGCGTGCACCGTCACAGGCCGGGGCTTGAGCGCGACCTCCTCGCCCTTGCGGGCCATCTTGTACGCCCGCTCGCCGTTCACCTTGATCGCGCTGACCTGCGGCGGCACCTGCTCGATGGTTCCGGTCAGCGCGGCGACGCCCGCGCGCAGCGCCTCGTCGGTGACGGACGCGGCGGACGCCGTCGCGGTGGTCTCGCCCTCGGCGTCGTCGGTGTTGGTCGACTCGCCCAGCCGGATCGTCGCGTCGTAGCCCTTCTCGGTCAGCGCGAGGTGGCCGAGCAGGCGGGTGGCCCGGTTGACGCCGACCACGAGGACGCCCGTCGCCATCGGGTCCAGCGTTCCCGCGTGGCCGACCCGCCGGGTCCTCGCGATGCGCCGCATGCGGGCGACGACGTCGTGCGAGGTCCAGTCCGCGGGCTTGTCGACGATGACGAGTCCCGAATCCATGCTTGCGCTTCACCTCGGCCGACGATCGAAAGCACCGATTCTAGCGGCCGGCCGAGTCGAGGTAGACCGCCCCGGAGGTCGCCTGCCGACGGCATGTGTGTCGTTTTCCCTTGCCGGGATCGCGTCACCAGGGTCCACTGCTGCCCTGGCCACTTCCAACCGAGGACCAGCTTTGATCAAGAAGCCTGCAGGAACCGGCGCCTTCCGCGGCACGCGCGCCCCCATCCGCACGCACGGCCTCGTCCCTCCGGCGCCCGCCGGCTTGATCCGTTACGAACCGTCGTTGACGCTGTGCTCCCTCGACACCTTCGCCGACCACGCGGGGGCCGTCGGCGCCAGCGCGCTCGACGCGCTCCTGGCCCTCGGCGCCCTGGACGAGGTGATCGAATCGGCGCGCGCGGACCGCAGGTTGATCATCCGGATCACGGTCGGCGCCCTGTGGCTCGACCGGGACCAGGTCCCCGGCACCCGACCCGACTGGCACATCGACCGGGCCGGCGCCATTGCCGGGACGGGCGCAGCGGAACGCTATGACGTCTCCGACCTCACGCGCAGGCGCAGCTTCGCCCTCGTCGGCCTCCTCGACGCGGACATCCCCGGCCGGTCCCCCGTGCCCGGCACGAACGGCCCGGACGACACCAACGGCGCGGGCGGCGCGGGCGGCGCCGCGGGGAGCACCGAGTTCGCCGTCGGACCGGACGTGCCGCCGCTCCCCGACGGATGGGCCGGCAGCCAGGAGGTCGCTCGCGACATACGGACGTGGATGTCGACCGGCAGGCGATGGGCGCCCTGCGGCCACGGGAACGCCGTCTCCTTCAGCGCCCGGGCGGTGCACCGTCCGGCGCCGGCCTCGGCACCCGGATGGCGGATGCTTCTGCGGGTCGGCGCCTACCAGGCGGACCCGCCGATGTCCCCTTACGTGGAGCGGATCGCCGCTTACAATCCGTTCTGCTCGAGAACGGTCCCCGGTTTCCGGCTGAGGCCGGTCGGCAGCAGGAGCGAGGCGATGCCGATGCCGAGCTGGTCCATCGATGCCGCGGACGCGGCGGCGACAAGGCGGTTGTTCGCCACGTGCGGACTGCGTCCCGCCCCCGAGCGCGCCGCCGCCGCGATCGCACGGATCCGGAATGCCTTCGCGTAGGAGGCGCCAAGAGGACCTCGCCACAGCGTTCCTATTGGAGGAGTTGCACAACGCCGAGGAGGAGTTCCGCCGACTGCGCGCGGAGGGCCACGCCCGGGTGACCGGGTTCCTGACCCTGGTCGGCGCCACCCTGGGCCTCGTCACGGCACTCAGCGGCGCCAAGGGACTGGCCGACGAAACGCTGCCACGCGTGATGCTCGCCGCCGCGCTGTTTGTCGCCGCCGTCGGCACCAACGCCTACATCGGCCTGGTCGTCCGGGACATCGGCACGGACGGCTGCGTTCGTGCCGCCGCGCGGATCCGCCGCTACTTCGTGACCGAGTACCCCCACCTCGCGCCGCACGTGACTTGGCGGTACAGCGACGGCCCCTCGGTCTGGGTCGAGCGCCCGCGCAGCATCAACCGCCGCCAGATCGGGGTCATCACCGCGGTCGCGTACGGGCTGGCCTGCGCGGTGGCGACCCGGATCGCCTTCGGGACCGGGGACCCCGTCACCGCGGGGATCGGCGCGGCGGTGACCGCCGTCGCCTGGACGGTGCTCCTGCGCTGGGCCCGGCGCAGGATGGGGCGGGTGGCCGAACGGGCCCGGCGGGAGCAACGGTTCTTCTGACCGGAAGCCCGGCGGCCGCCCGCCACGGCACCCGGCGGGCGGTCAGGCGGCGCGGTCCAGCAGGACGCGCAGGCGGTCGAGGGCTTCGTGCACCGGCCCCGTCCACACGAAACCGGCCATCTCCCGGTGCCCGCCGCCGTTGAGCGCGGCGCACACCTCGCTGAGATCGATGCGCCCCTTGGACCGCACGGACATGTACCAGCGGTCCTGGTCGGTCTCCTTGCACACGACGGCGACCTCGGCCTCGTCGGTGCGCCTGAGCTGGTCGATGACGCCTTCGAGCTGGTCGTACGGGACGTCCTTGGAGTCCCGGTCGGCGCGCGTGATCGTCGTCCACACGAGGCCCCTGCCGCCGGCGGCGTCGCGCTCCAGCCGGGCCCGGGCGAGCGCGCCCGCGAGGACCTGGAGGTACCCGAACGGGGCCCGGTCCCACAGCTCCCTGCTGACGGCGTCGGGCCGGACGCCCGCGGCCAGCAGCCGTCCCGCGAGGTCGTGCACCTCGGGCGTCGTGCAGGGGTACTTGAACGAGCCGGTGTCGCTGGCCAGCCCCGCGTACAGGCCCTGGGCGATGTCCCTGGTGAGGGGGACGCCGAGCCGCCGGATCAGCTCCTCGACCAGCACCGCCGTGGCGGCCGCGGCCGGGTCGACCAGCCGCACCCCGCCGAACGCGGTGTTGGACGCGTGGTGGTCCACGACGATCAGCGCGCCGGCCCGCCCGGCGGGCCCGGCCAGCGAGCCGAGCCGCTCCTGGCCGGCGGCGTCCAGCGAGATCATCAGGCCGGGGGCCGCGGGGATGCGGCCGGGCTCGACCAGCAGCTCCTGGCCCGGCAGGAACCGCAGGATCGCCGGGACCGCGAACGGCTCGCCGAAGGACGCACGGCACCGCTTGCCCATCGCGCGCAGGGCCTGGGCGAGCGCCAGCATGGAGCCGAGCGCGTCCCCGTCGGGCGCCACGTGGCAGGCGAGGCAGATGTCGTCGGACGCGCGGATCAGCTCGACCGCCCGGTCCCACTCCAGATCGCCGCCGCCGGACGGCACGGGCCCGGAGCACGTGGTGCCTCCGGACCGTGCACCGCCCGGACGTGCACCGTTGCCCGGACGTGCGCCGTTGCCGGGGCTCGCGATCGTCGCGCCGTTTCCGGCTCGCGTACTCGCTCCGCCACCGCGCTGGACGACGTCGTGCCCGCCCGTGGAGTGCCCGCCCGTGTCGTGCGGCGAGCACTCCAGCGCCCAGCCGGCGCCCGGCGCGTCCGCGCGCCGCTCCGGCCCGCTCACGATGACGGGCGCCCCGGACGGCCGTCCTCGCCCCCCTTGGCGGTGACGTCCTGGTCGGGGTCCTGCTCGTCGTCGTCCTCGTAGGCGTCGTCCTCGTCGGACGGCTCGCGGTAGGGGTTGGCGTCGCCGGCCGGGGAGGCGCCCTGCGCCGCCCTCGCCACCTCGGCGTCCCTCGCTCGGGCCTTGGCCAGCAGGTCGTCGATGTGCGCGGCGTTCTCCATCAGGGAGTCCATGACGAAGGTGATGCTCGGCGTGTGCCGGACGCCCGTCTTGCGGCCCACCTCCGACCGGATGACGCCCTTGGCGCTCTCCAGCGCGGCGGCGGTCTCGGCGCGCTCGCCGTCCGACCCGTACACCGTGTAGTACACGGTGGCGTCCCGCAGGTCGTTGGTGATGCGGGTGTCCGTCACGGTCACGAAGCCGAGCCGCGGATCCTTGATCCGGCGTTCGAGCATCTCCGCCACGATCTGCTGGATGCGGTCGGCGAGCTTGCGCGCCCGAGCTGCGTCCACCATGATCGCACTCCTTTTCTAGAACTCCGCGGCCGAGCCCGCGGGCTCAGTCGTCGTCGTTGAAGAGCCGCTGCCTGGCCGACAGCAGCTCGATCTCCGGTCGCCCGGCCACCAGCCGTTCGCACTGGTCGAGCACCTGGGTGCAGTTGGCGGCGGTGGCCGACACCACCGCTACCCCGATCTCCGCCCTGCGATGCAGGTCGTTGCCGCCGGTCTCCGCGACGGCCACCGCCGGGAAGTGCTTGTGCACCTCGGCGATGATGGGCCTGAGGACGGACCGCTTCTGCTTCAGCGACCGGACGTCCCCCAGCAGCAGGTCGAGCGTCAGCGCACCCACGTACACCTGGTCGATCACCTCGGGATTCTCACAGGGTGGAACGACGGCGGACCGCCGCCGTGTTCCCGGACCGGCGCCGCCGGAGGGCGGCCGGGCCGGGAATGACGGACGCCAGGCTAGAAGATCCGCCTGGCGCCGTGGCACTGCTTTTTCCGATCATGAGCCCGCGGGCCGGCACGGGCGGCCGGCCGCGGCGGGCCCGCCCCGGGGAGGGCGGACCCGCGCGGCCGTGCCGGAGGCCTCAGTCGCGGGGCTTCTCCCGCATCTCGAAGCACTCGATGACATCGCCGAGCTTGATGTCGTTGTACCCGATGCCGATACCGCACTCGAAGCCCTCGCGGACCTCGGTCGCGTCCTCCTTGAACCGCCGCAGCGAGGAGACCGTGAGGTTGTCGGACACCACGACGCCGTCGCGGACGAGGCGGGCCTTGGCGTTGCGCTGGATGATCCCGGAGGTGACCATCGAACCGGCGACGTTGCCGATCCGCGGCACCTTGAAGATCTCGCGGACCTCCGCGGTGCCGAGCTGGACCTCTTCGAACTCCGGCTTGAGCATGCCCTTGAGGGCCGCCTCGACCTCTTCGATCGCCTGGTAGATGACCGAGTAGTAGCGGATGTCGACGCCCTCGCGGTCGGCCAGCTCCTGCGCGTTGCGCTCGGGCCGCACGTTGAAGCCGATGATGACCGCGCCCTCGGACGCCAGCGACAGGTTGACGTCGTCCTGCGTGATCGCGCCGACGCCGCGGCGGATGATCCGCAGGTTGACCTCGTCGCCCACGTCGATCTTGAGGAGCGAGTCCTCCAGCGCCTCGACCGAACCGGACACGTCGCCCTTGAGGATGAGCAGCAGCTCCTGCCGCTCGCCCCGCTCCAGGTCCTTGAACAGCTCTTCGAGGGAGCTGCTCTTGCGGCTGCGGAGCAGTTCGGCGTTGCGCTTGCGCGCGACCCGCTTGTCGGCGATCTGGCGGGCGATCCGGTCATCCTCGACGACCAGGAAGTTGTCGCCCGCGCTCGGCACGGCCGCGAGGCCGAGCACCAGCACCGGACGGGACGGGCCCGCCTCCTCGACGTTGTTGCCGTTCTCGTCGAGCATCGCCCGGACGCGGCCGTGGGCCACGCCGCAGACGATCGAGTCGCCGACCCGCAGCGTGCCGCGCTGCACCAGCACGGTCGCCACGGCGCCCCGGCCCTTGTCCAGGTTGGCCTCGATGGCCGAGCCCTGGGCGGGCATGTCGGGGTTGGCCTTCAGGTCGAGCTCGGCGTCGGCGGTCAGGATGACCGCCTCCAGCAGGCCGTCGATGTTGATGCCCTGCTTGGCCGACACGTCGACGAACTGGGTCGAGCCGCCGAACTCCTCGGCCACGAGGCCGTACTCGGTGAGCTGCGCCCGGACGCGGTTCGGGTCCGCGCCCTCGACGTCGATCTTGTTGACCGCGACCACGATCGGGACCCCCGCCGCGGTGGCGTGGTCGATCGCCTCGGTGGTCTGCGGCTTGACGCCGTCGTCCGCGGCGACCACCAGCACCACCAGGTCGGTGGTGTCGGCACCGCGGGCGCGCATGGCGGTGAACGCCTCGTGGCCCGGGGTGTCGATGAAGGTGATCTTGCGGTCCTCGCCGTCGACCTCGGTCTCGACCTGGTAGGCGCCGATGTGCTGGGTGATGCCGCCGGCCTCGCCCGCGACCACGTTCGCCTGCCGGATGGCGTCCAGCAGCTTGGTCTTGCCGTGGTCGACGTGGCCCATGACGGTGACCACCGGCGGGCGGACCTGGAGGTTCTCCTCGCCGCCCTCGTCCTCGCCGTACTCGATGTCGAACGATTCGAGGAGCTCGCGGTCCTCGTCCTCGGGGCTGACGACCTGGACGTCGAAGTCCAGTTCGAGGCCCAGCGCCTGGAGGTCGTCCGGGTCCACCGACTGGGTCGCGGTGACCATCTTGCCGAGGTGCATCATGATCGCGACGAGCGACGCCGGGTTGGCGCCGATCTTCTCGGCGAAGTCGGTCAGGGACGCGCCCTGCGGCAGCCGGATGGTCCGGCCGTTGCCGCGCGGGGCCTGGACGCCGCCGACGGCGGGCGCCTGCATGTTCTCGAACTCTTGACGACGCGCCCGCTTCGACTTGCGCCCGCGTGCGGGACGCCCGCCGGGACGCCCGAAGGCGCCCTGCGTGCCGCCGCGACCGCGGCCGCCGCCCTGAACCACACCCCCTGACCGTCACCACCCCACTACGCTGTGTGC
>NZ_CAACUY010000250.1 GCF_900659615.1 Actinomadura fibrosa | reverse complement strand
CCTGCGCCGTCGCCCGCGCGGCCCCGGCCCCCGCCGGAGCGGGCAGCGGCGGCACCGACAGGGGCGCCACCTGGCGCGGCGCGTCCTGCTCCGCCCCCTGCTGGGCCTGCTGCGGGGCCTGCTGCTGGGTCTGCTGCGGGGCCTGCTGGGCCGCCTGGTGAGCGGCCTGCTGCGGCTGCGGCCCGTCCGGTCGCTGCGCGGAGGCCGCCGGCGCGCCCGTGAGCCGGGTGCGCGTCACGGCCTGGTTGTTGCCGGTGTCCACATCGATCGTGGACGTGGACGCCCGCGACACCGACTCCACCACCGAGCCCGCGCGGGCGTCGCCCCCGGGAATGATCGCGATGTGCACGGTCCGCTCCTCGTCGGGCGCCAGCGACCCCAGCTCGCAGAGGTAGCCGCGGCCTTCCGTCCGGCACGCCGGGTCGTGCTCGACGAGCCTCAGCGGACCGTCCGAGCGGAGCGTCACGTTCTCGGCGGCGGACGGCCCCAGGTTGCGGACCTTCATGTCGTACGGCATCGCCGCGCCCGCCCGCGACGCCTCCGGCGCCGACGCGGACAGCAGCAGGTCGGCGGTCCGCGCGACCCGCACCTCGGGGAACATGCGGGTGACGCGCGTCCCGCCCCACGTCACCGTGACGCGGCCGGCGATCGTCCGGCCCGCCCTGGCCCGCCGGGACACCTTGGCCCTGATCACGCCCGCGACCGTCTGCCCGGGCTGCACGGTGCCGAGGCGGCACACGACCGTCCGCTGGTCCTTCTCGGCCGCGCAGCCCGTCTGCCCGGACACGAACTCCAGCGCCCGCGGCAGCCGCGCCCGCAGCACCGCCTCGCCCGCCCTCGCGCGGGCCGGCGCCGTCACCGCGAACGGCCAGTCGTAGGTGCCGCCCGGGACCACCACCTTCCCCGGCCCGCTGGTGCTGAGGCTCACCGCCGCGGTCTGCGCGGGCGCCTCCGGCTTCGCGGACGCCCCGGACGCGCCGTCCGCGGGCTTCGCGGACGCCTTCGGCTTGGCCGGCGCACCGGATCCGGCGTGCGCCTTCGGCTTCGCCGCCGTGTGCACTCCGGCCGCGGGCTTGGACGAGGTGTGCGCCTTCGGCTGCGCCTGCCCCTTGGGCTTCGCGTGGACCGTGGCCTGCGCGTGCGCCTTCGGATGCGACGTCCCGTGGGCTCCGGCCTTGGGCTTGGACGCGGTATGCGCCGACGGCTTGGCGTGACCCTCCGACTGCGCGTGCGGCTTCGGCTTGGCGTGGGGCTTGGGCTGCGCGTGCGGCTTGGGCTGCGCGTGCGCCTTCGGCTTCGCGTGGCCGCCGGGCTGCGCGTGCCCCGGCGGCTTGGCGTGAGGCTTCGGCTGCGCGTGCCCCTTCGGCTTCGCGTGACTCCCCGACTGCGCGTGCGGCTTCGGCTTGGCGTGCGGCTTGGAATGCCCGTGTGCTTCGGGAATCCCGTGCGGCTTGGGGTTGCCGTGCGGCTTCGGCTTCGGGCTTCCGTGCGGCTTCGGGCTCCCGTGGGCCCGCGGCTTCGCGTGCGGCTCGGGCTTCTCGCCCGGTTTGGGCCTCGGGCGCGCCTTGGACCTGCCCCCGGGCTTCGACGCGGCGGATGGGGCGGGTTTAACCCGGACGGCGTGCGCCATCGGGACGGGGACGCCTCCGAGGCCGCCGCCGTCCACGTCCAGGAACGGGACGACGCCGAGCAGCGGGGCCGCGGTCAGCAGCACGAGCCCTCGCGCGCCGACGCGCCCTCTCGCCTTACGGAACACAGCGACCCCCCGGTTGACCTGCGAGTTCCCGTCAGATCCGTTGTAGCGACCGGGCAGGCGAACCGCTAGCGCCACGTGCGCGTGTCGTGACGGACAGTGAGATGAACGGGACGGGCCGATGGCAACATTTCGGATCTCCTGCAATCAATGTCATGAGCCTGTTAAATCGACCAAGACCTGATATCGGAGCATGGAGTTGAGATGGCAGTCTTCGGCGTGGACTACGCGTGGGGACGCCCGGGCACCGACGCGCTGCGGCGCGCCGGGGCGAAGTTCGCCTGCCGCTACCTGTCGCACGACACGACCGGCAAGAACCTGACCCGCGCGGAGGCGGAGGAGCTGTCCGGCGCGGGCATCTGGCTGGTGGTCGTGTGGGAGTCCGGCGCCTCGCGGGCGCTGGACGGGCGGGACGCCGGGAAGGCGGACGCGGAGGACGCGGCCGCGCAGGCCGCTTCGCTCGGGATGCCCTCCGACCGCCCGATCTACTTCGCGGTCGACTTCGACGCGTCGGCGGCCCAGCAGAGCGCGATCAACGCCTACCTGGACGGCGCCGCGTCCGTCCTCGGGCGGGACCGCGTGGGCCTGTACGCCGGATACGGGCCGATCGACCGGGCGTTCGACGCCGGGAAGATCGCCTACGGCTGGCAGACCTACGCCTGGTCGGACGGCCGGTGGGACTCCCGCGCCCAGCTCCAGCAGTACTCCAACGACCACGAGATCAACGGCGTGGGCGTCGACTACGACCGCGCCATGGACAGCGACTACGGGCAGTGGCGCGTCGGCGTCTCGCCCGAGGGAGACGACATGCCCGAGTACGTGTCCGTCGGCACCGAGACCGCGCAGGAGCTCGCCCCGAAGGCGTGGACGAACGTCAGCTGGCACATCGACTACTCCGACACCCTGCACCAGCACAACGACGAGGGCGGCCCGAGCGTGCTGAACGGGTCGGCGCGCTACGCGCTGAGCGCGGCCGTCCAGATCAGCGGGGTCCCGGCGGGCACGCTCATCCAGGCCCGGGTGGTCGAGGTGGAGGACGCGGACACCAGCAAGTTCGAGGCGGGACCCGTCCAGGACTTCGTCTCCGTCGGCGAGGAGACGAACATCCTCTACGGGCTGGCGGCCGACACCGTCCGCGACGACCACCGGGTGCGCTTCCAGGTGGTGCAGCACGGCGACGCCGCGGCCACGCTCACGGGCGGCAGCGCGAAGGTGTTCTTCTGGCGCTGACCCGCCCGGCGCCGTCCCGCTCGCCCGGTCAGGCCGCCCGGCTCGCCCGGTCAGGCCGCCCCGCTCGCCCCCGGTCAGCGGGCCTCGTCGCGCCGGTCCGCGGCCACGCGCGCCGCGTTGCGCAGCACGCGGGTCTGGACCTCCAGGTGGTCGAGGATGCGCCGCTGCTGCTCGCGGACGTCCCGGACGAGGCGGACGGCGACCAGGGCGAGCACGGCGACCGCGGAGGCGAGCCCGGCGTTGACGATCAGCAGCGGGTCGGCGCCGCCGGCGACGACGGCCACGACGGCGGACGCGATGACCGTGGCGGCGACCGCGGCGACCCCCACGCAGGTCGCGACGGCGCCGAGCGCCCCCCGGGGACAGGTGGGGCGTACGAGCATCGCCGATCTCCTTCGCGCAGGGGAGCGGGACCACCTTGACCGTCCCGGCTGGTACCAGTGTGCACGTTGGTCAGCGTCCGCAACAACCGGTCAGTTCCGGAAATCGCTTCAAGCTATGGGAAAGTCAACGCCCGCCGGGCTCGCCGTAAAGCGCGCGGAGGAAGGCCAGGGCCATCCGCCGCTTCTCCCCCGGGTCGTCCCGCAGGTCGGCAAAGTAGGCGTTGAGTTCCGACAGCTCGTGCAGCGCCTCCTCCGGCCCGGCGGGGGCGGGCATGCCGAGCGGCTCCAGCCCCTCGCCGATGCGCCGCAGGTCGCCCGGCCGCCACTGGAGGGCGGACTCGATCGCGCTCCGGGTGCGGGCCTGCGGCCAGCGCTCCCCCGCCTCCAGGTTGTAGATCGTCTTCACGGTGACGCCGGCGCGCTCGGACAGCTGCTCCTGGGTGAGGCCGAGCGAGCCGCGCCGGGCCACCACGTACTTGGCGACCCGCTCCCGGTCCAGCTCTCCAGCCATGCAGCCAGCATGACGGAAACAGTAAGGAACATCCAGCACTGCCCGGGAGAATGTTACTCGCCGCACAATTTCTTGAAATTACTAGTCCATCATTGAACAGTTACCGGTTCCTTCCTACCATGGAACGACGAGGGCGCGCCGCGGGCCCACCGCGGGCGGCCCGACGACGAAGGGCGGGAGCACCCGTGTCCGAGGAAGGACTGAGCACGATAGAGATCGCGCTGCTGGAGATGCGCCGGGACCTGGAGGTCCGGCTCACCAATCTCGAAGGCCAGCTCGCCCTGCTCCACCAGCGCAACGAGCAGAGCGAGCGGGAGGCGAGCGACCGGGCGCACCAGGTCGGCGACATCGAGGACCGCCTCGGCACCACCGAGCGCGAGCAGATCACGCGGAGCCATCTCGACAACCGCTTCCGGCACACGATGGCGCTGCTGTCGCTGATCGCCGCGTCCGCGTCCGCGGTGATCGCGCTGCTCACCATCCTGCTGAGCCGCTGATCCACCGGCCGCTGATCCACCGGCCGCTGATCCACCGGCCGGGGCTCCGGTGGACCGGGCCGGCGGGCCGTCCGGCCCGCCGGGTCGGGGCGGCGCCGCTCTAGAAGTCGTCGTTGGTATAGGGGGCCAGGGGGACGGCGAACGCGCGGTCCAGGCGGTCGGCGGCGCCGGGCGTGTGCTCGGTGACCAGGCCGGCGCGGGCCAGCGCGCGCAGGCGCGTGCCGCCGAGGTAGGCGGCGGCCAGCTCGGCGGTGTCCAGGGAGAGGTCGGGTTCGTCGGCGGTGGGTTCGCAGGTCCCGGCGGACAGCCGCCAGCGGCCCTGGTTGGCGGGGAGCCGCGCGTCCCGCAGGTCGATCACGAGGTCGTCCTCGGACGCCCAGCTCCGCGCCCGCAGCGCGGCGGGGGCGTCGATCAGCCGGAGCCAGAGCGCGCCCTCGTCCCGGACGAACGCGACCTGGTCGGCGTCGGCGGCCAGGTACCGGAGCAGGTCGTCCACCGGGCGGGTCGGCGCCGAGACGCGGTCGGTCAGGTCGATCTCCGCCAGGAAGCGCCAGAGCGCCGCCTCGACGGCCGGGGTGTCGGCTTCGAGGTCCTCCAGGTGGACGGTGCCCTGGCCGTTGTGCTCCGTCCGGTAGACGGCGTAGCCGCCGGGCTCGCCGTCCATCACGACCACGCGGGGTTCGCTGCGGCCTTCGTGCTCGGGGTGCACGCGCGGCACGATGCCGCACCGCCACCACTCGGCGTCGCGGACCAGGCCGCCCGGACGCCGCTCGATCGCCCGCCGGTGGATCGGGCCGAGGACCTCGGGGACGGCGTCGCGGTCGACGAACCGGAGCGGGCGCGGATCGGGGTCGGCGCGCAGCGCGAGCGGGCGCCGGGTGTCGATCTCCAGGGCGGCGATCCGGTCGGCGAGCCCGAACCCGTACCGGCCGTAGATCGCGCTCTGCGACGCCCAGAGCGCGGCGACCGGGCGGCCCGCGGCGGCCGCGTCCGCGTGCATCCGCTCGATCATGGACGTGAGGACGCCGCGGCGCCGGTGCGTGGGCAGCACGCCCACGTAGGTGACCGCCGAGCAGTCCAGCAGGGCGCCGGGGACCGACAGCCGCATCGGGACGACGGCGAGCTGCCCGGCGAGGACGCCGCCGGCGTAGGCGCCGGTGCGCTCGGCGCGGCGCAGGATCCAGCGCTGGCGGTCGTACTCGTCGTCGGGGGTGCGGCCGTGGAAGACCAGGTCGGCGAGGACGATCATCTGGTCCAGATCGGCCTCGGGGACCGTCCTGATCTCAAGATCGCTCATGGTTCCACCGTAAGCCTGCGGCGCAACCCCTTTTCCCAGGAGATCCGGTAGTACTTCAGGCGCTCGTCCTCGCCGACGAGCCGCATCCCGGCCGCGGCCATGACCCGCTGGGACGCGACGTTGTGGTGGTCGGTGTCGCCCTCCACGGAGGAGGCCCCGGCCTCGCGCGCGTACTCCAGCAGGCCGCGGAGGGCCTCGGTCGCGTAGCCCCGGCCCTGCGCCGCGGGAACGAGCCCGTACCCGATCGTGACGGTGCCGTTCTCGTCGGCGGCGCCGTGGAAGCCGAGGCCGCCGATGGCGAGCCCGTCCGCGCGGCGCCGGATCTCGTAGGCCCCGAACGGGTGCGGGTCGCCCGCGTGGAGGCACGTCGCGATGTACCGCTTCGCCCCGGCGAGATCGGCGTCGGACGGGTAGCCGGGCGCCCAGCCGGCGCCGGACGGCTCGCCCGCCAGCAGCGCCTCGGCCTCGGCGACGCTCAGCGGATGCAGGACGAGCCGCTCCGTGACTAGATCATCCATAGGACCGGACTATCACGCCGTATCTCTCAGCCCCGCACGAGGGTCGCCAGGCACTCCACGTGCTGGGTCATGGGGAAGGCGTCGAAGGCGCGCAGCGTCTCCAGCGTCCAGCCGCGCTCGCCGAAGTAGGCGAGGTCGCGGGCCAGCGTGGCGGGGTCGCACGACACGTAGGCGATCTTGCGGCCGGCGAGCCGGGTGATGTGCTGGACGACCTCCCGGCCGGCGCCGGCGCGGGGCGGGTCGAGGACGACCAGGTCGGCGCGGCGGACGCGGGCGCCGCCCTGGTGGCCGCCGCCGCGCTTGTTCTGCGCGCGCGAGGAGCCCGCGGCGCGGCCGAACTCCAGGTCGGCGACGACCTCCTCGACCGGCCCGCGCTCGATCGACACGTTCGGCAGGTCGCGCAGGTTGAACCGGGCGTCGCGGACGGCCTGCCCGTCGGACTCGACGCCGACCACGAGGCCGTCGGGGCCGATCCGGTCGGCGAGGACGCCGGCGAACAGCCCGACGCCGCAGTACAGGTCGAGGGCGATGTCGCCCGGCTTCGGCTCCAGCGTGTCGATGACGGCGTCGGCGAGGAGCTGGGCGGCGCCCGGGTGGACCTGCCAGAATCCGCTGCCGCTGACCTGGAACATGCGGCCGGACACCGACTCGCGGACGTAGGGCAGGTTGGCGCCGGGCTCGGGCTTGCCGCGGACGAGCCGGACCGGCACGTCCAGCCGCGGCACCCGGATCTTGCGGCGGTCGCGGCCGCGCAGCACGACGATCCGGTCGCCGGTGGCCGCGGACACGATGCCCTCGACCCCGGACGCGCCGGGCCAGCGCTTGCGCTCGATGCCCATCAGCTCGACGCCGGGATGGGCGATCAGGCACTCGTCGATGGGCTCGATGTCGTGGGAGCGGTGCTTGCGGAGGCCGACGGTGCCGTCCACGACGGCGAACTGCACGCGGGTGCGCCAGCCGGTGCCGGGCGCGGGCACGATCTCGCTCTCGACCGGGTAGGGCACCTCCTCGACCACCACGGTGCGGTCGATCCCGGCGAGGCGGCGGAGCTGCTCCTCGACCACCGAGGCCTTGAGGGCGCGCTGGGCGGGCAGCGAGGCGTGCTGCCAGTCGCAGCCGCCGCAGCGGCCGGGACCGGCGAACGGGCACGGCGGCTCGACGCGGTCGGCGGACGCCTCGATGATCTCCACGGCGTCCGCGCGCAGGAAGTTCTTCGTGGTCTCGGTGACGCGGGCCCTGACCCGTTCGCCGGGCAGGGCGTGCCGGACGAAGACCACGCGGCCCTCGTGGCGGGCGACGCAGAAACCGCCGTTGGCGACGTTGCCGACCTCCAGTTCGAGGAGCTCGGAGCCGGGTTCGGAATCAGTCACGGTCCGAAACGATACCGCCACCGGGACGCGCGCCGTTCCCTCCCTGCGGCGCCGCCTCGTGCGGCGTCCCCCCGGTCGGCGCCGCCTCGTGCGGCGGCCTCTCGCGCGGCGGGCGGCGGGAGGCGCCGGCGGCGGGCGGCTCGATCCGGCCCTTCAGGCGGTCGGACGACTGGAGCTGCCACGCCACGCTCGTCACCATCACGCCCGGCTGGAACAGCAGCCGGCCCTTCAGGCGCAGCGCGCTCTGGTTGTGCAGGAGCTGCTCCCACCAGTGCCCGACGACGTACTCCGGGATGAACACGGTGACGACGTCGCGGGGGCTCTTGCGGCGGACGCTCTTGACGTAGGACAGCACCGGCCGGGTGATCTCCCGGTACGGGGAGTCGAGGATCTTCAGCGGGACGGGGATGTCGAGCGCGTCCCACTCCTCCTGGAGGCGGTGGGACTCCTCCGCGTCCACCGCGACGGTGACGGCCTCCAGCGTGGACGGGCGGGTGGCGCGGGCGTACGCCAGCGCCCGCAGCGTCGGCTTGTGGATCTTGGAGACGAGGACGATGCCGTGGTTGCGGGCGGGCAGCGCCACGTCCTCCCCGGAGGGCACGAGCTCCGCCGCGACGCGGTCGTAGTGCTTCCGGATCGCCTTCATCAGCAGGAACAGCACCGGCATCGCGATGCAGACGATGTAGGCGCCCAGCGCGAACTTGGTGATCAGCACGACGACCAGCACGACGCCGGTGAGGGACGCGCCGAACGCGTTGATGCCCCGGGAGGTCCGCATCCGGCGGCGCTGCGCCGCGTCCGGCTCGGTGGCGAGCAGCCGGTTCCAGTGCCGGACCATGCCGACCTGGCTGACGGTGAAGGACACGAAGACGCCGACGGTGTACAGCGGGATCAGCCGGCTGACGGACGCGTCGTAGGCGTAGATCAGCAGGCCCGCCATCGTGGCGAGGATGATGATGCCGTTGCTGAACGCCAGCCGGTCGCCGCGGGTGTGGAGCTGCCGCGGCAGGTAGCGGTTCTGCGCGAGCACCGAGCCGAGCACCGGGAACCCGTTGAAGGCGGTGTTGGCGGCGAGGAACAGGATCAGCGCGGTCATCACGGTGACCAGCGCGAACCCCGGCGTGAAGTTGCTGAACACGGTGTGCGCCACCTGCGCGATCACCGGGTCGGCGTCGCTGACCTCCTTGCCGGTGGCGGGGTCGATCAGGTGGCTGCCCTGGTCCGGCTCGGCGAACTTGGCGTCGGTGATGTAGGCGAACGCGGTGACGCCGCCGAACATCGTCATCGCGACGAGGCCGAGCATCAGCAGCGTGGTCGCGGCGTTCTCGCCCTTCGGCTTCTTGAACGCGGGCACGCCGTTGCTGATCGCCTCGACGCCCGTCAGCGCGGCGCACCCGGACGAGAACGCCCGCAGCAGCAGGAACACGAGCGCGAACCCCGCGACGCCCATCTCGTCGCCGTGGACCTGGTAGTGCGCCGTCTCCGCCTCCAGGTCGGTGCCGGCGGCGAGGCGCAGCAGCCCCCACAGCAGCATGCTGACGACCGCGAACATGAACAGGAAGGTCGGGATCGCGAAGGCGACCCCGGCCTCCTTCAGGCCCCGCAGGTTCGCGATGGTCAGCAGGACGACGATCGCGATGGCGACGCCGACCTCGTGCGGCTGCATGAACTTCAGCAGCGCGCCGAGGTTCTCCACCCCGGACGACACCGACACCGCCACCGTCAGGACGTAGTCGACCAGCAGGGCGCTCGCGACGACCACGCCCCAGTTGTCGCCGAGGTTCGTGGTGGCGACCTCGAAGTCGCCGCCGCCGCTCTGGTAGGCCCGGACGTTCTGGCGGTAGGAGGCGACGACGGTGAGCAGGATCACCACGACGGCCGCCGCGACCCACGGGGTGTAGTGGTACATGACGAGTCCGCCCGCGCCGAGGGCGAGGAGGATCTCCTGCGGAGCGTAGGCCACCGACGACAAGGCGTCGCTGGCGAACACGGGCAGCGCGATACGCTTGGGGAGGAGCTGCTCGTGCTGTTGCGAGCTGCTCAGCGCGCGGCCCAGCAGCAACCGCTTGGCAAGGTCCGGAGCCTTCGACACGGAACGGAACTCTAGCCCGTCGTCATGACGCCCTTTCGCGTGCCCGCCGCCTTCGCGCGTTCCCCGGCCAGAACGGTCCAAGCCCCAGGCCCCGGAGCCGGCCGGGTAGTACTCGCCTGGGGCGGTGTGTAGGTTTGCAGCCCGGCAGGGATCATTCACTTGGGGAACGTCCTCCGGACGGAATGAAGGAACGGCCGTGCATATCGTGATCATGGGGTGCGGGCGCGTCGGCTCGACGCTCGCCCACATCCTGGAGGACAAGGGCCACTCGGTGGCCATCATCGACCAGAGCCCGGAGGCGTTCCGGCGGCTGCGCAGCGGGTTCCGCGGCCGCCGCATCACCGGGTTCGGGTTCGACCGCGATGTGATCGCCGAGGCGGGCATCGAGCAGGCGTCGGCGTTCGTGGCCGTCAGCAGCGGCGACAACTCCAACATCATCTCGGCCCGGGTGGCGCGCGAGACGTTCGGCGTCGACAACGTCGTCGCCCGCATCTACGACCCCCGCCGCGCCGAGGTCTACCAGCGCCTCGGCATCCCCACGGTCGCGACCGTCCGGTGGACCGCCGACCAGATCCTGCGGCGCCTGCTCCCCGAGGGCGCCGAGCCGCTGTGGCGCGACCCCACCGGCGCGGTCGTCCTCGCCGAGCTCGACACCGGGCACGCCTGGGTCGGCGAGAAGGTCGCCGCGCTGGAGGAGCACGCGGGCACCCGCGTGGCGTTCCTGTCCCGGATGGGCGAGGCCCTCGTCCCCGAGCGGGACACGGTCATCCAGGACGGCGACATCGTCCACATCATGGCGCGCGCCGATGACCTGGAGCGCGTCAACGCCGCCGTCGCGGCGCGGAGCGGAGAGGACGCCTGATGCGGGTCGCGATCGCCGGGGCCGGCGCCGTGGGGCGCTCGATCGCCCAGGAGCTGCTGGAGAACGGCCACGAGGTGCTCCTGATCGACAAGAGCCCGAAGGCCATCAAGGTCGAGATGGTGCCGCGGGCCGAGTGGCTGCTCGCCGACGCCTGCGAGATCTCCGCGCTGGACGACGCCGCGCTGGAGCGCTGCCAGGTCGTGGTCGCCTCGTCCGGCGACGACAAGGTCAACCTCGTGGTGTCGCTGCTCGCCAAGACCGAGTACGGGGTGCCGCGGGTCGTCGCCCGGATCAACCACCCGAAGAACGAGTGGCTGTTCAACGAGTCGTGGGGCGTGGACGTGGCCGTGTCCACGCCGCGGCTGCTGTCCGCGCTCGTCGAGGAGGCGGTCAGCGTCGGCGACCTCGTCCGGCTGATGACGTTCCGGCAGGGCGAGGCGAACCTCGTCGAGCTGACCCTGCCCGAGGACGCGCCGCTCGGCGGCGAGCGGGTCGGCTCGGTCGGCTGGCCGCGCGACACCGCGCTGGTCGCGATCCTGCGCGAGGGCCGCGTGCTGGTCCCGACGTCCGACGACACCCTGGAGCCCGGCGACGAGCTGATGTTCGTCGCCACCCAGGACGTCGAAGACGAACTGGCCGAACTCCTCGGCGGAAGGTAACAGCCACTCTCGCCGCCGACCGCCCGGCGGCCGCGATCGCGTGCGAAGCCAGGTTCGAGCCTGCGAGAACCTGATCGCGCAGCGAGCCGCTGGGCGAGCCGGAGCGATGCAGCGATCGCCGCTCAGTCCGTTGAAGGAGGGCGCTCCAGCGCCTGACGCCAAGGACTGTGCAAGGGAGTACGTCCCCTTGCCAGGAGCCAGACCATGGTCGCCAGGGCTGCCACCTGGAGGGGCCAGCCCATGGCGATCTTTGCGGGGCCGAGGAGGCCGCTCTGGTCGCCGTCGGCGAGGTAGATCGGGTACTGGACGGCGACCCGGGCGGCGCAGGGCAGCACCAGCAGCCAGGTCAGCCGGGAGCACAGCTTGACGATGCCGGGGTCGGACCGCCAGGCCGTCGGGTCGCCGGTGACCGAGCCGATCACGAAGCCGACGACGGGCCAGCGGACCGCGATCGAGAAGATCATCGCGGCGGCGTAGCCGGCGTTGAGCATGATGCCCGGCAGGAACGCGTTCTCGGCCTTGCCGGAGCGCAGCGCGAAGAACGCGGCGATCGCGATGCCGACCAGGCTGTTGAGGACGAACTGCGGGCTGGAGCGCTGCGCGAGCCGGACCAGCAGGAGCAGCACGGCCGCGCCGACGCCCGCGCCGACCGCGAGCTTGACGTCCTCGGTGCCGACGTAGGTGCCGGTGAACGCGATCGTGGGAACGGCCGCCTCGATCATGCCGCGGACGCCGCCGAGCGCCTTGGTGAGCTGCGCGCGGACCGCGGCCTCGACCGTGTCGTGCGCGGCGTCCCCACCGGACGCGGCCGCCGGGCCGGCCGCGATGTCGAGGCCGGAAGCCGGCGGCTCCTGCTGACCGGCCGGGAACTCGACCACCGGCT
>NZ_CAACUY010000249.1 GCF_900659615.1 Actinomadura fibrosa | reverse complement strand
CCGACGACGACCGCGCGGTGCTCGAACACCGGCCTCGTCGTCGCCAGCGACCAGGCCAGCTCGCCCACCGACGCCTCGCGGTGCTCGGTGACGTGCGCCGCGAGCGCCGCCGCCTGCGCCCGCAGCGCCCTGCCGTCGCGGGCCGACACCGTCCACGGCACGACACCGCCCGGCTCGGCACCGCCCGGCTCGGCACCGGCCGGCCGGTCGCCGCCGCGGGCGGGGGGCTCGGGCGCCTCCTCCACGATCAGGTGCGCGTTGGTGCCGGAGACCCCGAACGAGGACACCCCGGCGCGGCGCGGGCGCTCGCCCGGCCGCCAGTCCACCGGCTCGGTCAGCAGCCGCACCGCGCCCGCGGACCAGTCCACGTAGGGGTTGGGCCGGTCGATGTTCAGCGAGGCCGGCAGGGTCCCGTGCCGCAGGGCCTCCACGATCTTGATCACGGACGCGGCTCCCGCGGCGGCCTGCGTGTGCCCGATGTTGGACTTGACCGATCCCAGCAGCAGCGGCCGGTCCGGAGGCCGGTCCCGCCCGTAGGCGGCGAGCAGCGCCTGCGCCTCGATCAGGTCGCCCATGGCGGTGCCGGTGCCGTGCGCCTCGACGGCGTCCACGTCGGCCGGGGCCAGCCCCGCCCCGTCCAGCGCCTCGCGGATCAGCCGCTGCTGGGCCGGGCCGTGCGGCGCGGTGAAGCCGCCGCGGCCCCCGTCCTGGTTGACCGCCGAGCCGCGGATCACCGCCAGCACCGGACGTCCGTTGCGGCGGGCGTCCGACAGCCGCTCCAGCAGCACCAGGCCCGCGCCCTCGCCCCACACCATGCCGTCGGCGGCCGCCGCGAACGGCTTGCAGCGGCCGTCGGGGGCCAGCATGCCGGGCTGCGCCGCGTACTCCAGGAAAAGCGCCGGGGTCGCGAGGACGGTGGTGCCGCCGGCGAGGGCGAGCGCGCACTCGCCGCGCCGCAGCGCGTGAGCGGCCAGGTGCATGGCCACCAGCGACGACGAGCAGGCCGTGTCGACCGTCACCGCGGGCCCCTCCAGGCCGAGCGCGCGGGCCACCCGGCCGGAGGCGAGGCTGCCGGAGACGCCGTCGGCCAGGTGCCCGAGCACGCCGTCCGGCGCGCGGTCGAACCGCGACAGCCCGGTGACGTAGTCGTGGGTGGTCATGCCGGCGTAGACGCCGGTGCGGCTGCCGCGCAGCGCGTGCGGGTCGATGTGCGCGCTCTCGACGGCCTCCCAGGCGAGCTCCAGCAGCAACCGCTGCTGCGGCTCCGTGGCGAGGGCCTCCTCGCGGCCCATGCCGAAGAAGGACGCGTCGAAGTCGAGCGCGTCGTGGACGAAGCCGCCGGCGCGCTCGCCCGGGGCGCCGTCCCGGGAGCGGAGCGCGTCGACGTCCCAGCCCCGGTCGGCCGGGAAGCCGCCGATCGTCTCCCGCCCGTCGGCGAGCAGCCGCCACAGCCGCTCCGGCGAGGTCGCCCCGCCGGGGAACCGGCAGGCCGTCGCCACGATCGCGATCGGCTCCCGGTCCCTCGCCTCGTACTCGCGCAGGCGCCGCCGGGCCTCCTGCAGCTCGGCGGTGGTCCACTTCAGGTAGTCGACGAGCTTCTCTTCGGTCGCCATGCCGGTCTCTCCCGCTAGGCGGTGGGGACGCTCTCGTACGCGGGCAGCCGTACGACGTCGAGTTCCTCCGGCCGCAGCGGCGGCCCGGCCAGTCTCGGGAGCGTCTCCTCCCGGTGCATCAGGGACAGGAAACGGCTGGAGCCCAGCTCCGCCGGGCCGGCGGACAGGCTCACCACGTCGGTCACCACCCCGCAGACCCCGGGAGCGAGGACCGACTTCTCGACGATGGACTCGGCGAAGCGCAGCTGCTGGCCGATGTGCTCGCCCACCAGCCGCGGATCGGCCGCGTCGATCCGGCAGCCCACGTAGCCGATGTCCTTGGACGCCGCGAGGAACCACGGGTCGTCCACCGCCGCGCCGGCCGCCTCCTGCATCCGGCGGGCCGTCCCGCCGGCCGCCAGCACCCGGTCGAGCGCGGCGGCGCAGCGCGCGGCCGCGCTCATGCCGTGCCCGTAGACCGGGTTGAACGCGGCGAGCGAGTCACCGACGACGACGAGGCCGTCCGGCCAGGCCTCGTGCCGTTCCGGGTACAGCCGCCGGTTGGCCCCGGAGCGGGACCGGACCACGGGCGTCAGCGGCTCCGCCGAGGCGATGAGGTCGGCGACGATCGGGTGGCCCAGCCGGCTCCGCGCGAACGCCTCGAACTCGTCCTCGTGGGCGGGGAGCGCCCCGCCCCGCGTGCACGACAGCGTGACCAGCCACCGGTCCCCCTCGACCGGGTACACGACGCCGAAGTGGCACGGCTCCCCCGCGGGGTAGGCGCCGACGTTCACCGCGGGGAACCCGGTCGTCGCGCCGGGCGGGGCCGCGAAGAGCCGGGTGGCGTAGCCGACGCCCGCGTCGACGACGTCCCTGTCCGGAAGGGGCACGCCCAGTTCCGGCAGCCAGTGCCGCAGCCCGGACGCCCGTCCGGTGGCGTCCACCACCAGGTCCGCCTCGACGGTGGTGGTCTCGTCGCGGTCGAGGTCGCGGACCCGCGCGCCGGTGACCCGGCGGTGGTCGCCGCACAGGCCGACGACGTCGGCGCCCTGCCGCAGGGTGACGCGCCCGGCCCGCAGGATCCGCTCGCGGACGACCCAGTCGAGGAGCGGCCGGGTGCAGACGATGGCGAACTGGGTCGGCGGGAAGCGGTGCTGCCATCCCTGCGCGGTCAGGGTCACCTGGTCGGCCTGGAAGCCGATCCGGCGGGCGCCGGCGGCGAGGAGGCGGTCGGTCGTGCCGGGCAGCAGGGCGTCGATGACGCGGGCGCCGTTCGACCACAGCAGGTGGGCGTGGTGCGCCTGCGGCACGCCGCGGCGGTGCCCGGGGCCGCGGGGAAGGACGTCGCGCTCCACCACGGTGACCGATCCGGCGTGGCGGGACAGCGCGTGGGCCGCCAGCAATCCCGCCAAGCCGCCGCCCAGGACGACCGCGTGCGTGGGTCCGCTCATTCCTCTGGTCTCCGTCCGCGCAGTGCAGGCAGCCGCGGCCTGCTCGACCGCATTCGCTTGTACAAGCCTTCGCGGGCTAATATCCACCGGCTCGCTAAAGCGTCGCTAATTCTGCTTTAGCGGTAATGCGGGAGCCCCCGAATAGGGGTTTTACAGGGGTTGGCAGGGGTGGCCGGCGAGTACCCTGTCGGCCATCCTTCGAGCATGGTGAACAACGACACGAAACTGCGTGACGTCGTCAAGGTCGAGGAGGTTCGCCCGCCGAACACCGACACGATCGGGTACTACTACGACCACAGCATTTTCGACGTGATGGCGGAGCTGTGGGACGGTAATCTGCATTACGGCCTGTGGTGGGACGAGAACGACCACAGCAGCTTCCAGGAAGCCGCCGAGGAGATGACCAACGAGATGATCCGGCGGCTGAACCCCCGGCCCGGCGCCCGGATCCTCGACGTGGGCTGCGGGAACGGGACGCCGGCGATGCAGCTCGCCCGGGCCCGTCCGGTCGAGGTCGTCGGCATCTCGGTCAGCGAGCGCCAGGTGGCCCGCGCCAACGAGCGCGCCCGCGCGGCGGGCCTGGCGGACCGCGTGTCGTTCGAGCACGTCAACGCCATGGACCTGCCGTACGAGGCGGAGTCGTTCGACAGCGCCTGGGCGCTGGAGTCGATGCTGCACATGCCGGACAAGGTCCAGGTGCTGTCGGAGGTGGCCCGCGTGGTGCGGCCGGGCGCCACCATCCCCATCGCCGACATGGTCTACAAGCGGCCCCCGGACGGGAAGGACGTGGCGTCCCAGTACAGCACCGTGTACGCCTCGCTGACCCCGCTGGAGGACTACGCGGGCGTGATCGAGCGCGCCGGCCTCGTCCCGGCGGACATCACGGACGTCACCAAGGAGACGTTCCCGACGAACCACGCCTTCGCGGCGGGTCTCCGGTCCCGCCGCGACCAGTTCGTCGACATCCTCGGCGCCGAGGGATACGAGCTGCTCATCAGCAACCAGGAGAAGCTGGCCCACATGCCGGAGCTCGGATACGTCCTGATCACGGCGCGGCGGCCCTGAGCGGTGTCCATGGCCGAAGCCGCGGACCACGACCTCCGGGTGCCGGTGCCCGGCGGCGTGCGGCTGCGCGTGCGGCACCGGCCGGGCGCGGCACGCCCGCCGTTCCTGCTGGTGCACGGTCTGGCCTCCAACGCCCGGCTGTGGGACGAGGTCGCGGCCCGGCTCGCCGCGGCGCACCATCCGACCTACGCCGTCGACCTGCGCGGCCACGGGGAGTCCGACGCCCCGGACGAGGGGCATGACACCGGCACCGCGGCCGGGGACCTCGCCGCGGTCGCCGCCGCCCTCGGGCTGGCCGGCGCCGTGGTGGCCGGCCACTCCTGGGGAGGGAGCGTCTCCCTCCGCCTGGCCGCCGGGCATCCGGCGGTCGTCGGCGGGCTCGCGCTGGTCGACGGCGGCTGGGTCGACGTCGCGGAGGAGATGACGCCCGCGACGCGCGAGCGCTGGCGAGGCCTGGTGCTGTCCCAGCGGCGCGCGAACGAGGAGGGCGCCACCGCCGAGGCGGTGCGCGCCCGGCTGCGCGAGGCCCACCCGCGGTGGTCGGAGGCCGCGGTCGAGGCGGGCCTGGCCGACATGCGTCCCGGACCGGACGGGCTGCTGGTCCCGCGGCTGTCGGACGCGCACTACATGTCGATCCTGGAGAGCGTGTGGAGCGAGCGCCCGCACGACTGGTACCCGAAGGTCGCGGCGCCGGTCATGCTGCTGCCCGCCGTCCACCACGAGTCCGTGGCCGGACGGCGGCTGACCCGGGAATGGGTCGAGGGCGCGGAGGCCGCGCTGGCCCGGCCGATCCTCAGGTGGTACGTGACCGCCGACCACTACCTCCCGTGCGCGCACCCGGAGCGGCTCGCGAACGACCTGCTGGACCTCGCCCGGGAAGCCGGCCCGTAGCGACGGCCGCCGTTCCACGGCCGCCGTCCCGCGCCCGTCATTTCGCGCCCGTCATTCCGCGCTTCTCATTCCGCCCTGCCGGCGCTGATCCGGACGGGAAGCGACAGCAACCTCCAGAAGTGGTCGCTTCCGTGCTTCAGGTCCCCCGGATCGACGGCGAGGGCGAGGTCGGGGAAGCGGCGCAGCAGCGCCTCGAACGCCACCGCGCCCTCCTGGCGGGCGAGGGCCGCGCCCAGGCAGTAGTGCAGCCCGTGCCCGAAGCTCAGATGGCTCTCGTGGTCGCGGCCGCCGTCGCGGGTGAGATCGAGCCGGTCCGGGCCGTCGAACACCCGCGGGTCGTAGTTCGCGCCGGGAACGATCGGCATCACCGGCTCGCCCTTCCGCACCGGACGGCCGCCGACGTCGAGATCCTCGGTCGCGTAGCGGAAATGCGCGCCCAGCACCGGGTTGCACCAGCGCAGCAGTTCCTCGACCGCGCGGGGCATCAGTTCCGGGCGCTCGCGGAGCAGCGCGAGCTGGTCGGGATGGGTGAGCAGCGCGGCGGTCCCGTTGGTGATGAAGTGCGTGGTGGTGTGGTAGCCGGCGACGACCAGCGAGAGGATCGTGTAGACCAGCTCGCCGTCGGACAGCCGGTCGCCGTCCTCGTCATGGACGCGGATCAGCGCCGACGCCAGATCGTTCTCCGGCCGGGCGCGGCGCCGCTCGACCAGGCCGCGGACGTAGTCGAAGGCCGTCTCCCGCCGCACGCGCCGGCGCGCGCCGCCCGCGCCGCCGCCGGAACCGCTGCCGATCATCCAGTCCCACACCGCCGCCCGGAACCGGTTGCGCTCGTCCTCCGGGACACCGACCAGCTCGCAGATCACGGTGAGCGGCAGCGGGGTCGCGAAGTGCATCAGCAGGTCGACGACGCCGTCCTCGGCCACCTCGGGCAGGCGGTCCAGCAGCCGCTCGGTGATCTCCTCGACGCGCGGCCGCAACCCGGCGACGCGGCGCGGCGTGAACGCCTGCGAGACGAGCCGGCGCAGCCTGTGGTGGTCGGCGCCGTCCAGGCTGGACAGGCTCGCCCGCGAGTACTCCACGTGCTCCGGGGCGATGCCGGAGGCGAGCTGGAACTGCTCGATCCGGCTGGCGGTGTCCGCCATCCCCGGCACGTTCGCCGCGTTCACGACGAAACGCGGATCGCTCAGCACCGTCTTGGCGTCGTCATAGCGGGTGACCATCCAGAATGGCTCGACGCCGGTCATGGCCGCGCGGACCATCCGGGTCCGTTCGCGGATCTCGGAGTACGCGGTGAACGGGTCCCGGACCAGCTCCGGAGACTCCGGGTCGACCGGCTTCACGGCGCGGACGAGCACGTACTCCGTGCTCGCCTCGAACTCGGCCATGCCGTCGAGCGCGTCCGCCGGCAGGTGCCGCCCGGCCCACGCCCGCAGGCGCCGCCTGAGGGAACCGACCAGCGGTCCGTGGTCATCGCCGCTCAGGCCGCGGACCTCGACATCGACGAAGCCCGCCTCGCCCAGCCGCTCGGCCCAGGCCCGCCGGTCGCCCCAGCCGTCCGGGACGAGGCTCCCCCACCCGGCCAGGCCGCGGATCCGCGCCGCGTGCCGCCCGTCGAGCGGAACGGCGTCGGCGGCGACCAGCACGCCGCCGGGATGGAGCACCCGGTGCACCGCGCGGAAGAGGTCCTCCGCCGACTCCGAGCACAGGTCCGGCTGCTGCACGATCACCCCGCCGAGCGTCCCCGGGCCGTGGGTGATGCCGGCCGCGGCGCGGAACCCGGCGTCCAGCACCCTGTCCCCTCCGCCGAACCCGGCCGCGTCGGCGAGCAGACCGGCGAGGGGCCCGCCGGCGTCGTCGAGGACGTCGCCCTCGGCCTGGGAGGTCGGATGGTCGGCCATCGGGTCGGCTCCTTAGCGGGTCGGGGCGTCGGACGGATCGGAACGGTCACCACGCGACCGGCAGCCGGTGGACGCCGTAGGCCATCGCGTCGTCCTTCGTCGGCACCTCGTCGGGCGGCACCGCCAGGCGCAGGGTCGGGAAGCGGTCGAACAGCGCCGGGTAGACGAGGCGCATCACCGCCCGGGCGAGCTGCTGGCCCAGGCACCCGTGCACGCCGTGCCCGAACGCGACGTGCCCGCCCGCCTGCCTGGTGATGTCGAACCTCTCGGGGTCGTCGAACTGCGCGGGGTCGCGGTTGGCCGCCGGAAGCGACATCATCACCGACTGGCCCTTCCTGATCAGGACGCCCTCGATCTCGACGTCCTCCAGCGCCGCGCGCTGCGGGCCGATGTGGCCGATGGTCAGGTAGCGCAGCAGTTCCTCGACCGCGTTGCCTACCAGCCCGGGCTCGCGGCGCAGCAGGTCGAGCTGGACGGGATGCCGCAGCAGCGCGAACGTGCCGAGCGCCAGCATGTTCGCCGTGGTCTCGAACCCTCCGGCGAACAGGATGTAGGCGATGGTGGAGAGCTCCTCGTCCGTCAGCTCGCCCGCCGCGACCAGCCTGCCGAGCAGGTCGTCACCGGGGTCCCGGCGCCTGCGCCGGACCAGCGGCGGGAAGAACCCGAGCACGGTGTCCAGGGCGGCGCGCGTCTCCTCGACACCGCTGCCCCACCGGGACATCGTGGCCACCGCCCAGCGGAACTCCTCGCGGTCCTCGTGCGCGATCCCGAGCAGCTCGCAGGTCACCAGCGACGGGATCGGGAACGCGATCTCCTCCACGAGGTCGGCCGGCGGGCCCGACTCCTCCATCGCGTCCAGGCAGGTCCGCGTGATCTCGGCGATCCGCGGTTCCAGCTCCCTGATCCGCCGGACGGTGAACTCGGCGACCAGCGCGCGGCGGTACCGCGTGTGCTCCGGGGGGTCCTGCAAGTGGAACATGCCCCGCACGCTCAGGTTCAGCCTGCTCGTGAACGCCTCGGCCATGGGCAGGTCGACGACCAGGTGGTAGCGCTCCGGCCGGGCGCTGAACCGGGGATCGCTCAGGACGGCCCGGACCGCGGAATGGCCCGTGGCGAACCAGCCCAGGTGCCCGTCGGCGAACCGCATGGGGACCAGCGGAGCCCTCTCGCGCAGCTCGCGCAGGACCTCCGGCGGGTCGAAAGGCCCGGGCCTCGCCTCCCGGGGAAACGTGATCGGCGTCTCCGCCACCCCGCGTCCTCCGTCGTCGGACTTCTCCATGTGGCGATACTCCGAATCAGCATGAATCCCGCGCGAATCCCCGGCCGGGGCTTTACCGCATTGCTCTCCGCCAGCAGCGTCACCGACCCGTCTAACGGCGTTCTTGCCGAGCCCTAAAGACGCGTTCCCCGCTCGCGCCGTCCGGGTTAGGAGCGCTTTAGGAGATTCGGCGACGCTCCAAACCAGCCACGTTTTGCGGAGAGGAGCGCCTGCCCGCCGATGGCCGAGAACGAAGCCAGACTCCTGGACTATCTCAAGCGCGTCACCAGCGAACTGCGCCAGACCCAGCGCCGGCTCAAGGCCGCCGAGTCCGCCGCGCAGGAGCCGATCGCGATCGTGGGCATGGCCTGCCGCCTTCCCGGCGGCGTCCGCTCGCCCGAGGACCTGTGGGACCTGGTCGCCGAGGCCCGGGACGCGGTCACCGAGCTGCCCGGGGACCGCGGCTGGGACCTGGACGCCCTCTACCATCCCGACCCCGAGCACCTGGGCACCGCCTACATCCGCGAGGGCGGCTTCGTCCACGACGCCGGGGAGTTCGACGCCGCCTTCTTCGGCATCGGCCCCGCCGAGGCGCTCGGCATGGCCCCGCAGCAGCGGCTCGCGCTGGAGACGTCCTGGGAGGCCGTCGAACGCGCGGGGATCGACCCCCGCTCGCTGCGGTCCACGCCCGTCGGCGCCTTCCTCGGCTGCGACGGTCTCGACTACTGCCTGGCGGAGTCGGAGGTCCCCGAAGGCACCGCGGGCTACTTCACCCTCGGGAACTCCGCCAGCGTCACCTCCGGCCGCGTCTCCTACACGCTCGGCCTGGAGGGCCCCGCCGTCACCGTGGCCACCGCGTGCTCGTCCTCCCTCGTGGCGATCCATCTCGCCTGCGGATCGCTGCGCCAGGGCGAGTCGGCGCTCGCGCTGGCCGGCGGCGTGCACGTCATGTCGTCCCCGGCCTCCCTGATCGGCTTCAGCGAGATGCGCGGGCTGGCCCCCGACGGCCGCTCCAAGGCGTTCTCGGCGCACGCCGACGGCATGACCCTGGCCGAGGGATCCGGCGTGCTGCTCCTGGAGCGCTTGTCGAACGCGCAGCGCAACGGGCGCCGGATACTCGCCGTGATTCGAGGGTCGGCGGTCAACCAGGACGGTGCCAGCAACGGCCTGAGCGCACCGAACGGTCCTTCGCAGGAGCGGGTGATCCGCGCGGCACTGGCCGGCGCACGACTGGCGGCCTCCGAGGTGGACGCGGTGGAGGCGCATGGAACCGGCACGAAGCTGGGTGATCCGATCGAGGCGCAGGCGCTGCTGGCGACCTATGGGCAGGGACGCGCTGAAGACCGTCCCCTATGGCTCGGATCGGTCAAGTCGAACATCGGCCACACGCAGATGACCGCAGGAGTCGCGGGTGTGATCAAGATGGTGATGGCGATGCGGCACGGGGTGTTGCCCGCGTCCCTGCACATCGACGAGCCGTCGCAGTACGTGGACTGGGAGACCAGCGGACTCCGGCTGCTGTCGGAGGCCCGTCCGTGGCCTGAGGTCGGTCGGCCGCGGCGTGCGGGGGTGTCGTCGTTCGGCTTCTCCGGAACCAACGCGCACCTGATCGTGGAGGAGGCCCCCGAACCTGAGTCCGGGCAGGATCTGGCGCCGGTGTCGGAACCGAGGCCGGGTGCCGGTGTGATGCCGTGGGTGGTGTCGGCGCGTTCGCAGGAGGCGCTGCGCGCGCAAGCGCGGCGCTTGTCGGAGCATGTGGCGGCGCATGCGGAGCTCTCGCCGGTTGAGGTGGGGTGGTCGCTGGTCAGGTCGCGGTCGGTGTTCGAGCACCGCGCGGTCGTCGTCGGTGACGACCCTCGGCCCGGTTTGGCGGCGTTGGCGTCCGGTCAGATGCATCCGGATGTGGTGGCCGGTGTGGTGGGCGAATCCGGCCCAGGCCCGGTACTGGTCTTCCCCGGGCAAGGCTCGCAGTGGGCGGGCATGGGCGCCCAGCTGCTGGAGCAGTCTGCGGTGTTCGCGGCGCGGATGGCCGAGTGCGAACAAGCCCTGGCCCCGCATGTGGACTGGTCACTGTCAGAGGTGATCGGCGGCGACGGATCCGAGCTGGCCCGGGTCGATGTGGTGCAGCCCGTCCTATGGGCGATCATGGTGTCCCTGGCCGCGGTGTGGGCCGATCATGGCGTGGTTCCGGCTGCGGTGATCGGGCACAGCCAGGGCGAGATCGCCGCCGCCTGTGTCGCCGGGGCGCTGTCTTTGGAGGACGCCGCGCGGGTGGTCGCGGTGCGCAGCAAGGCACTGCGGCAGCTATCGGGCGGCGGCGCGATGGCTTCGCTGGGCCTCAGCGCCGAGCAGACCCAAACACTGCTGGACGACACGGTGCCGGACGCGGCGCGGGAGGCGGTGCAGGTCGCGGCGGTTAACAGTCCCTCGGCCACCGTCATCTCCGGCCCACCCGACCAGATCCAGCACATCGTCGCCGCCGCCCAGGAACAGGGACTGCGTGCCCGGGTCATCGACGTCGACTACGCCTCCCACGGCCCCCAGGTCGACCAGATCACCGACCACCTCACCCACACCCTGACCGGCATCGAACCAGCCGCCACCCAGGTCGCCTTCTACTCCACCGTCACCGGACAACGACAAGACGGCGACCTACTCGACACCACCTACTGGGTCACCAACCTGCGCCAGCCCGTCCACTTCGCCGACACCCTCACCACCCTCCTGCACGACGGCTACCGGGTGTTCATCGAGGTCTCCCCGCACCCGGTCCTGACTCCAGCGATCGAAGACTGCGCCGACCGGGCAGACCTGCGCGTCACCACAACCCCCACCCTGCGACGCGACCACGGCGACCTCACCCAGATCACCCGAGCAGCCGCCACCCTCTTCACCACCGGAACCAGCGTCGACTGGACCCGCTGGTTCCCCACCGACCCCCCACCCACCCTCATCGACCTGCCCACCTACCCCTTCCAACGAAAGCGGTACTGGGTGGAACGCGCCGCTGTCGGAGCGGTGAGCGGGACGCATGACGAGGCCGAGGCGCGGCTGTGGCAGGCGATCGAGGAGGAGGACGTCGACGCGCTGTCCGACACCCTGGGCCTGGACGGTGAGGACGCGGTCGCGGCGCTCGGCCCGGCCCTGCCCGCGCTGTCGGCGTGGCGGCGCAGGCACCGCGAGCAGAGCCGGCTGGACGCTTGCCGCTACCGGGTGACGTGGAAGAACGTCGAGATTCCTACAGCGGCGAGGCTGTCCGGCACGTGGTTGTTGCTGGTCCCGGAGACGCACCTCAACTCCCCGGCGATCGATGTCGCCGTACGTGCTCTCGAAGGCCACGGTGCGACGGCCGTCCGCCGGAACGTAGACGCGGCCCAGGTCACCAGGGAGGGCATGGCCTCTCACCTCACCGAGGTGGATCCGGCGGGGGTGGTCAGCCTGCTGGCCCTGGACGAGGCGCCACATCCGCAGTACGAGGCGGTACCGTCCGGGCTGTCGGCCACCACCGCCCTCATCCAGGCCATGACCGACACCGACACCACCGCACCCCTGTGGTGCCTCACCCAAGGCGCCGTCGCCACCACCCACGCCGACCCCCTCACCCACCCCACCCAGGCACAGATCTGGGGCCTGGGACGCGTCGCCGCCCTCGAACACCCCAAACTCTGGGGCGGCCTCATCGACCTACCGACCACCATCGACCAACGCACCCCCGACCGCCTCGCCGCACTCCTCACCCCAGGACAACCCGAGGATCAGGCCGCCATCCGTTCCTCAGCGGTGTGGGCGCGGCGCTTGGAGCACGCGCCCGCCACCGGGGCGGTTCCCGCCGACTGGAAGCCGACCGGCACCACCCTGATCACCGGCGGCACCGGCGGCATCGGCGCCCACCTCGCCCGCTGGCTCGCCGCCAACGGCGCCCCCCACCTCCTCCTCACCAGCCGCCGCGGCCCC
>NZ_CAACUY010000248.1 GCF_900659615.1 Actinomadura fibrosa | reverse complement strand
ACCCGTCCGGGGTGCCGTGGTGGTGCGCGTGGGCGCCGGGCGTCGTGGGCGTCGCCGCGTCCGCCGCCTGGGTGCTGCGCCGCCGCGGAGTCCCGGCGACCCGCCCGCACCCGGACGTCGAGACCGCCGCCGGGACGTCCCCGGCGCCCGTCCCCGACCACGTGGGCGGGCGCGACCTGCGCTGGGGGACGCCGCTCGCGCTCGCCACCGGCGCCGGGTTCGCCGTGGCCTCGCTGTACATCGTGAACACCGACGCGGACGACGCCTACTTCGTCTCCCGGTCCGTCGCCACCGCCGCGACCGGCCGCATCCCGATGAAGGACGTCGTCTTCACCTCGGGTTCCACGGGACCCATCGCCGGGGAGCCGCCGGTCTCCTCGATCGAGGTCCTCGTCGGCGCGGTCGCCCGGCTCCTCGGCGTCCCGGCGGCGTCGTTCCTCTGGTACGCCGTGCTGCCGGGCGTCACCTTCCTCGCCGTCTGGTCGCTGTGGCGGCTGGTCCGGGCCTGGGCGCCGCGCAACGCCGCCCTCTGCTTCGCGGTGGGCGCGGTGTACCTGCTGTGGTCGGGGCAGGAGCGGGCGTCGCTCGGCGCGTTCCACCTGCTGCGCATGTGGCAGGGCAAGGCCGTCCTCGTGTCGGCGCTGGTCCCGCTGCTGTACGTCTACCTGACCCGCTGGGCCGAGCGGCGCCGCCCGCGGGACCTCGTGCTGCTCGCCGCGGCGGGGATCGCCGCCGTCGGCCTGACGTCCTCGGCGGTGCTCGTCGTGCCGCTCGTCACCGCGGCCGCCGCCCTCCCCCTCGCCGCCGCCGGGCGCGTGCGGACGGGCCTCGCCGCGTGCTCGGCCGCGGCCTATCCCCTCGCGGCCGGGCTGGCGGTCGCGCTCCTGCACGAGGACACCAGCGTCCACGGCGCCTTCCACGACGCTCCGGAGAGCTTCCAGTGGGTCCTGCTGCACGGGACGCTCGGGATTCTCGCGGGGTGCGCGCTGTGGCTCTCGCCCTGGACGGCGCGGCCCGGCGTCCCCGCGCTGGTGGCCACCGGGGCCGCCGCCGTGCTCACGCTGCTCGTCCTGCCGGGCGTCCTGGAGGCGGCGGCGGACGTCACGGACGCCGGGCAGGTGCTCTGGCGGACGATGTGGATCGTGCCCGCGCCCGCCATGATCGGGCTGCTCGCCGCCGTCCGGGTCCCCCGCCCGGCCTCGCTCCCGCCCGGACGCGCGCTCGCCGTCCTGCCCGCCGCCGCCCTCGTCGCCGCTGTGGTCGTCGCGGGGACGCCGGTGTGGACGGCGGCGAGCGGCTCGTTCGTCGCCTCGCGTCCCTCGTGGAAGGTCCCGGCGGAGAACGTCGGCACCGCGCGGGCGGTGGTCCGGGAGGCCGGGTCCGGCGGCGCGGTGCTGATGCCGACGCGGTACATGCGCGTCGTGCCGCTGCTGTCCGCGGACGTGCACGCGGTGAACCCGAACCCGCACTACCTGTCGCTGCTGCCCGCGCCGCCGCGGCTCATCGAGGACCGGCGGCTGCTCAGCCGCGCGGTCCGCTCGCCGTACAGCCGCAAGCCGTCCCCCGCCGAGTTCCGGGACGCGCTGCGCCGCGCGGACGTGCGGGTGGCCTGCGTGTTCGTCCGCGACCGGCGCGGGACCGCGCTGCTCGCGGACGCGGGCTGGACGGGGACGCGGCGCGTCGGGCGGCTCGTCTGCGCGTTCCCGCCGGCGGGCTGACCGAAATCCGGACGGGCGGACGGCCCGATCCGGCCGCCCGTTTCGACCGCCTTTCTCCGGGCATCGGCGTTGCATTCATTTCGACGCACGTGGAGGAACAGACAATGACCGCCATCATGGTCGTCGTCGCCGTCGTGATCGTCGCCGCCGTCGTCGCCGCCGTCGCCTACCTGGCGTGGAACCGGGCGCGGACGCAGCGGCTCAAGCGGCGGTTCGGCCCCGAGTACGACCGGGCCGTGGAGAGCCACGGCGGCCGCGCGGCCGCCGAGCGGGAACTGATCTCCCGCGAGCAGCGCCACCAGGAACTCGAACTGCGCGACCTCGACCCGGGGCAGCGCGAGCAGTACCGCGAGCAGTGGGTCCGCGTCCAGGAGCGGTTCGTCGACGCCCCCGAGTCCGCCGTCGAGGAGGCCGACCGCCTCGTCACGGTGGTGATGGGCGAGCGCGGCTACCCGACGCACGGCTTCGAGGAGAAGGTCGCGCACCTGTCGGTGGAGCACGGCCGCACCCTGAACCACTACCGGGACGCCCACGACATCAGCGCCCGGGCGAAGAGCAAGCAGGCCTCCACGGAGGAGCTGCGGCAGGCCATGGTGCACTACCGCGCCCTGTTCGAGGACCTGCTGCACGTGCCGGAGCACGACCGGTCCACCACGGAGTCCGCCAAGGGCGGCGCCGCGGCGCCCGCCGGGCGGCACGCCGCGGACTCCAGCGCCCCCGACCAGGCCGCCGGGACGCCCGCCGGCCGGACCGAGCAGACCCCCAGGAGCTGATCGCCATGCAGCACAGGCGAACCGACGACCGGACGCCCGCCTCCGGGCCGGGCTCGGACCAGGGCGAGACCGCCCAGGCCGTGCGGCCCGGCGGTGCGGCCGCTCCCGGCGACACCCACGTCGCCGGGTCCCCGCCGAAGCCGTCCAACGCGGACGCGCCGGATCCCCTGACCGACACCTCCCCCGACCTCACCGCCCCGGCGGCGCCCGCCCAGGGAGAGGTCGCCACGCAGTTCCCCGACCCGAAGGCGGGCGGGGCCCCGGCCGCGTCCCGTCCCGGCGAGGGATCGGCCCCCGCCGCGACGCCCGGCGCGACGTCCCCCGGCCAGGCGGCACCCGGCCATGCCGTCCCGGGCGGCGCACCCGGCCATGCCGTCCCTGAGCAGGAGAACCGCGACGAGAAGGCGGCGCACGAGAAGGGGATCCCTGGCCAGGCGGTTCCGGGCCAGGCGTCGGCGGGCGCCCCGCCGGTCCCCGAGCGGTTCCTAGAGACCGCGGAGGTCGAGCGGTTCAAGCAGCGCTGGCACGACGTCCAGGCCGCGTTCGTCGACGACCCCGGCGAGTCCGTCCGCCAGGCGGAGGAGCTCGCCGCCGAGGTCGGCGAGGCCCTCAACCGGGCCCTCGCCGCGCACCGGCGGAAGCTGTCCGAGCCCCTCGGGGACGGGAAGGGCGAGCGTCCCGACACCGAGCGGCTGCGGCTCGCGCTGCGCGGTTACCGGGACCTGCTGAACCGCGTGTTCTCCGCCTGACGGTCCCGCGACAACAAATCATCGAGCCGCGCCGCGACGGGCGCTCCCACCGGGTGTGGGGGCGTCCGTCGCGGCGCGTCGGGGTCAGCCGTTGAGGAACCGGTAGACGGCCTCGCGGCCCTGCGTCCCGCGCTCGCGGTTCTGGATGGAGTGGGACGCGCCCTTCACGACGACGAGCTGCCCCTTCGGGGCGTAGCCGAGTTCTTCGCGCGCCCATTCGAGGGGCGTCGACAGGTCCCGGTCGCCGTTCAGCAGCAGCACCGGGACGGGCGGCAGCTTGAGGCCCCTCGGCTCGGCGGTGTGCCGGGACACCGGCCAGTACAGGCACTCCTGGACGAAGCCGTTGCCGACGGCGGTGTCCGCCGTGAACGGCCAGGTCGCGCGGGCGGGCAGCCGCTGGCGGGTGCGTTCGAGGATCGCCTTGCGGCCGGCGACGGGCGCCTCGGAGGTGCCCCACGGGAAGTGCCCGTCACCGCAGATGGTGGCGATGTGCAGGCCGGAGCTGTAGGACGCGACGGGATCGCCGCCGGAGTCGAGCAGCTGGAGCAGGCGGTCGAGCCGCGCCGGGTTCCCGTGCCGGGCCTCGTGCAGCGCCGAGACGACGTCGCCCGATCCGGCGGGCAGCGCACCGCCGGCGTCGGGGTCCCGGTAGGTCGGGTCGAGGAACTCGTACGTCACGAGCATGTCCCAGATGAGGACGTGGTCCTTGCGGTGCCGGGCGAGCCAGGCGAGGTCCCGGGCGGGGTCGTACCCGCACGCCGGTGCCGTCGCGCAGGCGTCCCGCAGGACGCGGGCGGTGGCGCGCAGCCCGGTGAGGTAGAGCATGTCGTCGTTCTGCGGGTCGACGTGCGGGAGGACCGAGTCCAGGACGAGCCTGCTCACGTTGCGCGGGTGGGCGGCGGCGTAGCTCGCGCCCGTCATCGTGCCGTAGGAGACGCCGTCCACCGTCATCGTGCGCGCGCCGAGCGCCCGGCGGAGCAGGTCCAGGTCGCCGACGGTCTGCTCGGTGGTGAAGTAGTGCCGCCGGTCGCCGAGGACGCCGGCGCACTCGGCGACCGCGTCCGGGGTGGGCGGCTCGATGTCGGTGCTGCCGACCTGCGCCTGGAGCTTCGGGCAGTCGATGGCGCCGGACTCGCCGGTGCCGCGCTGGTCGATCATGACGAACCGGTAGTTCTTCGCGAGCTCCGGCAGGCGCTGCCCGGCGATCCGGCTGATGAACGGGACGCCGGGCTGCCCGGGCCCGCCGGTGAGGAACAGCAGGACGCCCTTCGGGGCGCCGGCGTTGTCGCCGGTGGCCACCTGGAGCTTGAGGGTGCCCTTGGCGGGGTTCCGGTGGTCGAGGGGCACGGTCAGCGTGGAGCAGGTGTATCCGGGCTGGCCCGCGCAGGGGTGGGGGTCGGCCAGCGCCGGCGCCCGGCCGGCGGAGCCCGTGGGAGCGGTGGGGGTCGCGTGGGGTGCCGCGGCCGCCGTCGCCCCGCCGGATGCGGCGAGGGCGAGCGTGAGGGCGAACACCGCGGTGAGACGTGGTCGCATGTGCCGATCATGTCGGCCGCGCGGCGGCGGCGGTGCCCCCTCGCCGGAAGAGGCCATGTCCTGGAGCGGCCCCGCCCGGGCCCGCTGGGACGTCCGGGACGTATGCGGCGCGCGCCGCGCGGGGCCGCCGGGACACTCGTCAAGCGGGCGGCCAGGGTGAATACTGAGCCCATACTGAATCCCATTCGGTATTGCCTGCGAGCGGAGGTTCCACGGTGTCCGAGAACTACTCGATGACCATCGGGGGCGAGGCGGTGCGCGCGCCCGGCACCTTCGGCGTCGTCGATCCGGCGACCGGGGAGGTCGCCGAGCAGGCCCCCGACGCCTCCCGGGAGCAGCTCGACGCCGCCATGGCCGCCGCCCAGGCCGCCTACCCGGCGTGGCGGCGGGACGAGGCCGCGCGGCGCAAGGCGCTGCTCGCCGCGGCCGACATCATGTTCACCCGGTCCGAGGAGATCGGCCGCATCATCACGCTGGAGCAGGGCAAGCCGCTCGCCGACGCGACCATGGAGGTCGTCGGCGCGGGCGTCTGGCTGAAGTACTTCGCCGACCTCGAACTGCCGGCCGAGGTCATCCAGGACGACGCGAACGCGCGCGTCGAGGTCGTCAGGCGCCCGATGGGCGTCGTCGCGGCGATCACCCCGTGGAACTTCCCGCTGCTGCTCGCGATCTGGAAGCTCGCCCCCGCCCTGCTCGCGGGCAACACGATGGTGCTGAAGCCGTCGCCGTTCACGCCGCTGTCCAGCCTGAAGCTCGGCGAGGTGCTGCGCGACGTCCTGCCGCCCGGCGTGCTGAACGTCGTCACCGGCGGGGACGAGCTCGGCGCCTGGATGACCTCCCACGACGTCCCCCGCAAGATCAGCTTCACCGGCAGCGTCGCCACCGGCAAGCGGGTCGCCGCGGCCGCCGCGCCCGACCTGAAGCGCGTCACACTGGAGCTCGGCGGCAACGACCCGGCGATCCTGCTCGACGACGTGGACCCGGCCGCCGTCGCCGCCCGGCTGTTCGGCGCGGCGTTCCAGAACAACGGCCAGGTCTGCTCGGCCGTCAAGCGCGTGTACGCGCCCGCGTCCGTCTACGACGACGTCGTCGAGGCCCTCGCCGAGCAGGCGCGGGCCGCGAAGGTCGGCGAGGGGACGCGGGAGGGCGTCCAGTACGGGCCCATCAACAACGAGCCCCAGTACGAGCGGGTGGGCGAGCTCGTGGCCGAGGCGCTCGCGGGCGGCGCGCGCGCCGCTGCGGGCGGCGGGCCGATCGACGGCCCCGGCTACTTCTTCCAGCCGACGATCCTCGCCGACGTCGAGGACGGGGCCCGGATCGTCGACGAGGAGCAGTTCGGCCCCGCCCTGCCGGTCATCAGGTACACCGACCTCGACGAGGCGCTCGCCCGCGCCAACGGCACCCACTTCGGCCTGTCCGGGTCGGTGTGGGGCGCCGACGCCGACCGCGCCGCCGAGGTCGCCGCGGAGCTGGAGTGCGGCACCGCCTGGGTCAACACCCACCTCGCGCTCGCGCCGCACCAGCCGTTCGGCGGCTTCAAGTGGAGCGGCGTCGGCGTCGAGAACGGCCCGTGGGGCCTGTACGGCTTCACCGAGCTCCAGGTGATCCACCGCTCGAAGGCCTGAGCGGCGCGGTGCGCGGACCCCGGAGGGCGGGACGGTAGCCCTCCGGGGGCCGTTTCGCATGTGCGGAAGGTCACGACTTCGAGGCCGGAAAGTGACATGGCCACTACTGGTGGTCGGGCACCGGAATGGGACACTTTCTGCGCGGGGGCGTTCGACGACCGCTTCGCCGACCTTGAAGGGGGCCGGATGAGCACATGGGACGTCATGCGCCAGGACGACAACGGCAACGGGTTCCACGTGGCCGCCCACGACTCGCGCGTGTCGGCGCTGGCCCACGTCCTGGCCCTGGAGAGCGGCGTCCCGCACAAGCAGACGTACTGGGTCGAGGGGCCGCCCGGCCCGTCCGTCCGGACGAACCGCGACCTGTACCTGCACTTCCTGCACCTCGGCCAGGAGGCCAGGGCGGCGTCGTGGTCGCTGTCGGCGTTCCTGCGGGCGCTCTGGAAGGTCAGCGGGCCGCTCGCCGACCGGGAGCGGCTGGAACCGGACGACGTCGCGGCGATGTTCGCGGCCGCCTCCACCACCCCGCCCGCCGAGTTCGACCCGGCGTGGAGCGCCAAGGACCTCGCGCTGCCCGGCGACGAGCCCGACGGGTACGCCGACTGGGAGCGGGTGATCCTCTCCCAGCTCGCCGACCTGGAGGACTTCATCACCCACCCGCCGGGCCCGCAGGCCCGCTTCGGCGTCGACGCGCCGCGCCCGCCCGGCACCGGGCGGCGCGCCACCCCGGCCCGCTGGTACAACTTCGACCCCGCGACGTACCTGGAGTGCGCCGTCGCTGGCAGCCTCGGCGGCTGGGACGCCGCCGACGGCGCCCGGGTCCCGCTGCCGACGGCGCCCGGCCAGTCCCCCGCCCGCTCGTACGTCCGCACGATCACCACGATGACGTGGGGCGACCTCGCGCGGATCGCGGTCTGCGGCCAGATGTACGAGTAGGCCCTCCCGCCGATCGCCCCCGGGTGCCCTGTCGGACCCGTCTGGTAGGACTGGCCCATGTCCGACAGGGCCGTCACGCTGATCGACCGGGGCGACTACTGGCTCGTGCAGGCCCGGCCGCATCCCGCCCTGCGCCCGTTCCTGCGCGCCTACGACGGCTACTGGGAGCGCGACACCGTGCCGTCGCGCATGCGCACGCTGCCGACCCGCTCCGTCGTCGTGATCATCAACTTCGGCCCGCCGCTGCGCCTCGCCGTCCCCGACCCCGGCACCGGCGACCGCGACTACGCGTCCCTCGCCGCGGGCATGTACGACGGCCACGGCATGTACGCCCACCCCGGCGGGCAGCGCGGCGTCCATCTGGACCTGACCCCGCTCGGCGCCTACACCCTGCTCGGCGTGCCGATGGCGCGGCTCACCAACGCCGCCGCCGAGCTGCCGGAGCTGCTCGGCCCCGCCGCGGCCCTGCTGGTGGAGCGGCTCGCCGGGACGCCGTCCTGGGCCGCGCGGTTCGACCTGCTCGACGCGTTCCTGCTGCGCCGCCTGGAGGCGGGCCCGCGGCCCGACCCCGAGGTGGCGCGGGCGTGGCGGCTGCTCCTCGGCTCTGCCGGCCGCGTCCCCGTCGCCGAGATCGCCGCCGACGTCGGCTGGAGCCGCCGGCACCTGGCCCACCGGTTCCACGAGCAGGCCGGGCTGCCGCCCAAGGTGATGGCCAGGGTGCTGCGGTTCGAGCGCGCCGTCGGGCTGGCGCGCCACGGCCGCGCCCTCGCGGACGTCGCCGCCGCCTGCGGCTACTACGACCAGGCCCATCTCAACCGGGAGTTCCGGGCGCTGTCCGGCTGCAGTCCGACCGAGCTGCTCGGCGGCCAGCTCGAACCGCAGCGGACCGCCACGCTCGCCGAATCCCTCTGAGGGCGGGCCCGGACGGCGCCGCCGAACGCGCCGGCCCGGCCCAGGCCCACCCCCGGCCTGGACGCCCGGCGGGCCGCGAGCGACGATCGAGGCATGCCGCGGCTGATCCTGCTCGGAGTGGGGACGGCCCGTTCGCGCGCCCACGCGCCGGCCGGGCTGCTGGTCGAGTACGGCCACGCCCACGTCGGCCTGGACGGCGGGCCCGGCTCCGAGCCGCCCGAGACCTGCGAGGCGTGGCTGGTCCGTGACGAGAAGGGGCCCCTCCAGGCGGAGCTGCTCCGGATCGCCCGCGAGAGCGGCATGCCCGCGCCCGTCCTCGCGCCGTACCGGCACGGCTCGCTCCACATCGTCCCCATGCCCGTGCCGTCGAGGGCCGGGACGATGCACGGCTACCGGATCGCCGCCGGGCGCCGCACCTGCGTGTGGGCGCCCGAGTCCGCCGAGCCGCCCGCCTGGGCTCGGGGCGCCGACCTCGTGTTCGCGGGGGCCGGGAGAGCACCGGCCGCGACGGCGGAGGCGTTCCGGGGGCTCGGGGTGCGGCGGCTCGTCCTCGTCCGCTCGCCCGGCGGGGACGCGGAGCCCGGCGGCCCGCCGCCCTTCGGCGAATGGGGCGCCGAGGGCGCGGTCTACCGCATGTGACCGGCACCCGGCGCGCGGCCTCCCGGGGCGCAAGTGCGAGCGGTCGTCCCGGACAGGCATGGAGCGGCGCCGCGTGGCAATACCGGAGGGGAAACTCCCCCGGAGGTGCACATGGTCTGGCTCGGACTCGTCCTGCTGATCGCGGGCGCCGTCCCCGCCCTCACCGCGGACGGCGACATCGGCGGCGTGGACCTCACCGTCGCCGGCGCGGCGGTCATGGCCGCCGGCGCGGCGCTGCTCATCGCGGGCATCCTGCGGCTGCGCCGCCGGCGCCGGTACGGCCCCGCGGAGCGCGGCGCCCAGGCCTACTACCGGACGTCCACCGGCAAGATCATCGCGATGGTGGTCGCCGTCGTCTACATCGTCTCGCCGGTCGACCTCATCCCGGACGTGTTCCTGCCGGTCGGCATCGTGGACGACGCGTCGGCGCTCACCTGGCTGCTGTTCGCGTTCGCCCAGGAGTACACGCGCCGCAACCGCGCCAAGCGCGGTGCCGTGTAGCGGCGTCATCCGGGCGCCGGACAGTTCTTACAGAACTCTGACGTGCGGCTTTGGCCTCTGGCGCGCGGCGAACGAAGATCGCTAACTTCGCGATCATGGCCAACACCCCCAAGGCGGCCGCGGGCCGCCGTATCGCCGTGCTCGCCGCCGCTCCGCTCGTGCTGGGAATCGCGGGCGCGCTGCCCGCGCGGGCGGCGTCCGCCGCCGTCGAGTCGACCAGCGTCACCCCGTCCACGATCAGTGCCGGGCAGGAGGCGCTGCAGAAGATCACCCTGACCGAGGCCGCGCCCGCCGGCGGCACGGTCGTCGAGCTGCGCGACCTCAACGAGTACGAGGACCCCAACTACGTCAGATCGACCGGACGCAAGGTGACCGTCCCGGAGGGCCAGCGGAGCGTCACCGTCCCGATCCGGGTGCAGTCCGAGCGGGAGACGACCGTCACGCGGCTGCGGGCGTCCGCGAACGGCTCGGCGGCGGAGACCGCCGTCACCGTCACACCGCCGGACCCGCGCGAGCAGCAGGTCACCGGCTTCTACGTGAAGCAGCAGTACGGCCAGGCGATCGCGCTGACCTCCACGACGGTCACCGGCACAGTGCAGCTCAAGGCCCCGGCGCCGGTCGGCGGCCTCGCCGTCGACATCCGCAACGTCCCGGGGTGGAACTCCACCGCCGACGCCCCGCCGTACGTGGTCGTGCCCGCGGGCGCCACCGGCGCCACGTTCCCGATCCGCGTGGTCGCCGACCGGGAGCCGCGGTCCGTCCAGATGACGGCCGACCTCGGCAACAACGTGCTGACCTCCAGCCTGACCGGAGTGCCCAAGACGTTCTCCGTCGGGCAGTCCCGGGAGATCCGGAACACGCCCGGCTACTGGCCGAACCACGGCGTCGTGGGCCTCGGCGACCTCTGGCACCCGTTCGGCGCCACGATCAAGCTGACCAGCGACACGCCGGGCGTCACCGTCCCGGCCGAGCTGAAGGTGTCCTCCGGCGAGGTCGGGCAGCTCTTCCCCGTCACGGTGGACCCGTCGGTCCCGATCGGCGCCAAGGTGAAGATCACCGCGAGCTGGGTGCTCGGCCCGGCGCCGGTGAGCACCGAGATCACGATCCAGGACTGAGCCGGGGCCGCACCGGAGACGGCCCCGGGGGGACCGTCTCCGGTCAGTGCTGGCTCACTCCCCCGCCGAAGCTCATCACCACCACGCCCAGCACGATGATCACGGCGCCGACAACGCCCAGCGGCCGGACCTGCTCGTCGAACAGCAGGACGCCGCCGACGAAGGCGCCGATCGTGCCGAGCGCGGACCAGATCGCGTAGACCGGGCCGACGTTCAGCGACGTCAGCGCCTTCGCCATGAACACGAACGAGATCAGGTACCCGACGACGACGATCGCGGCCGGGCCGGCCTTCGTGAAGCCGTCCGAGGCGCGCATCGCGAGCGTCGCCGTGACCTCGAAGGCGATGGCGAGGCCGAGCAGGACGAACGGCATCAGCGCGCCTCCCCGTACTCGGCGGCGATCGCCTCGAACACCTTCGTGTCGGCCTCCCAGGGCGTGCCGGGACGCGGCCAGTGCAGCGCGATCTCGGTGATGCCGAGCTCGGCGTAGCGGCCCGCGAGGTCGTCGAACGCCGCCGCCGACTCCAGCCACGGCTCGTCGGTGAACCCGGTCAGCAGGACGAGGTCCCGCAGCTCGGCGGGGTCGCGGCCCTCCGCCTCGCACGCGGCGCGCAGGGCGGCCAGCCGGGTGCGGACGACCTCCTGCGGGGCGCGCCCCTCGGCGTGCCCGCTCGTCACCCATCCGTCCCCGTAGCGGGCCGCGAGCCGCATGCCGCGCGGCCCGTCGCCCGCGATGACGAACGGCACGCGGGGCCGCTGCGCGCAGCCGGGCTCGGTCACCACCTCCCGGGCCGTGTAGTACGTCCCCTCGAAGGTCGTCTCGGGGCCGCGCAGCAGGCGGTCGAGCAGGCCGGTCCACTCGGCGAAGCGGGCGGCGCGCTCGCCGGGCGACCAGTCGTCCCCGCCGAGGATCCCCGCGTCGGACGAGCGGCGGGTGCCGCCGGACCCGATGCCGATCGTGAGGCGCCCGCCGCTGACGTGGTCGATCGTCTTGACCGCGTGCGCGGTCGGCACCGGATGGCGGAAGTTCGGCGAGGTCACCAGCGTGCCGAGCCGGACCCGCGAGGTGACCGCCGCCGCGGCCGCGAGCGTCGTATAGGCGTCGTACCAGGGGGTCGTGCCGCGCCAGGCGATGTGGTCGTACACCCAGGCGTGGCGGAACCCGAGCTCCTCCGCGAGCCGCCAGAGCTCCCCCGCCTCCGGCCACGACTGCATGGGCCACATCACCGTGCCGATCCGCGGTGCGGTCACCTGATCTCCCGTCTCCCGCCCGGGCGCCTCGCCGCGGGTCCCCGCCCCCATCCCATCATCCGCGGGGCCGCCGCTCAGGGCCGGGTCTCCGCGAGCCAGTGACGCAGCGCCCACCACAGGTGCGCCGCCCGCGCGACCGCCGCCCCGCCGGACGGGTCGAGCAGCGGGCGGCCCGTCAGCTCCTGGAAGCGCCGCGCCCGGTACTTCACCGTGTTGGCGTGGACGTGCAGCGCCGCGGCCGTCGCGGCGACGCGGCCGCCGTGGTCGAGGTGGGCGAGGGCGGTCCCGGCCAGCTCGCGGTGGAACGGGTCGGCCGGGTCGAGGCCGCCGAGCAGCCCGTCCGCCAGCAGCCGCCCGAGCCCCG
>NZ_CAACUY010000247.1 GCF_900659615.1 Actinomadura fibrosa | reverse complement strand
CCGTGCCCGGGCCGGGGACGGGCCCGCCGCCCGCCACCAGGCCCGCGGCGTCGGGCGCGCCGCCCGCCTCCTCCGGCAGCGCCGGTCGGCGCCGGCCGTCGGTCGTGCTGTACTGGGCGGGCAGGTACAGCGTGAACACGCTGCCGCGCCCCGGCTCGCTCTCGGCGTGGATCTCCCCGCCGAGCAGCCGGGCGATGTTGCGGCTGATGGACAGGCCGAGGCCGGTGCCGCCGTAGCGGCGGCTGGTGGTCCCGTCCGCCTGCTGGAACGCCTCGAAGATCACCTGGAGCTTGTCCGGGCTCACCCCGATACCGGTGTCGATCACCCGGAAGGCGATGACGTCGGGCGTGTTCCACAGCGCCGGGAGGACGAAGTCGATGTCGCCCGCCCGCTCGATCCGCAGCCGCACCTCGCCCTCGGCGGTGAACTTCACCGCGTTCGACAGCAGGTTGCGCAGGACCTGCTGGAGTCGCTGCTCGTCGGTGTTCAGCGTCGCCGGGACGTCGGGCGCGACCTCCACGCCGAACTGGAGGCCCTTGTCGTGCGACAGCGGGCGGAACGTGGCGTCCACGTAGTCGACCAGCGCCGACACCGACAGCCGCTGCGGGTGCGCCTCCATCTTGCCGGCCTCGACCTTGGCGAGGTCCAGGATGTCGTTGATCAGCTCCAGCAGGTCGGTGCCGGACTCGTGGATGGTCCGGGCGAACTCGACCTGCTTGTCGGTGAGGTTGCCGCCCTGGTTCTCCGACAGCAGCTTGGCCAGCACGAGCAGGCTGTTCAGCGGCGTCCGCAGCTCGTGCGACATGTTCGCGAGGAACTCCGACTTGTACCGCGAGGAGATCGCGAGCTGCTCCGCGCGCTCCTCCAGCGTCCGCCGGGCCTGCTCGATCTGGAAGTTCTGGATCTCGATCGCGCGGTTCTGCTGGGCCAGCAGCGCCGCCTTCTCCTCCAGCTCGGTGTTGGAGTGCCGCAGCTCGCCCTGCTGGCGCTGGAGCTCGTCGGACCGTTCCTGGAGCTCCTGGGCGAGCCGTTGGGACTCGCCGAGCAGCGCCTCGGTGCGGGTGTTGGCGCTGATGGCGTTCAGCGTCACCCCGATGGTCTCGATGAGCTGGCTGAAGAACGCCAGGTGGACGTCGGTGAACCGGCCGAACGAGGCCAGCTCGATCGCGCCGAGCACCGCGTCCTCGAACACGATCGGCAGCACGATGATGTTGACCGGGGACGCCTCGCCGAGCCCCGAGCCGATCCTGACGTAGTCGGCGGGGGCATCGGAGATCAGCAGCGGCCGGCGCTCCTGCGCCGCCTGCCCGACCAGCCCCTCGCCGAGCGCGAACCGGACGCTGCCCGCCCGGCCGCGGCGCGTCCCGTACCCGGCGATCAGCGCCAGCTCGGTCTCCTCGCCGGTGTGCTCGGCCAGGTAGAACGCGCCGTACTGGGCGTTCGCGGTCGGGGTCAGCTCCCGCATGATCAGCTGAGCGACCTGGAGGAGGTCGCGGTGGCCCTGCATGAGCCCGCCGATGCGCGCGAGGTTGGTCTTGAGCCAGTCCTGCTCCTCGTTGGCGCGCGTCGACTCCCGCAGCGTCGCGACCATGAGGTTGACGTTCTCGCTCAGCTCCGCGACCTCGCCGCGCGCCTCGACGGTGATCGTCCGGGTCAGGTCGCCGGTGGCGACCGCGCTCGCCACCTCGCCGATCGCGCGGACCTGCGTGGTGAGGTTGCTCGCCAGCTCGTTGACGCTCTCGGTGAGCCGCTTCCACGTCCCGGAGACGCCCTCGACCTCGGCCTGGCCGCCGAGGCGGCCCTCGCTGCCCACCTCGCGGGCCACGCGCGTGACCTCGGAGGCGAACGACGACAGCGTGTCGACCATCGTGTTCAGCGTCGTCTTCAGCTCCAGGATCTCGCCCTGGGCGTCGACGTCGATGCGGCGGGTGAGGTCGCCGTGCGCGACCGCGGTCGCGACCTGGGCGATGTTGCGGACCTGGTAGGTCAGGTTCGACGCCATCCCGTTGACGTTGTCGGTGAGGTCCTTCCACATGCCGCCCGCGCCGGGCACGATCGCCTGGCCGCCGAGGCGGCCCTCGGTGCCGACCTCCCGGGCGACGCGGCTGACCTCGTCGGCGAACGCCGACAGCGTGTCGACCATGGTGTTCAGGGTGGTCTTGAGCTGGAGGATCTCGCCCTGCGCGTCGACCTCGATCTTGCGGGTCAGGTCGCCCTGGGCGACGGCGGTGGTCACCTGGGCGATGCTGCGGACCTGGGTGGTCAGGTTGTTCGCCATGCCGTTGACGTTGTCGGTGAGGTTCTTCCAGACCCCGCTGACGCCGCGGACGTGGGCCTGGCCGCCGAGGCGGCCCTCGGTGCCGACCTCCCGCGCGACGCGGGTGACCTCGTCGGCGAACGCCGACAGCGTGTCGACCATGGTGTTGACGGTGTCCTTGAGCTCCAGGATCTCGCCCTGGGCGTCCACCGTGATCTTCTTGGTCAGGTCGCCCTCCGCGACCGCGGTCGTGACCTGGGCGATGTTGCGGACCTGGTAGGTCAGGTTCGACGCCATCCCGTTGACGTTGTTGGTCAGGTCCTTCCAGACCCCGCTGCCGCCCGGCACGCGCGCCTGACCGCCGAGGCGCCCCTCGGTGCCGACCTCGCGGGCCACGCGGGTGACCTCGTCCGCGAACGCCGACAGCGTGTCGACCATCTGGTTCACGGTCTGCTTCAGCTCAAGGATCTCGCCCTTCGCGTCCACCGTGATCTTCTTGCCCAGGTCGCCCTGGGCGACCGCGGTCGTGACCTGCGCGATCCCGCGGACCTGGGTGGTCAGGTTGTTCGCCATGCCGTTGACGTTGTCGGTGAGGTTCTTCCACACCCCGCTGACGCCGCGGACGTGGGCCTGGCCGCCGAGACGGCCCTCGGTGCCGACCTCGCGGGCCACGCGGGTGACCTCGTCCGCGAACGCCGACAGCTGGTCGACCATCTGGTTGACGGTCGTCTTCAGCTCCTGGAGCTCACCGGTCGCCTCCACGGTGACCTTGCGGGTCAGGTCGCCCTGCGCCACCGCCGTCGTGACCTCCGCGATGTCGCGCACCTGGGACGTCAGGCGGCCCGCCATCACGTTCACCGACGCCGTCACGTCCCGCCACCGGCCCGACATGCCGCGCACGTTCGCCTGACCGCCGAGGCGCCCCTCGGTGCCGACCTCGCGGGCGAACTGGGTGACCTCCCAGGTGAACTGGTCGAGCAGCTCGACCATCCCGTTCACCGACCGCGCCATGCGCAGCAGCTCCCCGCGCATCGGCCTGCCCCGGACCCGCAGCTCCACCCGCTGGCTCAGGTCCCCGGCCGCCACGGCCTCCACCACCTGGTGCATCCCGGTGGCCAGATCCGTGAGCTTGTCGAGGATGGCGTTGGCGTCCTCCACGGCCGCGGCCCACGTCCCCCGGAGCGTCCCGGGCGAGAGCCGGCCCTTCAACTGCCCCTCGCGGCCGATCTCGCGGCGCACCCGGCTCAGCCCGGACGCGAGGTCGTGGGCGTTCTGCCGGATGTCCTCCAGGACCGCCCCCGCCTCCGCCACGGCGCCCTCGCCGGGCACCTCCAGCTCGGCGCGGGCCTTCCCGTCACGGACGGCGACGAGCGCCCTGATGAGGGGTTCGAGGTCGGCGTCGCTGTAACGCGGAGTAGTGTCGCGAGACCCGCCGGGGCGGGCACGTGACGCGGTACGCGGCATAAGCTCTTCATCCTCCTGGCCCGCGATGGTCGGGTACCCGGATACCACGGACTCCCTGTCTGGGCCGCATCTGTACTCTACGTCCCTGGACAGCCTGGAGCCCGCGACGCGCGCCGCAGGGTAAAACCGGCGGCAAGGCCCGTCGATCGGTGCCCGTAGTCTTCGTGTTACGGTCTGTCGTGTTGTGGCGGGGGGTCACGGGCCGGGTTCGCGCGGGGCGCGGACCGGTTCCCGGCTCTCCTGGCCGGGCGGCCGACCAGTCTGCCACGATGGCCGGGCCCAGGCAGGCACGCTTCGAACGAGGGACGACATTGGATCGGCAGACGGCGTCGGCCACCTTCCCGTCCGCCGCGGCGGCGGTGGCGGACGCGCGCCGCTTCGTCCGGAAGGTGCTCGCCGACTGGGGCATGGAGGAGGCGGCGGACGACGCCGTTCTCGCCACCAGCGAGCTCGCCACCAACGCGATCGCCTACGCCGGCACGTCCTTCGAGGTCATCTGCCGCGTCGAGGACGGCGACATCGAGGTCGAGGTCCGCGACCGCCACCCCACGCGGGGCATCGAGATGCCCGGCGTCACCGCCTCAAGCGGGCGCGGGCTGCCCTCGATCGCGCGGCTGGCCTCGTCCTGGGGCGTCTCCTACGACCGCCGCACCAAGGGCGTCTGGTTCCGGCTGCCGCGGCCCGGCGCACCCGCCGACGGCGGAGACCCCGGCTCCGGCCAGCGAAGGCCCGGCGGCGACGACCTCGATCCCGGCGCTTCCCGCGACGGCCGTCCCGCCCGCGAGGACGCCGCGTCCACCTCGTCCACCGCGTCCGGCGCGGGCCAGGCGCAGGGCAGGGAGGCCCGGCTCGGCGGCGGCGAGATGGGCGAGATGCCCGCCGCCGGCGACCGGCTGCTGCGTTCCCCCGCCGCGGTCGAGGCCATGGAGGACGGCGTCGCGACCGTCCGCACCGCCCTCGGCGTCGACGGCGCCGCCGTCCTGCTGACCGAGCGCGACGGGCGGCTGATCATGGGCGCGTCCAGCGGGGCCGCCGCCGAGGCCGAGCTCGGCGAGCTGTCCGTCGCCGCCCTCGGGCCCGAGGCCCGCGCCGGCTCCGCCTGGGTGGCCCGCGACGCCTCCGACCCCGTCGCGGCGGCCCTCCGCTCCCGGTCGCTGGCCGCCGCGCCGCTGGAGTCCCAGGGGCGCCTCACCGGCCTGCTCGTGGCCTTCTCGCCCACCGCCGGGCGGCTCGACGAGGCCGACGGCGCCCGGCTGGGCCGCCTCGCCGACGAGCTCTCCCTCGCCCTGGAGAAGGCCAGGGTGGGCGAGCTGGAACGATCCTGGCGCGGCTGGCTCAGCTTCGTCGCCGAGGCAAGCGACCTGCTCGCCGGCACCCTCGACCAGGAGCGGACGATGGCGCTCGTCGCGCAGCTCGTCGTCCCGCGCCTCGCCACCTGGTGCGCCGTCTACACCGTCACCGAGTCCGAGGCCGCCGACCTCGCCTACGTGTGGCACGCCGACGAGAACCGCGCCGACGGGCTGCGCGAGCTGCTCGACCACGCCGGCGCCGCCCCGCCCATCGACACCCCCGGCCCCTGGGGAGGGTTCGCCACCGCCCCCGAGGAGGTCCGCGCCGCCGCCGGCGACACCGCCGACGACCAGGTGTACGCCTTCCCGCTGATCGCCCGCGGCCGCCGCATCGGCACCATCGTCATCGGCCGCCCCGCCGGCGACCGCTTCCCCCGCAGCGCCGTCGAGCTGGCCGAGGAGCTCAGCCGCCGCGCCGCCCTCGCCGTCGACAACGCCCGGCTGTTCTCGGCCCAGACCGCCATGAGCAGCGCCCTCCAGCGCAGCCTCCTGCCGCCCGGCATCCCCGAGATCCCCGGCCTGGAGGTCGCGGTGGTGTACGAGCCCGCGGGGGAGGGCAGCGAGGTCGGCGGCGACTTCTACGACGTCTTCGCGAGCGGCCCCCACCCCGGCGGCCCCGCCCCCGCGTCCCGCTGGCGCTTCGCCATCGGCGACGTGTGCGGCACCGGCCCCGAGGCCGCCGCCGTCACCGGCCTCGCCCGGCACGCCCTGCGGATCCTCGCCGCCGAGGACATGTCGGTCCCCGCCGTCCTCGGCCGCCTCAACCGGCTCATCCTCGGCGAGGGCGAGCGCGGGCGGCTGCTCACCCTCCTGCACGGCGAGATCGCCCCGCGGCCCCGCCGCGACGGCGTGACGATCAGGCTCACCAGCGCGGGGCACCCGCCCCCGCTGGTGCTCGACCCGGACGGCGGCGTCCGCGAGGCCGCCTCGCCGCAGCCGCTGCTCGGGGTGTTCGACGGGGTGGACTTCCACACCGACACGGTCGAGCTGCGCCGCGGGGAGGTGCTGCTCTGCGTGACCGACGGGGTCACCGAGCGGCGCTCCGGCGGGCGGCTGCTCGGCGACGGCCACGGCCTGGAGAGGCTGCTGGCCGGCTGCACGGGGCTGAGCGCGGGGGCGGTGGCCGCCCGGATCCAGCGAGCGGTCCGCGACTTCGGCCCCGAGCCCTCGAACGACGACGTTGCCCTCATCGTTCTGCGGGCGTCATGATGGAGACCAACAATCGGTAAGGTGGGGTGGCGTGGGGCTTGCCTTGCACACGACACGACAAGAAGGCCGCGCGACGATATCCGCGCGCGGCTCCATAGACCTGCACTCGTCCGACGAGCTCCGGTCGCGGCTGACCGAGCTCGTGGACGCGGGTGAGCGGGAGGTCGTCGTCGATCTGACGGCGGTCGACTTCTGCGACTCCTCGGGCCTGAACGTGCTGGTGCGCGCGTACAAGCACGCGCGCGCGCAGAACGCCACGCTCACGGTGACGGGCGCCTACGGCCGCGTGGAGAACGTCCTGCGGACCACCGGGCTCGACCGCTTCCTCATCGGCGGCCCGGCGGAGGGCGCCCCGGCCGATGGGCGCTGACGACGATGGGCTGGACGCGATGAAGAACGGCGAGCGGGCGGAGTGACCGACCCGATGACCGAGACAACGCTGCGTGCGGCGCCCCAGACGGAGGCGGTCGAGTACGCCCGCCGCCTCGCGGCCCGCACCATGCGCACCTGGGCCCTCATGGAGCGCGAGGAGCTCGTCACGGCGATCGTCGCGGAACTCGTCGCCAACGCCGTCCGGCACGCCGGGACGGCACTGGAGCTGCGCCTGCTGCGCGGCACGGGGCGGGTCCGCGTCGAGGTGCGCGACCGGGCGGCCCAGCTGCCGCGGCTGACCGTCCCGGGCCCGCTGGACGAGTCGCACCGGGGCCTGTTCATCGTCGACCGGTTCGCGACGTCCTGGGGCGCCGACCCGGTCACCGGAGGCAAGGTCGTCTGGGCCGAGGTGAGCATCTGATCCGGATCTCCTGCCTGGAACGTGCCGACCCGGAAGGCTTCCGCCTTCCGGGTCGCTCCGTCCCCAGGGTCTCCAGGCGATGTCCCCGGGAGATCCGCGGTCAGGACGACTTGCGGTACAGCTCCGCCACCATGAACGCCAGGTCGAGCGACTGGCCGCGGTTCAGCCGCGGGTCGCACGCCGTCTCGTACCGCTGGTGCAGGTCGTCCTCGACGAGGCCGTGGCCGCCGCCGACGCACTCGGTCACGTCGTCGCCGGTGAACTCGATGTGGATCCCGCCGGGATGCGTGCCGAGGGCCCGGTGCACCTCGAAGAACCCGGCCACCTCGTCGAGCACGTCGTCCAGCCGCCGCGTCTTGTAGCCGCCGGCGGCCTCGAAGGTGTTGCCGTGCATCGGGTCGCAGATCCAGGCGACCGGGGCGCCGCTCCGGTGCACCTTGTCGATCAGCGGCGGCAGCGCGTCCCGGATCCTCCCGGCGCCCATCCGGGTGATGAAGGTGAGCCGCCCCGGCTCGTGGTGCGGGTTGAGCCGGTCGATCAGCGCCAGCGCGTCGTCGGCCGACGTCGTCGGGCCGAGCTTGACCCCGATCGGGTTGCGGATGTGCCGCAGGAACTCCACGTGCGCCCCGTCGAGCTGCCGGGTGCGCTCGCCGATCCACAGGAAGTGCGCCGACACGTCGTAGGGGAGGCCGCTGAGGCTGTCGATGCGGGTCAGCGCCCGCTCGTACTCCAGCAGCAGCGCCTCGTGGCTGGAGTAGAACTCCACCTCGTGGAAGGCGTCGGGGTTCACCCCGCACGCCTTCATGAACGTCATCGCCCGGTCGATCTCGCCGGCGAGCCGCTCGTAGCGGCGCCCCGCCGGGCTCTGCGCCACGAAGTCCTGGTTCCAGGCGTGCACCTGCCGCAGGTCGGCGTAGCCGCCCTTGGTGAACGCCCGGCAGAGGTTCAGCGTGCCCGCCGAGCAGTGGTAGGCCTTCAGCAGCCGGCTCGGGTCGTTGCGCCGCGAGTCGGCGTCGAAGTCGAACCCGTTGACCGCGTCGCCCCGGTAGGCGGGCAGCTCCACGTCCCCCCGCACCTCGGTCGGCTTGGACCGCGGCTTGGCGAACTGCCCCGCCATCCGGCCGATCTTCACCACCGGCACGCTCGCCGCGTAGGTGAGCACGACCGCCATCTGGAGCAGGGTCTGGAGCTTGTTCTTCACCGCGTCGGCGTTCGACCCGGAGAACGTCTCGGCGCAGTCGCCGCCCTGGAGGACGAACGCCTCGCCGCGCGCGACGTCGGCGAGCCGGTCCCTGAGCTGGTCGCACTCGCCCGCGAAGACGAGCGGCGGCTGTCCCGCGAGTTCCGCGGCGACCGCCCGGAGCTCGTCCGGGTCGTCCCATTCGGGCTGCTGAAGGGCGGGGAGACCGCGCCACGCGTCGAGGTCCCCAGGGGCACTGGAAGTACTCACATGGAAAGGCTAGGGCACTGTGCGCCCCGCCAGTCCACTCGGCCGTGCGGTCCGCGCACGAGGGCACTGGCGCCTCACGGCTGGAGACGCGATCGGGCGGCCCCGCGGCGGGGCCGCCCGTTGATCGGACATGGAACGGCGCACGACCGGCATCCCGGTACCGGACGGGGGGCCGGGCGGCCCGTCAGGCGGCCTGGCTTCCCGCGCCCGCCCGTACGGGCTCGTCCGCGGCCGGACCGGGCAGCGCCCGCCGCCCGCTGAAGTCCGTCTCGCTCGCCATCTGCCGGAGGCGGCGCAGCGACCGGTCGGTGATCTGCCGGACGCGGTTGTGGCTCAGCCCGTAGCGGGCGCCGATCTGCGCGTACGAGAGCGGCTGGCCGCTGTCCATCCCGAAACGGGCCCGCAGGATCGCCGACTCCCGCTCGGGGAGCCGCTCCAGCAGCCGCCCGAGGCCCTCCAGGTCGTCCAGCGCCAGGATCTCCGCCTCGGGCGTGACGGCGTCGGGGTCCTCCAGCAGGTCGCCCATCGGCGTCTCGCCGGCGTCGTCGACGGTCGCGTCCAGGCTGGCCGGATCGCGCCGCCAGCGCAGCAGCTCGTCCACGTGCTCGGCGTCGGCGCCGAGCGAGGCGGCCAGCTCGTCCCGCGTGGGCTCGCGGCCGAGGTCGCGGCCGAGCTGCCGCTCGGCGCGCCGCAGCCGGGACAGCTCCTCCTCCACATGGACGGGCAGCCGGATGGTGCGGGCGGTGTGGCTGAGGCCCCGCCCGATCGCCTGCCTGATCCACCAGGTCGCGTACGTCGAGAACTTGAAGCCGCGGCGGTAGTCGAACTTCTCCACCGCGCGCATCAGCCCCAGGTTCCCCTCCTGGATGAGGTCGATGAGGGGCAACGAGTCGGTCGGGTACTTCCGGGCGATCGAGACCACCAGCCGCAGGTTGGCCTCGACGAAGCGCTGCTTGGCGCGCAGCCCCGCCGCGGTCAGCTCCTCCAACTCCTCGCGGGTCGCGCCCTCCGGCACGGTCCCCTCCTCGAGCAGCTGTTCGGCGTACAGGCCCCCTTCGATCGCCTTGGCCAGATCGACCTCCTCCTGCGCGTCGAGCAGGGGGGTGCGGCCGATCCGGTCGAGGTACGCCCCGACAAGGTCCTTGTCGGGAACGTCGACCCTGTCGCCCTTGGTACGGGTTGCAGCCATCCTGACCCTTCTCCGGTGCGATCTCCCTGAGGGGACAACGCTAATTACCGCTCTGTGATTCCCGGGTGGGGAATACTGCGAGGCTGTTAGCCGCTCCACAAGCTGATACCCCGACTGAGGAGAAACCGACATGGCGACCGTCACACTCACCGCCGAGAACTTCGACGAGGTGGCTCAGGGCGACGGCATCGTGCTGGTCGACTTCTGGGCCGAGTGGTGCGGTCCCTGCCGCCGGTTCGCCCCCGTGTTCGAGAAGTCGGCGGGCAAGCACCCCGACATCGTCTTCGGGAAGGTCGACACCGAGGCCCAGCCGGAGCTGTCGGAGCGGTTCGGCATCGCCTCGATCCCCACCCTCATGGCGATCCGCGACGGCGTGATCGTCTTCGCCGAGCCGGGGGCGCTCCCGGACGCGGTGCTGGAGAACGTCATCGAGCAGGTGCGCGGCCTCGACATGGAAGACGTCCGGAGCCGCCTGGACTCCTGACGCCGCCTCCCTCACCAGGCGTCACTCGAACCCTCCCCGGCCGACCGGTTGCGGTCGGGCCCCGCAGCACGCGAACACCGCACCCGCCCCCGCACCCGCACGGTGCGCTGAACGCTGCGGTAACTCGTCCGGAGCCGATCCGCTCCTGGCCCCCGAGACGTCGAGATCCCGCCCGGCCCCGCCCGTGGCCGACCGCCGACTCGTGTGCGCGCGGATGCTCGGCGTAGTGGGTGGCCGGCTCGGGACGTCCAGCCGTCGTCCGGGCGGCACGTCGGCAAAGATGCGGCCCACTACGCCCGTTCCGCACCGTCCATGGACGATGATGGACGGATGCTCGCCGATGTCGTCGAATACCTGGTGTGCCCCGTGTGCGGAGCGGACCTCGCAATGGCGGACCGCGGACTCTCCTGTCCGGTCGGGCATACCTTCGACATCGCTCGGCAGGGGTATGCGAACCTCCTGCCCGGCAACGCCCGCCCCGGCACGGCGGACACCCCGGAAATGGTCCGCGCCCGCGACGCCTTCCTCAGCGCCGGCCATTTCGCGGCCCCCGCCGAACGGCTCGCCCGGAGCGTCGCCCGCACCCTCGAAGGGGAGGCGTTCGTCCTGGACGCCGGCGCGGGCACCGGGTACTACCTCGGCCAGGTCCTGGACCGCTCGCCCGACGCCACCGGGCTCGCCCTCGACATCTCCAAGCACGCCGCCCGCCGCGCCGCCAAGGCGCACCCGCGCGCCGGCGCCGTGGTCGCCGACCTCTGGCGCCCGCTCCCGCTCCGCGACGGCGCAGCCCGCATCGTCATGAACGTCTTCGCCCCGCGCAACGCCGCCGAGTTCCACCGCGTGCTGCACGTCGACGGACTCCTGTTCAGCGTCACGCCCTCGCCCCGCCACCTCGGCCCCCTCGTCGAGCCGCTCGGGCTCATCTCCGTGGACGAGCGCAAGACCGAACGCACGGACGCCGCACTCGCCGGATACTTCAAACTCGACACGCGGCAGAGCATCGAGACCGAGGCCGTACTGACCCACGACGAGATTGCGACCCTCGTAGCCATGGGGCCGAGCGCCCACCACGTCCCGGCGGAACGCCTCCGGGAACGGCTCGATCGCCTACCGGAACCGCTCCCCGTGCCGCTCTCCGTCGTCCTATCGGTCTTCAGACGGCTCGACTGAGGCACGGCACGTACGCGAAGCCACGGTCTGCGCGAGTGCGAGCCCACCCGCGGCACGTCGCCCAGCTCGATCACCGCACGCGTCGCCGCACATCGCACGCCTCCCAAGCTTCGCCAGGAGGTCGAGACTCGGCCGGACGAATGCGGCACTACACCAGACGCGCCGGAACAGGCAGTTCCGGACGCCGGGGAAAGCGAGATCCCGAACGGTGCGCCGCTGTGACTCGTCACACGTAGCGAGCGAATGCCAAGGTCACAGAGTTGGGTCAGGGGCCCGGGGACGGAGTGGCGGCCAGAATCCCCGGGACCGGTTTGACGCCTCCCATGGGGGACCGTAATGTCGTTCATGCCCCGAGGGGATGCGGAACGCCGCAAGGTGGTCGGCCCCGGGGACAACCAGACCCGAGAAAACTGGTTCGAGCTCGTCTCGGACTGTTGTACGATGGTCTGGTCAGCCCGAGACGGGATGCAGGACACCGCAAGGTGGCCGACCCGGAGGGCACTCCCACTGAGCGATCTCGGCAGGCTACGAGTCTGTCGGGCCTGCATCTGTGGGAACTGGGAACGTCACCGTCCGTCAAAAAGATCTTCACGGATCTGCTTGACAACGGCGAGGAACCAGGTAAGTTAGAAGGGTTGCCCCGGAGCGGGGCTCGCGGGAGCGGGTCCGGCGCGGTGGGTGTCCGTTTCTTGAGAACTCAACAGCGTGTTAAAAGCCAGTGCCTTATCGGCTCGGTCGGCCTGTTGGTCGGTCGGGTCGCCCCGTGGCCATCGTTCTCTTTCGGGGTTCGGTGGTGGGGATTTCTTTGAGGCAATGCATCAGCCCCTTTTTGGGGGTGTGGTGTTTGCTGGGATTTCTTCTGAGGTTTGGCTGCCTGGGGTTCGCCCCCTGGGTGGTCGTTGGGCCTTGATGGAGAGTTTGATCC